>JBKHAJ010000023.1:0-20377 GCA_046542935.1 Spirochaetia bacterium | reverse complement strand
GTCGGAGCCGGTGCCGCGGAGGGGGCGGTGGACGCATCGAACCTCTTAAAGCCCGCCCTCGCGAGGGGCGAGCTCAGGGCCATAGGGGCGACCACCCTCGACGAGTACCGGAAGCACATCGAGAAGGACGCCGCCTTCGAACGGCGCTTCCAGACGGTATACACGAAAGAGCCCTCGGTGGAAGACACCATCGCGATCCTCCGGGGACTGCAGGAACGGTACGAGATCCATCACGGAGTCCGCATCAAAGACGAAGCCTTGATCGCCGCGGCAAGCCTCTCCGACCGCTACATTACCGCCAGGTTCCTCCCGGACAAGGCCATCGACCTGATCGACGAGGCGGCGAGCCGCCTGAAGATGGAAATCGAGAGCCAGCCCATCGAGCTCGACAAGATCGAGCGGCGTATCCTCCAGCTTGATATCGAGAAACAGGCGTTGACCAAAGAGACGGACGAGGCCTCTAAGGAGCGGTTGGACAAGATCGAGAAGGAACTTGCCGATCTTCGTTCCCGGCGGGACGCCATGCAGCTCCAGTGGAACAACGAGAAGGGGATCATCGAGAAGATTCGGGAACTCAAGCAGAAGCTCGAGGAATACCATATCCAAGAGACCCAGTTCGAACGAGAGGGGAATCTCGCCAAGGCCGCGGAGATTAAGCACGGCCTCATCCCCCAAACTCAAGGAGAGCTTGAGGCAAAGACCAGGGAGCTCACCGAGCTTCAGGGCGAGTCCCAGCTTCTTCGGGAAGAGGTAAGCGACGAGGACATCGCCCAGGTGGTGAGCAGCTGGACCGGCATCCCGGTCTCCAAGATGCTCAGTTCGGAAATCCAGAAGTATCTGAAGCTCGAAGATATCTTGGCCGAACGGGTGGTGGGGCAGGACCACGCCATTCGTTCGGTATCCGATTCGATCCGGAGGAACAAGACCGGCCTCTCCGACGAAAACCGGCCTCTAGGTTCGTTTATTTTTATCGGTCCCACCGGGGTCGGGAAGACCGAGCTCGCCAAGACTTTAGCGGAGTTCCTCTTCGACGACGAGCGGGCGCTGACGAGGATCGACATGAGCGAGTACATGGAGAAGTTCTCGGTGAGCCGTCTCATCGGGGCGCCTCCCGGATACGTCGGCTACGACGAGGGGGGTCAGCTCACCGAAGCGGTCCGCCGCAGGCCGTATTCGGTAATCCTCTTCGACGAGATAGAAAAGGCCCATCCCGACGTGTTCAACATCCTCCTGCAGCTCCTAGACGAGGGACGTCTTACCGATAGTCAGGGGAGAGTGGTAGATTTCCGGAACACCATCGTCATCATGACGAGCAACCTCGGGAGCGATATAATCCTCCAGGCTGAAGACCTCGACGCGGTCAAGCCGCAGATCGATGCGTTGTTCAAGCAGACCTTCAAGCCGGAATTCCTGAACCGAGTCGACGAGATTATTACCTTCCTGAGACTCGGCAAGGAGCAGATCGAGGGGATCGTCGAAATCCAGCTGAAATGGGTCGTAAAGAGGCTCGAGGCGAAAAAGATCGACCTCCGGGTTACGGAGGACGCCAAAAAGTATCTCGCCGAGGTCGGATTCGATCCGCAGTTCGGAGCACGGCCCCTGAAACGGACCATCCAGAACCTGATCCAAAACCCCCTAGCCAAGCTTATGCTCAAAGGGGACGTAAAAGAGGGGGACACCGTCGAGGTGGTCAAGGGAAAGGACGGCCTCTCTTTCAAGAAGAAGAAAGGAGCCGCGGCCCCGGCCAAACCCTAGTCCTCCGCCCGGCCGGTGTCAAGCCGACTTCTCGTTGACACCCGTCGAGGTATGGGATAGGTTTTCCGGATGGGGAAACTCTGGCAGAAACACTACACCCTCAACTCGCTGATCGAACGATTTACCGTGGGAGAGGACTATCTCCTGGACCGGAAGCTCGTTCCCGCGGACTGTTTCGGAAGCCTCGGGCACGCCTCGATGCTTCACGAAAAGGATCTCATCTCCGGAGCGGATTACGAAGCTGTAACCAAGGGTTTGACCGAAATCGTAAAGCTCGCCGGGAAGGGGGATTTTCCTATTTCCCCCTCCGACGAGGATTGTCACACCGCTATCGAGAACTATCTTACCGAAAAGTTCGGCGAGCCGGGTAAGAGGATCCATACCGGGCGGTCCCGAAACGACCAGGTGATGACCGCGCTCAGGCTCTACATCAAGGATTTCCTCCATATCTTCATGAAGGAGCTCCTCGATTTAGCGGAAAACCTCTTCGATTTCGCCGGACGCCACGCCTCGGTTCCCATGCCGGGAAGGACCCACATGCAGTCGGGGATGCCCTCGTCGGTGGGGCTGTGGGCGGCGTCGGTCGGGGAGGCCCTTCTCGACGACTTGGTTTTAGTCGACGCGGCCTACCGCTTGAACGACCGTTCTCCCTTAGGAAGCGCCGCAAGTTACGGGGTTCCGCTGCCCGTGGACCGGGAATTCGCGGCACGGAAACTCGGATTCGAAGCGATCCAGAACAACGTCTTGAGTGTCGCCAACAGCCGGGGAAAGTCGGAGGCCGCCGTCCTCGACGCCCTCGATCAGACGGCCCTCACCCTGAGCAAAGCGGCCCAGGACCTGATCCTCTTTTCACTTCCCGAGTTCGGGTATTTTACCCTTCCCGACGAGCTGTGCTCCGGCTCGAGCATCATGCCCCAGAAGAAGAACCCCGACGTCCTCGAGCTTATCCGGGCCAAGAGTGCGGTCCTCGGGGGGTACGCCGCTACAGTAAAGGCGACGGTCCGAAACCTCCCCTCCGGATACAACCGTGACTTCCAGGAGACCAAGGGTCCCTTGATGCGGGGTACGGACCTTGCACTCCTGTGCGTGGAGGTGATGGACCTGACCTTTACCAACTTGGGGGTCAATGAACAGCGGCTCATCGACGGCTTTACCCCCGATATTTTCGCCACCGATTACGCCCTCGAGCTCGTACGGGAAGGGAAGAGTTTCAGGGACGCCTACCGTGCCGTAGCCGCCGACATCCAAAACCTCGAGTCTAGAGAGCCCAAGGAGGCGCTCGGCCGGAGGACCGCTACGGGAACTCCGGGGAACCTATCCCTTGATTTCGGCAGGTCCCAAGCCGCCGCTGCGCGGAATGTTCTCGAGGAGCGCGTTTCCCGGTTAGGGCGGGCGCAGAAGGAACTCTTCGGGTTTCCGTTTTCCCTGTATTGACCCGGATACAGGCGATATGTTAGGGTAAGATCATCATACAAAATATTAACAAGGTACGTCACGAATGAGCCTATCGAAGCCTTCAAGCCTCGGCGTTATTGCATGTCCGGGAGGAGAACGGTTCGCCGAAGAGATAATCAAGAACCTGAAAACCCTCTTCGTAAAGAAGTTCGACCGCAAGGTGAACAATCTCTCCCGGCGTTATGAGATACCTAAGGAAGAAATTATCCGGAGTTTCAACTTGAACGCGGATATGCACGATCCGAATATCTTTGCCGATGGGCCGGTGGACAGCTTCAGGCTTCCCTCGTTCAAAATCAACACCAAGTTTACCCGCTTCGCTAACGGCGAGTTCAAGGCGGAGATCCTCGACTCGGTGAGGGGTATGGACATCTATATCATTCAGGACGTGGAGAACCACTATCCCCTCGACTCCTACACATGCGGATGCACCTGCTGTTTGAGTATCGCCGATCACGTTATGAACCTCTTCGTGACCATAGACGCGGTTATCCAGGCTTCCGCCCGCAGTGTTACCGTGGTGGTTCCCACCTATCCCTTTTCGAGGCAGCATCGGAAGAAGGGTCGTGAGGCGTTGACCGCGAGTTGGTTCGGGAGGGTCCTCGAATATATGGGAGTAGCGAGAATCATTACCCTGGATCTCCATTCCAAAGAGATCGATAACAGCTTCAACAGATTGAGACTCGAGAACCTCCACGCGTCGTATCAGATGGTAAAGAAGCTATCCAATCTCATCGATCTGGATGAGACCGAGCTTGTGGTGGTATCACCCGACACCGGGGCGGTGGATCGGAACAAATACTACGCCGGAAATCTTAAGAGTCCCTTGGCACTTCTCTACAAGGAACGGGATTACTCGAAGGTCACCCAGAACGCTGATGAGAACAATATCACCGCCATGCGCCTCTTAGGTTCGGTGGAGAACAAGACGGTTTTTATGGCCGACGACCTCCTCGGGACCGGCGGCACCCTGATCAAGGCGATGAAGTATCTGAAGGAATTAGGCGCCCGGGAGATAATTGCCGCGATCAGTTTGCCTCTGTTTACGGGAGACGCTATAAAGTACTTCGACGAGGCTTACAAGAAGGGGTACTTTTACCGGGTAATCGGGACCAACGCAGTCTACCATGATGATGCCCTCCTTTCCCGGGAGTGGTACGTATCGGCGAATATCGCCAACCTCTTTGCTCGAACCATCTACCGCAACCATCACGAGCGGTCGTTGAGCTCCCTCTTAGACGACAGTGAGATGATTCAGCGTACCCTCAATCGGTAATTTACCGTAAAAAAGACATTAGAGTATCGTTTCGCTTGAGCCATGCGTCGCACTCCTCGGCCCTCGGATAGATTCGCCGTACCTCGTTCCAATAGCGGGAAGAATGGTTGTGTTGCACTTGATGGACCAGCTCGTGGACGATGAGATAGCTCCTGACCGCTTCGGGAAGGAGTATCAATCTCCAGTTGAAACTCAAGTGACCCTTTCCCGAGGAGCTTGCCCAGCGGGTCTTCTGATCTCGGATCGAAAAGGCGGTAAAGGGGATTTTGGTTCGTGCGGACCATTCGGGAAGCTGCGCGGCAAGCTCCCTGCGCGCCCTGTTCTTGAGCCAGGTGCGGAGGGTTTTCCTGTAGTCGTCGGGGGATCCCGAGGGGTGACGTACCCGCAGCGTCTTGGAAGTCTCGTCGAACCGGACCGACCCGCGGCTGCCCCCCTTCTCGCAGACGACGGTATGCCCCTCGCCGCGAAAAGGTATCGTCTTTAAGGGATCGTTCCTCTCGAGCTGCTCCCGGATGCGGAACATGTGCCGTTCGATCCAGCGCCGCTTCTTCTCGAGGACCTCCTCGATTCGGGAGCGGGGAACCGTGGAAGGGGCCGAGACTATAAGCTCCCCGTCGAGGGAGATGCGGATGGTTACGTTCTTGAGTCTGCTCCTCCGCCTAAGGGTATAGGGAAAGGGCTTGGGCGTCTTCATGCCGGTTCTCCCGAGGTGAGGCCTAAGAGGTGTCTTTCGAAGGTTTCGTGTACCCGGTTCAGGAGCTCCTCGAGGTACTCGGAAAAACCTTCGGCGCCGTCGGGGGATATCCGCCGCGCGAGGAGAGCCTTTTCCTCCTCGTCCTTGGGAATACTATGGGTCTGCCGGTCCTCGAGGATTTGGAGGAAATGCTCGACTCTTCGCAAATACGCGTAATCCCGCTTTAAATCCTCCGCCGTCTCCTCCGGGAGGAGTCCCGCCTCGGCGAGGCGGCTGAGCCCGGTCAGGGTATTTCCGGTAATGATCGAGGGATAGCGGTTACAGAAAATGAGCTGAAATCCCTGCAGGAGGAACTCGATGTCCCGAATTCCTCCGCGGCCGGATTTGATATCGGTGCCGGAGAGGAGGGACCTGTCCGAATCGGCGATAGCCGTCTTTCTGAGTTCACGGACGGAATGGACTATCTCTTCGCGGATGTTTTCTTTGATCAGAAAAGATCTGAGCCTTTCCATGACGCGATTGCCGAGCCCTGCATCCCCTCCCACCGGCCTGAGCTTCAAAAGAGCCTGAAATTCCCATTGCGACGCGGAGCGGGAGTAATACTCGGTAAGAACCGGAAGAGGGGTAATGAGGGTTCCGGCGGACCCATAGGGACGCAGCCTGAAATCGATCCGGTAGACGTATCCCTCGTCGGTATAGTCGGACAGATCGGACCTCAAAAGCTCCATCGCTTCCGTCAATCGCTCCTCTCTCATGCGGCGGTCTTCTCCCTCCGAGTCTTTGGGATCGTAAATCCCTAACAGATCGAGATCGGAGCTGTAGTTGAGCTCACTCCCGCCGAGCTTCCCGAAGGGGCAGACGCAGAATACGCTCCGTTCGGGAGAGGGAAGATTCCTTTCGAGCTCCGCTTCGATAAATCCCTCGGCGAGGTTGGAGAGCTCGAGCATGATCTCCTCTATGGGGACCGAGAGACAGATATCCCGGGTGGCTATTCTCAAGATCTCCCGCTTGCGCAGGCGGCGGATAGCCGCCCTCCACGATCCGGTGTCGGGGCATGCAACCGAGGCTGACGAGAGGTCTCCGACGATTACGTCCCGGCTCCGTATCCGCTTGATTCGGCCCGGTTCGGTAACCCAGTCGAAGAAATCGGGGTGCTTGATGAGAATGTCGGCGAGAAACTGGCTGCTCGAAAAAATCTTCAGGAGAAGCTCGAGCCGCTTCGGTTGAGACAAGAGTTGCTCGAAGTGGAGCTCCGGATCGCCGCAGACGGTGGTGAACCGCTCCCAGTTATTGAGGGCCATGTCCGGATCGGGAGATCCGGCGAGAACGTCCCAGGCGAGGACCGCCAATCGAGCGAACCGCTTCCTCCGCCGATCGGCCCCCGCCAACGCCTTTAAGTTGACGTAGGCCCGGTGAGGGTTTCGAAACCCTCCCTCGGCGAGAATGGCCGATCGAATTTCGGGGCGTATCGAATCGGAAAGGATAAGGTCCGCGGCGTTACCCGAAGTGTTCCCGGGGACCCAGTCCCTCCCCAAATAGTGCTCTACGAAACGCCGTATCGCCGCGGTGCGGGACTGGAAATCGGTGTTCAAAAGGCGGGAAGGCGAAACGTCGCTCTTCCGCACATATCCCATCCGCCGGGCCAGGTGGCGGAACTCGTCCGAATCCACCGGGGGAAGAAACAGATCCTCCGCGTTTCCCCGAAGCATCCTCAACGAGTTGATGAGTTTGCGAAAGAAGCGGTAGGCTTCGACGATCTCCGCGGATTCCTCGTCGGTCATGATTCCCGCTTGGACAAGCTCTTCCAGGGCTCGATGAATCCGGGGTGTCCGCAGAGCGGGATAGTCTCTTCCGTACATGTACTGGAGTATCTGTACGGTGTACTCCAGATCGACCAGGGCCCCGGGGCTGAACTTGGCGTTGACTGCATCCGGCTTACTCTTCTCGGCAAGCTGCTTTTCCCTTAAAGCTTTGAACTCATCCAGATCGATTGAATGGGTGGCGTAAACGAACTCGTCCCTTAAACGTTCTATCCGGCCGCCGAGCTCGCTGTTTCCCCCTAGGGCCCGCATCCTGATGAGTGCCAAGAGCTCGAAGCTGTGGGCCCCGCCCTCGGGGCCGTAGTAGCGGCAGAATTCCTCGAGGCTGCAGGCGAGGGGACCGCTCTTGCCGTGGGGACGGAGGCGGAGATCCACCCGGAAGATCCCCTCTCTTTTCGCCCGGATCATTCCCACCGCTTCCTTGAACAATCGGTCGAAGAACTCGGAGTTGGATATCGGCTTTTCGCCGTCGGTCTTCCCGTTGTCGCCGTAGACGAACATGAGCTCGATGTCGGAGGCGTATCCGAGGGCGGCGCCCCCGAGCTTCCCGAGGCCCATAAGGGCGTATCCCGCCGGGAGTCCCGCCACTGTCCGGGGAATTCCGTAGATCTCCACATTCTTTTCCCATGCAATCCCGACGGCGGCGTTCGCGGTAATTTCCGCCAAGGCGGTAAGCCTCCGGCTCAGGAAAAGAAAGTCGGTTTCCGGTTTCAAGATGTGGTCGAGGTCGATCAGGTAGATTTCCCGGTCCTTGAAGTCGTTGAGCCTGGAAGATTTATCTTCCGCCTTCTCGAGCTCCGCTTTTCTAAGTTCCGCTTGGAGGAGTTCGGGGAGCTCTTCCTCGGCGTGGCTGTAATAGGTGTTTTTGACCCGAGGGGACAGCATGGGAAGGATTGTTTCGTACTGAGAACGGACGAAGTCCTCCCATAGGAAGTCGCTTGCTCCGAGAAGCGCGGCGAGATCTTTGAGTATTTTGGGATCGGACATATAATCGCTTATCTCGGAGGGATTCTCCGACATATCCGCGAGGATCCGCTCGAACCGCATGATGGCGCTGTAGGGATCGGGGGCGCGCCATAGAAAGTAGGTAAACTGTTTCGTAAAGAGGACCGAGAAACGAATTCGGTCCAAGAGGGTTTTATCATGTACCGGCCGGCCTTTGAGGTCGACGAACTCGAATTCGTCCAGCGCCCTTTCCTCGTCGGTGGATATGGAAACCCTTTCCACTGAGATGCGGTGGACAGTGAGGGCATTGCTCAGAGAGTAGAGAAAGAAGGGAGTATCCTGTGCCGCCACCCGCATTCTCGTCCGCTTTTCTCCGGGGATAACTTCAATCTCAACCGGTGAAAACACCTCCGCGGAATCGATGTGAGTCTCACTCAATGCCTCCGCCACCGCCTCATTGATCTCGTGCTTGGCGGCGCGCAGCCCTTTCTCCTCGTCCCGTTCGATTTCGAGAAAAAACCTCTTGAGGAGATTTCGGGCCTCATTCTCCCATCCGACGGGGGTGGTTTCTTCGTCGAGGATGCCTGAGAATCGGTCGATGATCCGCCTCGGACCTTTTTCCGGCGAGGTAGTAAAGACGTCGCCGGACCGGATGTCGAATCCGGTAACCGCTAAAACCCCCGAGATGACGGCGAAAACCGACGGATGATCGAAGGCGAAGATCGTTGCCTGGACTGTGCCTTCGATTTCCCTGACCTGGAGCTCCACCGGATTTTCCGGAGACAGCGCCGAGAGCCTTCGGATGTGCTCGACTATTTCTTCGGCGGAGAAGCTGTGAAAGTACTCCTCTTCGAGGCTCCGGGCATACTCCTCGAGGAGAGTATCCAGGGAAGGGCGCGGGTCCATAGATCTTATAGTTGCGGAATCGATCCTCATTGTCCAGAGGTCGACAATCATTTCCCGGTGTTCTTCGGGAATTGATCGAGAAGGAAGAAATCGCCGTCGATCTCTTCTCCCATCGCCTCGAAAATGTCCGTTCCGAGCATCCCCAGGCGGGAGGGCCGGCCCTTGTACGTTCGCCCAACCTTATCTAAGGTTTCGCGGGGATTTCTTCGGCGATAACCAGAAAGTGGGTGGTCTCGTGGTCCTTGTTGATAACCGGAGAGACATGGGTGTGGGCCCAGATTTCACCGCCTTCCTTGTCGGGGCAGGCCATCTCTCCGATCCAATGGTCTCCCTTCTCTAAGGTTTTTCGGATCTCTTTGTACATAGTTTTCGATATGGACGGGCTCTTGAGGATGGAAACTTCGTTTCCGATAAGCTCTCCCGGGTTATAACGGGTCGACCGGAGGAAGTAGGGATTGGCATAATCGATCTTTCCCCGATTGTCGAAGATGAGAATTGAAACGGGACTCTGCTCGACCGCCTGGAAGAGCTTGCGAAGATTCTGTTCCGATCGCATCCGGGTAGTGATATCTCTGATGATGCCTACCGTCCCTACGAAGAACCTCCGCTCCTCGTCCCGGCGGTACTGCCCGGTGGCGCTTACCTCGCCGTACGCTATGATCGATCCGAAGAGTTTCTCCGATTCCTCCGGATTTTCGGGGGCGTGCTTTTTCTTGAGCTGGATTTCGAGGCTGGTGGTCTTTCGAGGTCCGCACCGCCGTTCGTCGAAGAGCTTGGGCGCGCTCTCGGAGCCGGTTGACTTTCCGCGGTACTCCTTGAGAACCTCCCGCCGGCTGACACGGTTGGCGTCGTCGGGCTTGAGAATTTCGGTAAAGTGTTTGCCGATGAGGTCTTCCGGCTCGTATCCGAGCATTCGGACCGAGTTGTTGACGAAGGTAAAGTAGCCCTTGGGATCGAGCTTGTATACTACATCGGGGATGGCCTGGACGAGGTTCTCGTATCGCTTTTCGCTCATCTTGATGATATCGGCATGTGTCTGATTGACGTCCCGGTAGCGGAGGACCTTCCTCACCACAAGGGGGAGAAGCGCGATGTATCTTTCCTCGTCGTCTTTGACGATGAAATCGTGCGCTCCTTTGTTCATGGACTGAACAATGTGTTCCTCGCTTCCCTGGTCGGCCAAAACGATACTCGGGATGTGAGGCGGGACTATGGGAAGGATCTCGATAGCGGTTCCTCCCTCGATCCAGTAGTCTACGATGACCACATCGATTTCGGGGGTAAGAGTATCCTTTACATCTTCCAGGGAGGACGCGAAGGTATACGTATAGGAGAGCTGCTTGACCTCCGCCACCTTGGTAAAGGAGACGAACTGTTCTCTCTTGCTGCTAATGAAAAGAATATGTATGGTATCCATGGGGTCTATGCCTGTTGGTGAATGATACCTTATTGTATACCAATAATCAACAAAAGAATCCAAGGCTTTATGTCCATGGTTTCTTCGTTTAACTTGAAAAGTTCACAAAATGTAAGTAAAATTTCATCTGTATTGAGAGGATTATTTGGAAGCAAAAACCACCGGCCTTAGTAAAGAACTGCGGATTACACCTTCCCAGCTTCTGCACCTCGCACGGGTAAGTTACAACCGGTTCAGGGACAACCCGGCCGTCGGGGCATGGCATCTCAGGGAGCTCCTCGAGGCCAGCGGTTACGGGGAATCGGAGAACAAAGATATTACCGCGATCAAGCTTTTGATCGAGGACCTCGCGGACAAGGCCAGGGAGCATGCAGATCCCGATGCGATACCCCTTTTCAACAAGACTATCGAGAAAGAACGGCTCCTAGAGGAAATTTCCGAAGAGATCGTCTTTAGAAAGAAGATCGAGGAGTATTATCTGCCCAAACAGCTTGTCGACGCCATTCTCGAGCTCGGAGAAATACCAAAATCCTCGGTAGAAACCACCCTCGGGATCGCCTTCATCGATATTGCCGATTATACCTTTCTGTCCAAATTCCTGAGCCCAAAGGAGAATCAGGTCGTCTTGAACGGGCTGTATACCGCATTCCATTGGGTGCTCAAACGGCATGGGGGATACTTGAACAAGATCGAAGGGGACAGTCTGATGTTCCACTTCGGAGGGATCATCGATCCGAAGGTCAAGGAGATGTCCGAAGAGGAGGCGGCGGTATATATATCCAAAGAGCTCTTCTACACCTGCGTCGAGATGCAGCGGGTATGCGTCCTGTTCAACCAGGCGAGTGATAGATTCATCTATGAGAATGCCGATGTAAAAACACGGGAATCCTTGGAAAAGGCCTTCCACATCATCAGCATGCTGAGAAATAACCTCGAGCTCGCCTCCTCGATCAATGCCCTCTTCCAGATCCGTATCCGCGTCGGGGCGACGATAGGGGAGGTCACCATCGGCAATTTCGGTCCCGACGGGGCAAAGCAATGGGATGTCGTCGGACTTCCCGTCATCGATGCCAAGCGGATGGAGACGACCGCACCGGTAGGGGGCCTGCGTATTTCCGAGGGGTTCTACAATATTCTCGAAGAGAACGGCATCATCGACGCCTACTATCAGCGCTTCCGGAGGGAGGCGTTGGCTTTGGGGGGAACTTTCAAGGAAATAACCAAGGAGGACCTTTTCCGGTTCTCCACGGTTACCCTTAAAGACAAGCAGAATGCTATTTTCAATACTTACAGCGTCCAGGTCAACCCGGGGCTCCCCGAGGCGATTGCGGATCAGGTGAGTCTCCTCCTCGAGAAGGGGGAGGGGGGCGCCGACAAAATACTCGAGCTCCTTCAGTACTATCGGGGAAACCGCTACGTCAACGCCGCGGTGGAGAAAATTTTCAAGGAAAAGCATGTCAATCTTCGGAAGGATCATATTCTCCGGCTCATTTTTCCCAAAAAATATAAGGGGTACAAAGAGCAGCTCGGCGGGAACGAAGAAAAGACGCGTAGATTCATAGAGGAGAACTTTACCCTCCACAAACTCTTCCAGAAATTCGGTAACTATCAGGATAAGATAAAGCTCGACGTAGACTTTGAAGGATTCTCGAATAACTTTCAGGACTATAACTCCTGGTTTGTCCGGGAGGAGAAGCAGATCAGGAAAAACTTCAGCCATCACAGGTTTTCGGCGGTGCACAGGGCGTATTTCTACAATGTGGTGTATTCCCTCGTCTTTGCCAGTATCCGGGCGAGTATCCTCGAGTACCAGCACAGCGTTCAGCACGAGGGAGAGCTCGAAGAGCTGTAGAGCCTTTTACTTCGAAAAGGGACTCCCGGGGATTGACATAATAGTAAAAACTATATATATTAGGGTCTAAATATGAATGAGAAGAATACTACGTCGAACAGAGGAATAGAAGCGGTCAGAATACGCTACGGCGATTTGGCCGAATCCTCCTGCTGCCTCTCCTGCGGGGCCGCCCTCTCCTATGCGAAACCTGAACCGGGAGAGGTCTGCGTCGACCTCGGCAGCGGCAGGGGGCACGATGTGGTCCGGATGGCCGAAGCGGTAGGTCCGGAAGGCAGGGTCTACGGTATCGATATTTCCGAGAAGATGATCGCAAAAGCCAGAAGGAACGCGGCGAAGCTCGAAGCGGGCAACGCCGAGTTTATCCTTTCCGAGCTCGAAGCAATTCCTCTTCCCGATCAATCGGCCGATCTTCTTATATCGAACTGCACCATCAATCACGCCGCCGACAAACAGAGGGTGTGGAACGAGGTTTTCCGGGTCCTCAAGCCGGGAGGGCGCTTTGTCGTCAGCGATATCTACTCCTTGGAACCGGTGCCCGCGGAATACGCCGGCGACCCCCAGGCGGTTGCCGAATGCTGGGCGGGGGCGGTGACCAAGGAGGAGTACATCGACCATCTTTCCGGGGCCGGTTTTACCGAGGTGACGATCCTCGAGGAGAGCGAGCCCTACGATAAGGGAAAGGTCAGGGTCGCGAGTTTTACAATCCAAGGATACAAGGAGGGCGTATGAAATCGCTTATCAAGAAGAAGGCATCACAGACGAAAGGCACCGCTCAGTGCTGTGCCAAGGTGTCCATCATCGCCGCGGGTTGTCACGACTAGGCGGAGAGTGCCCTTCTCCGGTTTCCGTCCGGGGTTCTACCCCGGCGGAGACCGCTTTTCTTCCGAACAGGCAACCGGAGTTACAATGGAATTATCGAAATACAACATCCTCGGAAAACTGAAAAATAGGAACGATTACTACATCGTCAATCTTTTGAGCGGCCGGGCCGACATCATCGAAGAGGAGGAGGGTAGAGCCTTGGAGGCGGGGAAGTGCCCCGAGGATGAAGCCTTCCGGGAGCGGGGATATGTGGTCGATCCCGAAGAAGAGGGCAGGCGCTACCGCGCGGGATATCTCGATTTCATCGAAGCGAGGGAGAACTCGGAAACTCAAATCTTTTTCGTACCCACCTACGCGTGTAACTTCGCCTGTTCCTACTGTTATCAGGAGAGTTACGCCGGCCCCGACAACACAGGTGCCGCTTCGGGGGGCTACGCTTCCGGGGAAGTGATAGACTCTTTCTTTCGCTACATCGACGCCGGGTTCGCGGGCAAGAGTAAGTATCTGACCCTCTTCGGCGGAGAGCCCCTCCTGCCGGGGCAGAAGCCCCGACGGGGAGTGGAGGCGTTTCTCCGGGGGGCCTCGGAGAGGGGACTCGATACGGCGGTGGTGACCAACGGGTACCATCTCGTCGAATATCTCGATCTTCTCGAAAGGGGTTCCCTCCGGGAGGTCCAGATTACCCTAGACGGTCCCGAGGCAATTCACGATCGGAGGAGGCCGCTCAAGGACGGGTCTTCGAGCTTTCGGCCCGTTGTCGCGGGAATCGATGCCGCTCTCGGAGCGGGATTGACGGTAAACCTGAGGGTAGTCGTGGACAAGGAGAATCTGCCCTTCCTGCCGGAGCTCGCCGAGCTTGCCCGGTCAAAGGGATGGACCGGTAATCCCCGGTTCAAGACCCAGCTCGGACGCAACTATGAGCTCCATACCTGTCAGAGCGCTGAGGCGCGAAAAAACATATTGAGCCGGGCGGATTTGTGGGCGGAGGTCGATGATCTCATCGAAAAACATCCGGTGGTGGGGGAGTTCCATCGCCCGGCCTACTCGGTAGCACGATTTCTCGCCGACACCGGAGAGCTTCCGGTTCCCCTTTACGATTCCTGCCCCGGGTGCAAGACCGAATGGGCCTTTGACTTGAATGGAGGGATATATTCCTGTACCGCCACGGTGGGAAAGCCGGACGAGCGGCTCGGAAGCTTTTATCCCGATGTCGTCCTCGACGAGGAGCTCGTGGACGAATGGGAGAGCCGCGACGTTACCGAAATCGAGGAATGCCGAAGCTGCTCTCTTCAGCTTGCCTGCGGGGGCGGGTGCGCTTCGGTAGCCAAAAACCGGACGGGACGTCTCCATGCGCCGGACTGCAGACCGGTAGGGGAGCTCCTTTCCTTAGGACTTTCCCGGTATTTCGAAGAATAGAAAAATACTAACCAACGAGAGGTTAAAAACATGGCTGGAAAGATACGCGAAATTAGTGCCGCCGAATACGAAAAGGAGGTCTTGGGAAGCGAGTGCGCGGTCCTCGACTTCTATTCGACGGAGTGTCCTCCCTGCGAGGCGCTCGCTTCCAAATACGAATCCTTGAGCGAGCTCTACGGCGATGATATCGAGTTTTTCAAGATTTTTCGGCAGGAAAACCGTGAGCTCGCCGAGAAGCTCGGGGTCACGGGATCTCCGACGGTTATCTTTTACCGAAACGGCGAAAGAGTGGGAGTTACCCTGACCGGGGGCATCAAACGGTCCGAACTGGTCGAAAACCTGGACTCCCTCATCCCTGATGAGCGGGCCCGGGCTATAAGGAGCTCGATACAACCGGTTACCACCGACACCGACGTTGTCGTCCTCGGCGGGGGGCCGGCGGGGCTGACCACGGCCATATATCTGGCCCAGGCCCATATCGATACCGTGGTGGTGGATCCCGCCCTTCCCGGCGGATACGTGGCGACAACCCATCAGGTTTCCAACTACCCCGGGTTCATCGAGCCGCAGGCCGGTTTCATGCTCGCCCACTTCATGAGTGAGCAGGCAAAGGCCGCCGGGGCGGATTTCCGCGCCGCCGTGGACATCACCCGGGTCGATCTCGACGGCAAAGAGGTGGAGATAGACGGCTTCGAGACCCTCCGGGCGAAGAGGATCGTCGTCGCCACCGGATCGTCGCCCCGGCCGTTAGGGCTCCCGGGCGAGAAGGAATACAGGGGACAGGGGCTCTCCTACTGTGCTACCTGCGACGCCAAGTACTACGACGGCAAAGAGGTTGTCGTTATCGGCGGCGGAAACTCAGCTATCGAGGAATCCCTCTTCATCACCAAGTTCGCCTCCAAGATTACCGTGGTCCATCAGTTCGCCGAGCTCCAGGCGAATAAGCTCGCCCAGCAGAAGGCTTTCGACAACCCCAAGATCGAGTTTCTGTTCCGCCACGAGCCGCGGGAATTCATCCGGCATGGGACCAACGACATGGAGGTGATAGTCGAAGATCTCGAATCAGGCGAGAGGAAAAAACTCGAGGCGGCGGGGGTTTTCATCTTCGTCGGATTCATCCCCAACATCGGAGAGTTCGGGACGAAGCTCGAACTCGATCAGTGGGGGTACGTGAAAACCGACGAGGCCATGCGTACCAGCATCGACGGCGTCTATGCGGCCGGTGACGTGGTGAGCAAGCGGTACCGTCAGATCACCACCGCCGCCGCGGACGGGACTATCGCCGCGATCGATATCGGAAAGGAGCTGGAGTAGGAACCCCGGAACAGGATGTACCGATGAATTGTCTCAAATGCCGCAAAAAGAGCTGCCGAGGGGGAATCTCCTGCGGAAGGGAAAGCGCACCTCCCGAGAAGACCGCCGAAGCATACCGTGAGCCGGGGGTTCAGGCTATTGTTCGGGCGGCGGCGGAACTCGTCGACGGGGGCAGGGCGGGTACCCTCTCTCGTCTCGAGGAGCTTCAATGTTTTGCCCGATCCATGGGATACCGGAAGATCGGTTTGGCCTACTGCTTCGGCATGGAGCGGGAGGCGGAGGAGGTCGCCGCCTTCCTCGAGACGGGGGGTCTTGATGTCGCGGGAATATCCTGCACCGCCGGGGGGCTCGGACAGGACCGGATAAACTCCGAATCCTCCATATCCGCGGCGGGGTGTAATCCCCTCCAGCAGGCCCGGGAGATCAACGCCCGGAAACCCGACTTGACGGTTACGATGGGGTTGTGCCTGGGACACGATATCCTCTTCAACCGGCATATCGAAGGGGACGTGACGAACCTGGTGGTTAAAGACAGGGTCTACCCCCACGCTCCTCTTAAAGGGTTGGATGCATTGCGTTACAGACAAAGATAACGGTATACTTCCGGTAATACTCCGGAGTCATGAAAACGAGGAGGCCCGTATGAAGAAAGAAATCACCCTCGCCCAATTCGCCGATGAGCTAAAAACACGTCTCGTCGACGGCAAGACCGTGGACTGCTGCAAGGAAGAGCTTCTGAACCTCGCGGATTTACTCAAGGCGAAAATTCCTGACGAAAAGATAACCGTAAACTGGAAAGAGTAGATCTTACCGCCGCGGTAGCCGCGAGGGAGCGCATGAACTCCCTCGGAAAGAGAAGGGAACCCTTCCTCTTTATCCTCGATTTCGACTTGGAGGAGCCGATGGTTTTCCCCCTCGACGGCTTTTCGTCGGAAGGGCCCCTTTATGACTTGAGGGGGGTCAGGAATTATTCGCAGGCCCGGTCGACCGGCGGCGACAGGGGAGGGGGCGAGACAAAAAAGATAGTCGAGTTTTCGAAGAAGCCGGTCTCCTACGCCGAATATCGGAAAAGCTTCGATATCGTTCGCGGCCACTTCCTCCGGGGGAACACTTTTCTGACAAATCTTACTTTCCCCACGGAAATATCGGTAAATCTCACCCTCGATGAGATATTCCGTTCCAGCCGGGCCAAATACAAGCTCCTCGTACCGGGGAGGTTTACGGTCTTTTCCCCCGAAAGTTTCGTAATAATCAAAGACGGCATTATCTCTTCCTTCCCCATGAAGGGGACCATCGACGCATCGGTTCCCGGCGCCCGGGAGCGGATCCTCGCCGACCCGAAAGAGACCGCCGAGCATATAACCATAGTCGATTTGATTCGAAACGACATCGGGATCATTGCCGAGAAGGTGCGGGTTAAGAACTTCAGGTACATCGATTACGTCAAGACAAACCAGAAGGACCTCCTGCAGGTAAGCAGTGAGATAACGGGAATTCTTCCCGATGATTATCTCGAGAGGCTCGGAGACATAGTTTTCGCGATGCTTCCGGCGGGGTCGGTGACCGGGGCGCCTAAGAAGAGAACGGTCGAGATCATCAAGGAGGCGGAGACCTATGAGAGAGGGTACTATACCGGGGTTTTCGGGCTGTTCGACGGGAGCCGCCTCGACAGCGCGGTGATGATCCGTTTCATCGAGCTGATCGACGGCAGACTGTATTTCAAGAGCGGAGGGGGCCTTACCGTCTACAGCGACCCCGAATCGGAATACCGGGAATACGTGGATAAGGTATATGTCCCCATCGGCTAGCAATCTTCCCGACACCCTCCTCGTGGAAAGCATCCGCCTCGATCCGGAGGGACCGGTCAATCTCGTCTATCACCAGGCCCGGCTCGACCGGTCCATGGCCCATTTCTTTAGGTCCCCGCGGGTCGATTTGGAAATGCTCCTACGGGACCTGCCCCGTCCGTCCCGGGGAACGAGATACAAGGTCCGGGTCGTCTACGGCCGGGAGGTAAGGGAGGTGACGGTCCGTCCCTACGCGGTACGGGACTTGAAGAGGGTCCGGATCGTCCATGACGATTCGATCGATTACAGGTACAAGTACCTCGACCGAAGCGGCCTCGACGAGCTCAAGCGCTCGGCGGTACCCCCCGAGAGGACGGAGAGCGAGGATATCCTCATCATCAAAAACGGGCTCCTAACCGATACAACTTTTTCCAACGTGGCACTCTTCGACGGACACGAATGGGTCACTCCGGATTCCGTTCTCCTTCCCGGGACCCGACGGGCTCGTCTTATAGACGAGGGAAAGGTCCGACCGGTCCGGATCGGTTGCGGTGACCTCACGAAGTACTCCCGGATATCCTTCATCAACGCCATGCTCGACCTAGGAGAGCTCGTTCTCTCCATGGGGTCCGTTCTTCCGCCGGGGTCCGATAAAACTCATCCTTAGGGAGGAATGTTGGTTACAGAACGGTTAATTCCCTGTATACTCGACGCAGATGCGAGACAGAAGAGTCTGGATTACCGGAGGAAACTCCGGAATAGGTGCGGCCCTCGCCGAGGCATGCGCCCGGCGGGGGGCGCGGTGCGTTATCTCGGCGCGAAACGAAGAAACCCTCGAGGAAACGGCCGCCGATTTGAACGGCCGCTACGGAGAGGGAACCGCGGAGGCGGTGACCCTCGACCTGGAGCACAGGGAATCGATCGAACGGGCGGTGGAGCGGGCGGCGGCCGGCCCGCCTGTGGATATACTGTTCAACAACGCGGGTATCAGCCAGCGGGCCCTCTTCGCGGAGACCGAGCCCGAGGTGCTCGAAAGAATGATTGCGGTGAATCTGACCGGTCACATCCTCTTGACCCGGATGGTCCTGCCTCGGATGCTCGAAAGGAGACGGGGGACGATTGTCGGTGTGTCGAGCCTCGCGGGAATGGTCCCCTCCCCCCTGCGCGCGGGGTACTGCGCAGCGAAAAGGGGGCTGTTGGGTTTTTACGAGTCCCTCCGTCTCGAGCTCGGCGGTACGGGTGTCCGGGTCATGACGGTCATTCCCGGATTCGTCAGGACGGAGATATCCCGAAACGCCTTAGAGGGTGACGGAAGCAGGCACCGAGTGATGGATCCCAATCAAGCCGGGGGTATAACTCCCGAAAGGTGCGCAGAAGATATCCTTACGGCGCTCGGACGGAGCAAGGCCGTCGTCTATACCGGGATGGGACTCAAAGGGCGGACAGCTCTGTTCCTAAGAAGGTGGCTCCCGGGCCTACTCGACACTATCATTCTCAATTCGGAGGTAACGTGAAAACAGGACGTATTCGGCTAATTGTGATTCTGGCTTGCACCGCTCTCTTTGCGGCGTCCGCGGCGGTATACGGGCAGGCCGGGGACGAGGCCGAAAGGGACCCCTTTCTCGGTACCTGGACGGTAGAGATAGTCTTCGTCCCGGCGCCCCTCGAATTCTCCTTTTCCGATTCGGGACACTACACCGTAACCGAGGCTTCCGGTGAGGTGGACCGGCTGAACTATACACTGAGGCCGGATCGGAACCGGATGCGTATGCAGATGGACGAGGACACCTTCATGGAGTGGAGATACTCTTTTACGGGGGAAAACGAGTTCCACCTCTATCCGGCCGGAGAGGACAACGAGCTCATGAAGATGCTCCTGTCCGGATTCGACGATGCAGGGGAGTTCAATGAACTGACGAAGGAGCTCCTCGGGGAAATCCGTGCTTCCGTCCGGGAAACAATCCTCGGCCATCCGACGATCCGGGGCAGGCGGACAGCCGACTGAGGATCCGCCTCCGGCGGTATTATCTACACCACGATGAGCTCGATCCCGAGGTTGCCTGCCAGCTCCCGGTACTCCTCCGGTACGCCTGAATCGGTGATTATTGTATCGAATTCGGATAGGTCGGCGTAGTAGCTCGAGCTCACCATCCCGAACTTAGAAGAGTCGGCGAGGAGGATTTTCTCGAGGCTCGATTTCAAAGCCCCCTGCTTCATCTCCGTTTCGTACCCATTTGCCGAGGTCACCCCGAGCTCTCCGTGGATTCCGCTCGCCGAGAAGAAGGCCTTACGGCCGCGGAACCGGCTTATCATCCGCAACGCTTCGGTGCTCTCGAACATCAGTGTATTTCGATGGAGCTCCCCGCCGGCGAAGAGTATCTCGCAGTGTACTTTCCGGTGAAGCTCGATAAGGATATTCAAGGCATAGCAGAGGACCCTGACCGGATACTCTTCGGGAAACGACTTGGCGAGCCACTCGGTAGTGGATCCCGAATCGATAATCACGATATCGTTTTCTCCGATGAGCTTCGCCGCCGCCTGTCCGATCCGCCGCTTCTCTTCCCGGCGCTTGGTCCCCTCGGTGGAGAGGAGGTAGCGCCGCTCGTAACTCTCGAAGTAGCTTTCCTGATTCAAGACAGCTCCCCCGTGCAGGAGGGTGACGATTCCCCTCTCGGACAAATCGTTCAAATAGCGACGGACGGTCATCTCCGAGACCTCGAGGCTCTCGGCAAGTTCCCGGATGCTTACCGCGGTCTCCGCCTTGAGCATATGGACAATTTGTTCGATTCGCTTCTCTTTTTCATTCATTATTGATGTAATTATATCAAAAAATAGTGTATTTAGCAAGAAAAAGAAATTATGACTTGACAAATATGTTCCGAATAGCTCATAATATGGTATAAACGTAACAGTCA
>JBKHAJ010000285.1:0-3884 GCA_046542935.1 Spirochaetia bacterium | reverse complement strand
ACAGCATGAGTAGCTTTATTGCAACGGTTTATCGAGGGGAGGAGAAAAAAGAATGGAACATAGTCATACCGAACATCACCACATGATGATCCGGGATTTTCGCTCAAGGTTCATTATCTCGACTGTGCTGACCTTCCCGGTACTCCTCTTCTCGCCGATGATTCAAGGGCTCTTGGGATTTGAATTGAGCTTTCCCGGGGTCAAGTGGTCGGTCCTCGCCGTCTCTTCCTTCATCTACGTGTACGGCGGGTACCCATTTCTGAAAGGAATGGTCGACGAGCTTAAGAGCAAGAACCCGGGGATGATGACCCTCATCGCCCTGGCTATAACGGTGGCCTTCGTCTACAGCGCGGCCGTGGTCATCGGCCTCGAGGGGAAATACTTCTTCTGGGAGCTCGCGACCCTTATCGACGTCATGCTCTTAGGACACTGGATCGAGATGCGCTCCGTATTGAGCGCCTCCTCCGCTCTGGAAGAGCTTGCGAAACTCATGCCGGACACGGCTCACCGGAAATCGGGAGACACCGTGGAGGACGTGAACCTCGAAGAGGTAGAAAAGGGGGACATTCTCCTGGTCAAACCGGGTGAGAAGATCCCCTCCGACGGGACAGTTACCTCGGGCTCCTCTTCGGTGAACGAATCGATGCTCACCGGCGAGGCGAAGCCGGTATCCAAAGAGGAGGGGGCGGAGGTGATCGGAGGATCGGTGAACGGCGACGGGAGCCTGGAGATCGAGGTGCAAAAGACGGGGGAAGACTCCTACCTCTCCCAGATCATCACTATGGTTCGGGAATCTCAGGAGGCGAAGTCGAAGACCCAGACCCTCTCCGATAAAGCCGCGTTCTGGCTTACGGTAGTCGCTATAACGGTGGGAATCGCCACCCTGGTAGCGTGGCTCCTCATCCGCGGCGACCCGCAGTTCGCCATCGAGAGGATGGCAACGGTGATGGTGATAACCTGTCCCCACGCCTTGGGTCTTGCGATTCCCCTTGTTGTGGCCGTCTCCACCACCAAATCGGCCCGAAACGGGCTTCTTATCCGCAACCGGACCGCCTTCGAACAGGCCCGCAATATCACCACCGTCCTCTTCGACAAGACCGGGACCCTCACCCACGGAACCTTCGCGGTTACCCACGTCGAAGCGTTCAGTGAAGAGTATTCCCGAAAAGACATCCTCCGGTATTCCGCGGCTTTGGAACAGAGGTCCGAACACCCTATCGCCGCGGGAATTCTCGATATGAGCAAACAGGAGGAGATCGATATACCCGATGTGGAAGATTTCGAAGCTGTCAAAGGGAAAGGGGTGACCGGCGCCGTAGAAAATAAGAAGATAAAAGTCGTCAGCGAGGGGTATCTCGAGGAAAACTCGATCCCGATCCCCGAAATCGACGCCGACACCCGGGGAATGACCAAAGCCTATCTCTTAATCGAAGAAGAACCGGCGGGAATAATCGGACTCTCCGACGAGATCCGAAAAGAATCGAAGGGAGCCATCGAGGAGCTGAAGAAACGGGGAATCGAGTGCTGGATGATCACCGGAGACAACCGGGAAACAGCGGAGATGGTCGCCGAGGAGCTCGGCATCGACGGATTCTTCGCGGAGGTCTTACCGGACAAGAAGCAGGACAAGGTCGCCGAGTTACAGGAGAAAGGCAAGTTCGTCGCCATGACCGGCGACGGGGTCAACGACGCCCCCGCCCTCGCGAAGGCCGATGTGGGAATCGCGGTGGGTTCCGGCACCGACGTCGCCGCGGAGACCGCGGACATAATTCTGGTCAACAGCAATCCCGCCGACGTCACCGCGCTGATCCTCTTCGGGCGGGCGACCTACCGGAAAATGGTACAGAACCTGATCTGGGCCACCGGGTACAACGTGGTCGCCATCCCCTTGGCCGCGGGGGCCTTCATGTGGGCGGGAATCGTGATATCCCCCGCCGTCGGGGCGCTGCTGATGTCGTTGAGTACGGTCATAGTCGCGGTCAACGCCCGGTTTCTCAAGGTGAAAAAGGAATCCGCCGCGGCGGCGGATTAGATTAGGGGCAGCGGATGAAACCCTGGGCCCATAGGCACCCTCCGCAGGCGGGGTGGTCCGAACCGAAGCAGTCCTCCTCGTTCGCTTCGGCGAGCTCGCAGCTGTTGCAGGTCGAACAGGGGGAGAAGTCGAACTCCATGAGCTGTTTCCGAAGATTACGATATTCCTCGTCGTTCCAGATCTCTAAGAGAGGACGTTCGGTCACGTCACCGACGAAGTAGGGTTCCGTGCACCGCTCGGTTTCGGCGAGATAGCTCTTCGACCCGCGGATGAGGGCTAAACAGGGGCTAACCTTGCCGTCCACCCGGACACTCACGCTTCCCCGTTCGACGAAGGGGCAGGTGTCATGGGGTCCGCGGAACTCCACGTTGGCGAGTTCGCTGAACTCGAACCGGGACAGGAGTTTTTTAAGCACATCGCCGGTTTCAGGAGTGCCGTCGATGCGGGTAAACTCCACCGGCCGGGACTTGTTCTCCCATTCCCACACCTTCTTCCGGTAGAGAACCTCGTCCTTCATCTCTTTACTATAGGGAAGGACGTTAGTCACCACCATCTTCCTGACACCTAAGGAAAACCGCCAGTCCAAGACGGCGGGAAGATCGGCGATGTTCCGCTTCATCGCGACGAAGGAGATACCGAGCTGCGGTGTTCTGCTTCCGGTCTCGTACCGGACGGAACGGAGCCGTTTCATATTTTCGAGGATCGAGGGGAGTTCCGCGCCGAGGCGCACGTCGGCGTAACTCTCCGGCGTCGCCCCGTCGATGGAAACCCATAAGAAGTCGAGACCCGAGTCCACGATCCTCCGGCAGGTTTCGTCGTCGAGGAGGGTCCCGTTGGTAATCGCCTCGACACGGCATCCGATTTCCTTAGCCCGGCTAATCCAGTCGAAAATCTTAGGATGTGAAAGGGGCTCGCCGAATCCTCCGAAGAAGATCACCGGCGGATCGGTCGTCGAACCTTTGTCCGCCCCTTCGACTACGGCATCGAAGACCTCGTCGGACATCATCCGGTTCGGCTCGTCCCAATCGCGGCGGATACAAGTCGCGCAGTCGAGATTACAGTAAGTCGTCGGTTCGAGGTATATCTTGGAAAGCCGGTTCACCGGCCGGTGCAGGAGCAGCCCGTTCTCCCCTACCTCGAAATAGATCTCGTCGGGCCCGCTGAGGCCGAACTTCCGTTTTGCTTCATCGGGAAGATCGATTTTTCCCTCGCTGTCTATTTTGCCGAAACATGAATTGCTCATGATATCAGTTTCCTTTTACGTAGTGAATCGAGGACCCTTTTCAGATGGTCCTCTTTGAATACCTCGATGTTCACGATCCCGTCGAACTCCTCGAGGTGCGGAGCCGTTTCGACGAACCAGGGCTCATCGGAGAAAAAAGGATTGTGGTCCCATCCCTCGTCGAGTCCGTGGAGATGGATCTCCCTAATCCGGGCACCGTAACGGGCCAAGAAATCCGAAGGACTCTCCCCGCGCACCAGGAGATGGCCGGTATCACAGCACACCGGCATCTTCCCGTCGAACCGTTCCAGGAGCGATTCGAAGCTCCGGCCGATCAGGTTCTCCAGGAGAAACCTGTCCCCGTACCGCTCCCGCCACGAGGACACGATCTCGACGAACAGATCCTCGTTGCCCGGAGGAGGATGGACCACGTAGTGCCGAACGAAATCGGAGGTCAGCTCGACGATCTTCTCATGCTCAGGAGTAAGATCGTCGGGAAGATGAACGGTAATGCCCAATCGGGCGCTTTCCTCCCTGATGCCGGCTATTTCTTTCGTCAAGAGCTCCTCGGTATCTCCATCGAAGAGGAAGAAGAGGAGCTCGACCGACTCGATATCGCCCCGATCCCGT
>JBKHAJ010000022.1:0-20535 GCA_046542935.1 Spirochaetia bacterium | reverse complement strand
CAGGGTTTCCCCCATTGCGGAAGATTCTTAGCTGCTGCCTCCCGTAGGAGTCTGGGCCGTGTCTCAGTCCCAGTGTGGCCGGTCACCCTCTCAGGCCGGCTACTCATCGTCGCCTTGGTAGGCTCTTACCCCACCAACTAGCTAATGAGCCGCAGGCTCCTCTTAGGACGGCGCCGAAGCGCCTTTCCCCTGCACTTCTCAAGTGCAGGAATTATCCGGTATTACCCCATGTTTCCATGGGCTATCCCGGTCCCCAAGGTAGATTACCTACGTGTTACTCACCCGTTCGCCACTCTCATATCGGTGCAAGCACCAATATTACCGTTCGACTTGCATGCTTAAAACGCGCCGCCAGCGTTCGTTCTGAGCCAGGATCAAACTCTCCGTGATATTACAACTGCACATAAAGTGCAGCATTCTTTTTCACTTCAAGTATCTTCATCCCAGCTGCTTGATTATACGCTCGCTCTTAATTCTCCCTTCCCTAATTCCTTGTCAAAGACCATTTCTGTCGGTGCCCGGAAACGTAACACATTGGAAACGATTATTCAAGCACCTTTAACAACTTTCGGCGCATAATTTCATTACTTAACTGTAATCGATCCGCCTTTTATACCGCCCTTCAATTTCTCGCGGACGGATGGACTTTATACCGAATCTACCGATTCTTGTCAAGAAGAATTGTTCAGCTTTCCTGATGTTTCTTAAGCTCTTCTTCTTTTTCTTCTATCACTTGCTTCAACCGTTCGATCTCGGTTATAAAAGGCTGGATTTCACCATTTTTGAGGGATATCGATTTTACTTCCCGCTCGTGCAGGAGCTCATATGTTTTGGAGCCCAGCTGTCCGAAAAGCTTTTCGGCCTGATTTTCGAGCTGTCTGATCTCGAATCGGAGTACACCCATCTCGCTTAAATCCTGGGCCTTCTCCCGTGCCCTGTCGAAGAGTTCGCGGGACGCGTCCAGTCCCTTTACCATATTTGCCTGTAAACGATCGAGAAAATCCATTCTTCCTCCTTACTGGCAATATACTCACGGGCTGGTGCTGTCGACAAGAAGGGTTCATCAAATTGATCCGAAAGCCGTGACAGACAGGATGCTTTTGGATATAGTAGTGGTATGTCCGATAGTAATGCCGTGGAAAGCGTTCCCCCCGAATACGAAAGATGCAGGACCTGTGGAGAATACTTTTCCAAGGCATCGGCTATCAATGGATATTACTGCTCGAACTTCTGCGCCCGCCGGTATACCCGATGCCGGACCTGCGGAAGGTATTTCTTCAGGGCCGACCCATCGGCCCCTCCCTACTGTTCCGAGGCGTGCGGAGAAAATTTCGATGAAGAATACAAGCACATCAAACTATCCGAAGAAAGAGGTGAGTTTATATGAATTTAGTTTTTCTCGGCCCCCCCGGGGCCGGCAAGGGAACCGTAGCCCAAAAAATAAGTAAACGTCACGATATTCCCCATATCTCGACCGGTGATATTTTCAGAAAAGCAATTACCGAACAAAGCGACCTCGGGAAGCAGGTCAAACAAATCCTCGATGAAGGCGGACTCGTCCCCGACAAGCTGACTATCGAGCTGGTAAAAGACCGTCTTGCCGAGGGAGATACTCAAAAGGGTTTCGTCCTCGACGGGTTTCCCCGAACGATTCCTCAAGCGGAGGGACTCGACGGTTTCGCGGATCTCACGGGAGTCATCAATTTCGTCATAGAGGAAGAATTGGTCGTGCGTCGGCTTTCGGGAAGACGGATAGCCAAAAAATCGGGGAGAATATATCACATCGATTTTAATCCTCCGAAAGAAGAAAATATCTGCGATGAATCGGGAGAGGAGCTCCTCATCCGGCCCGACGACCAGGAAGATGCGATCCGGAAACGGCTCACCGTCTACTGGGAGCAGACCGAACCCCTTATCGGTTACTACGACACGCAGGGGCTTCTCTACTCGATAGACGCCTCGAAGAGTCCGGAAGAGGTTGTTGAAGAGACCGAAGAGCTTCTCATGTCACTCCGCGGATAGATCCTCTTCTGCGAGAAGATCGTTTCGTATCAGGAAATCATGCACCTCCTCGGGCCGGACAAGATCGGGATCGGCGGCAAGCGAGGAGATCGCTCCTCTATCCTCGAAACCCCTATTTACCGCCTCCTCGAGAGCGCTCATTCCGGCGGGAAAATCGCCTATTGCGGTCAAGAGTATACGCGCCCTCTCGAAATGGACCTCCGGCCTTTCGGGGTCGAGTTCGATTATTCGGTTGTATGCCTCCAGAGCGAGGGAGTAATACTCCTCCTCTATGTATGCACCGCCCAAGAGTTCGAGGGCGGCGACATCATCGGGAACCTCCTCGAGATATTCCTCCAGATATTCGATTCCCCTCATCCGGTTTCCCGCTTCGAGCTCTAATGCGCCGAGATTGTAGAACGCCTCCTTACGCTCAGGATCTTCCCGATAGAGGACAAGGAACCGTTCCCGGGCTTCGGGTAACTCAGCGAGCCCCCACAGAATTACACCCGAGTTGTACAGCGCCTCGGTATTGTAGGGATTGAGCTCGAGAACCGCCTCATAGTACTCGAGAGCCGACCGGGGATCGTTCTCTTTGATAAAGGAATAGGCGACAGTATTGAGCACGATGGTGTTGTCCGGGTTTTTCTCGATAATCTCGAACAGGATCTCCCTCCCCCGCTCGATATCTCCCTTCTCGAGGAAGACGTAGGCCAGGTTATAATTCGCCCCGGCGAGGGACTCATCGAGCCTCAGGGCCTCGAGGTATGCCTCCGCCGCATCGTCCAGCTCTCCGAGCTCGAAATAGGCGTTTCCGAGATTGTAATAGACTACCGCAGCCTCTTTCCGGGGGAGACTGCTCGCGCATCCTATAAGCGAAAGGAGGATGATCCCGAATACGAGAATGGGGACGGTCCGTTTCACTCTCAGCTTCGTTTCAATACGGTATTCTCGATCTCCCTCACCTGATACCGATACAGCGAGGTTATAGTCGACCCGTAATCCGCGATCAACTGAATGATGTTCCGTCCCATCTCCTCCTTGTCCGCGCCGTTGATCCGGTCTCCCGCGTCTCCTAAGCCCGGAAGGATGTAGGCCTTGTAGTTGAGCACCGGATCCATCCACAGGGTATAAACGGTTACGTTTTCGAGGGCACGAATTATCCTTAATGTCCCCTTTAACGCGGAGATGACGTTGAAGAATCGAATCGACCGGGGCTTGATCCCCTGTTCTCTCAAGTAGGTAATGATCGTGACCAGACTTCCACCTGTCGCATTCATCGGATCGGCAAAGAAGAGATCTTTTCCGTCGAGTGCGGAGAGATCGAAGAAGGAGTTCTTGAGATCGAGGATGTACTCCATGTCGTGCTCCTTCTTCGTATCGTCCCTTCGTATCCTGAAGAGGGCGAAGGGGGTCACATACCCCTTGGAGCTGTACTCCTGAATCTCCTTGGACATGATCATCGAGGGGAGAAGGGCCCCCCGGAGCATGACACACATGACTGAGTTCTCGATCTCTTCGTCGACATCGGGAATCTTGTGGACCGCGTAATTCTGCACCGGGATATCCACCGGAGTTTTGACGATAAAGTAGTTTTTGTTCTGTGGATTGGCCCCGTCGACGGCGAGATTGAACAGGAGCTCGTAGGCCCTCTGGATATAGTAGATAAATTCGTGCTGCTGGGTCCGAAAATCCCTCAGCTTAGCAGTCAGCCGGGAGGCTTCCCCGTGTATCTCCCGGGGCGTCTCGAATGAGTAGACCTTGATACCGGCTTCCCGGGCGGTTATGTCCTGCATGAGATCTCCCATCTGATTGTATACATCGAGGAGCTTGTTCTTTTCCTTCCCTTTGAGTGAGGGATCTTCGCTTCCCGACAGGATCTTGAACGACTCCATTGCGCTATCGTAAAGTCTGTTCATCTCCTTCAGGTTCTTCTTGTCTTCCTCCGTCAGATATCCGTCTAAATCAGACGCCTTAAGTACTACCGTGTCCATCGGTTCATCCTCCCTTAGATAATTGTCTTACTATAAAAATTCACGGCAGCTTGTACAACCGGCAAAGTCGGGTTTCCATGACAAGTTTCTTAACGTTTTTTTAACCGAATAAATTCACTTTTCTTTCCGAAAAAATGTACATTTTATATTCTACGTGATAATTTTTTCATTATATCTATTTCTCTGAAGGAGCATCATATGAAAACATTGAGGAAGGTTGTAGTAATAGCGCTGCTTCTCGTGATCATCACGGCCGCAAGCGCATCGGCCTGGGGAATCGGCGTTGCGGTGGGGATCGAGCCCTTGGGTGGACTACTCGATCCCGGCGTCATGCTCAGCTTCATGCCGCCGAAGGTGCCTGTACTCTTCGGCGTAGGATTCATCGTCGGGCAGAGCCAGTTCGCCATGGGGGTAACCGCCGACTGGTGGGCTCTCAATCGTAACCTGGTGGGTATTCTCAATATCTACTTAGGGCCCGGCCTCTACTTCGGGATCTCCGGGAACCTCGTCTCCTTGGGCGGCAGGTTACCGATCGGGCTCAACATCTTTCCGCTGGACTTTTTGGAGCTGTTTATAGAAATCGCTCCGGTCCTGGCGGTGGAATTCTCGAACCCGATCGTTTTTCCCGACTTCCGGCTGATGGGGGCGTTCGGACTCCGGTTCTGGTTCTAGAAACGGAGACGACCGGAAATACGGAAAAGGCTGCCCTTCGAGGCAGCCTTTTTATTGGTACACATCCTAGTAGGCATCTCCTAGGGGAGTCGAACCCCTGTTGCCGGGATGAAAACCCGGTGTCCTAACCACTAGACGAAGGAGACGCAATCCGATTCCGAATATAACGAGAATCGGGGGTTTAATCAATCCACTTTGGATGATTAATTGAGCCGCGAAGGATTCGAACCTTCGACCCACGCCTTAAAAGGGCGTTGCTCTGCCAACTGAGCTAGCGGCCCGATCGGGAGCATAATCTAACAAGGATGGGGTTCTTTGTCAACCTAAAGGCTATTTTCCACTGCGGTCGTATCGGAACTCAAAGCCGATCATGATATTGTAGACCGATCGCATTCCCGGCTCACTGCCGAGCTCGGCCCCGAACATCGCCGCATTGAGGGTAAAAAAGTGAAGGTCCAGTCCCAGCCCAGCGGCGGGAAGTCCCTCGTTCAGTCCCGCCCGGATAGAGAGGATCTCCAGGAGTCTGAACTCGACCCCCAGCCCTATGTGTAGGAGAGGGTTGCGCGCGGTGCCCGGGTGGACGAGAAAATCGAAAATGTCCCTGTAATCGAGCATTACCTTGAGATCGCTGATGATCTTTCTCGTCCCTGCAAGCTCAGGCGTATACATGACCCCTGCGTTGAGCTTGAAAGGAACGAGCCCGTTCGACTGGGTGG
Organism: Spirochaetia bacterium; assembly: GCA_046542935.1. Taxonomy (GTDB): domain Bacteria; phylum Spirochaetota; class Spirochaetia; order SPDA01; family CAZSGZ01; genus JBKHAJ01. Next base: position 15,152 of record JBKHAJ010000022.1, on the reverse strand, counting down.
GGGTCTCCGACGCTTGGAGGAATCCGTTCATAGTGGTATAGGAATTGATGATGGTCGGGGAAAAGACGTCGATTCCCGCAAGTCCGACGGTTAGGATATCCCGCCATGAGTATCTCACCCCCAGATCGAAACCGATCCCCGTAATAAAGCGAAACGGCTCGTTCGCAAAGGTGTCGAGGGAAAAGGTACTGAACAAATCGGGAAGCTGAAGAAAGGATCTGTCGAAATCGCTTCGCCCTTCTAGAAATCCTTTGAGGAGGACCCCGACGTCGAGGGTGTGGTCCGACTCTTCGGGCAGAGGTATCCGAAAAGAATATCCTCCCTTCAGGATGATTTTCTCACTCAAAGAAACCGACATGGTCAGAGGACTCGAATTGGCAAAGGTGATCCCGGTGGTGTTGAAAAAACCCAGTCCCAGTCCCTTTCCGACGTAGCCGAAGCTCAAGGGCCCGAGGAGGTTCATCGACGCGTACAGTCCCTGCAGAAGATCTTGAACCTCGGGGGTAGCGAAGAGGGCGGTCAGGTCGGTTCCGCTCGCGGCCTGAACCCCTAGGTTCGCGATATCGAATATGGGACCCTGCAGCCCTATCGTAAGCTCCGCTATTGCCAGCTGAGGGCCCGCGGAGACGAATCCGGCGGGATTACTGAACAGAGTAGTGAGGTCGTCGGCGAGGGCCGCATGAACACCGCCGATCGCCGCGGTCCGGGCCGAAGGAACGGTTACGCTCTCCTGAGATTGAACGACCCCGCCTATCAGACACAGTACAAGAAGACTTAGGACTACCCGTTTCATCATTTCTCAGTAACCTCTTTGCCGGTTTAATATTCGAACATTCCCTGGATATCTATTCCCGCGTTGTCCGCGTAGGTAAGTGCGTCTTGTATGTCCGGGTTCGTCCCGGGATCCCAGTCGATGTTCTCGAATCCCCCGGCTTCATCCGCCTCCTGTACGACGATGGACGCCGCGGCGTTGGCGTACTGGGCTTCGGTGGGGGTCCCGCCGGCGTCCTCCGCCGCTTGGATGTAACCGGCAACTTCACCGAGGGTACCTGTGTCGACGCTGGAAAGCGCCTCGTTCAAGTCGTCGGCGGTAGCGGTATCCGGGTCGAAATCGGCTATCAAATCGTTTACTCCCGATGCCCCTATAGCGAGGTCCGCGGCAAGGAACTGGAGCTCCGGATCGTCCGGGTTTGCGTCCGCCTGGGCCGCGATCAGGGGATAGGCCGCCTGCATCGCCGCGGTATCACCGCCGGCTAAGGCCTCCTCCGCGTATCTCACCTGCTGTTCCGGGGGCAGGGATGCGGGATCACGCTGGAGCCCGGAGAAAACGTTGAACGTAAAGAATGCTTCACACCCGGCAAGGGTCACTGCGGCGAGGATGACCGGGACGAGAAGGGACCATCGTGTACGTGCGCGGGATCTGGAATCATTATTTTTCATAGTGTCACCTCGAATGGAAAATAATCCATTATCTCAAATAAAGTATACACCGAACCCCGTGAAATAACAAACCCGACGCCGGGAGGCAGATCCGAGCGAAGGACCTCACGGCCGACCCGCAAACCGGGCACTCTTCCCGTCGACGATCTCCACAGCCACGCCCCCCCCCTTACGGAGGTTTTCCCCCGGTGGAACCGCAACGCTCAGCTGGAGGTAATTCATTGTGGTCCCCCTCCACACTGCGCTTCCGTCGGTATCCGTCTCGACCTCCTCCTCGAGGATCATCTCGGTCCGTCTCCCGATCCACCGGTCCATGTAATCCCGTAAGAGCTCATCCGATAGTTTCCGGAGTTCCTCGCTCCTTATCCCGCTGATCCTCTCCGGGACCTTCGGGCGGGCGGTATACGCCGCGGTACCCGGCCGGGGTGAAAACGGGAAGACGTGGAGCCGTGAGAACCCGATCTCCCGGATGAGCCCCCGGGAAAGCTCGAAGTCTTCTTCGGTCTCCCCGGGAAAACCCACTATGAAGTCCCCCGCGATAAAGGGGTCCTCTTTGATCCCCCGAAGCAGTTCCACCGCTTCTCTTACTTTATCGGCAGCATACTTTCGTGCCATTAATCTCAAAACCCGGGTCGAGCCCGACTGAACGGGAAGATGGAAATGGGGACACACCCGGGGGTCCGCCACCGCCCGGGCCAAGGATTCGTCCACCGCATCCGGCTCGATCGAAGAAAGTCGAATCCGCACCGATTCCGTCGATTCGATAAGACCGTGTATGAGGCCGGGAAGGCGTATACCCGCCGAGAGATCGTGATAGGCGGAGATATTCACCCCGGTCAGGACGACCTCCCGGCACCCCTTTGCCTCGTACTTCCGCAATCGCTCGACCGCGGTTGCGGCGTCGAGGCTTATCGATCCGCCCCGGGCTAAGGGGACCCTGCAGTAGGCGCACCGGTTATCGCAGCCGTCTTGGATCTTCAGGAAGGGGCGGGAATGATAGGTGTAGTCATCGATGGCGTATCTGAAGGTCCCCTGCCCCGCTTCTCGTCTTTCTCGAAGACCCGCAAGAAGGGCTCTGAGCTCGGCCGGCGAGACGCCGCTTATAATCGCATCCGGGTCCATACTTCCCGGCAAATCGAGAATCGTATCCTTATCCTCGTGCGCGAGAACGACGACGTTTTCTCCGATTTCATCTAACGCCCCGGGATCGAGCTGGGCGTAGCATCCCGTTACGAGAACGGCGGTATCCGGCCGATCCCTGGAGAGCTTCCGGATGATGCGCCGCGCCTTCTGCTCACTCTTCGAGGTAACGGTGCAGGTGTTGACTACGTAGAGATCGGCTTTTTCGGTCCACTCGACAAGAAAAAAGCCCCGGCTCGCGAGGGACGATGCCAGGGCTTCCGATTCGCTCTGATTGAGCTTACACCCGAGGGTGAAAAAGGCTACCCTCATCCGATCTCCATCTTCTCGCGGACCCGCTCGATTCCCCGCCGGGCCTCGGTAAAGTCGGCATTCAGCTGAAGTGCCTTTTCGTATGCATCGAGTGCCCATTTGTAATCCGCGGCCATCTCCCGGGAGTATCCGAGACGGGCCCACCACTTAGCGATGCTCGGTGTATGGTAGAGGGCCGTGGACAGGGCGATATCGGCGTGGTTGTACTCCTCGAGACGGATAAAGATCTCTCCCATAAAATAGTAGACCTGATCAATCCGGTCTCCGGTGGGGGCGAGAACGACGTACTGCTCGAAGTAATTCAGCGCCTGCTGATTGTTTCCCCTGTAGAAGTAGGCTTCTCCTAATATCTCGATGATTCGAAAATCGGAGGGAGATATGGCGTAACCCTTCTTTGCCTCGTCGATCGCCTGGTCGTATCTCCCCAGGCGCAACAGGCTCCACCCCATGACGACATAGGCATCCATCCGTTTGGGCATTATCTCCAGCTCTTCCCGGCACACCTCGATAGCCTTCTCATAGCTCCCCTCACGATAGAGCGCTAAGGCATCCTTCTGAGTAGACTCCTGAGCCGATACCGCAAGGGAGACCGTCGAGAATAGAACTAAAGCGCATACGAACCTATTCATGGAGCTTCCCCTCCCCGTCGGTTCCCGGAGAACGCATATTGCACAGTCCGTTGAACCGGCAGCCGCTCTCCATGATGATATTCGGTGCGGTGATATCCCCGTCCACCGAGGCGGTAGCAAAGAGCTCCACCCGCGAGTCGGCCGTGATATTTCCCTTGACCCGGCCGCGGAGAGAGATGAGGTTGGCCTCGATCTGTGCTTCCACGACGGCGTCTTTTCCGATGTAGAGGTCGCCGGAGGCCTTTATCTCCCCGACGAACTTCCCCTTGACCATGAGGGGATCCGAAAAACTGAGTGTTCCGTCGAAATCGATATCCTCGGCTAGGATTGTATCTATTTCCGACTCGTCGATGCTCTGGATTGTTATCTCGGACATATAATTTCTCCATTCGCCGGCCCCGCGGCCGGTGTTCTTTAATCCTACCGCCCCCCCTCGGCGGTGTCAAGCGGATCTTGGGTTGCGGGTTCCCCGGACTGAGGAGCAATTGCCTCCATGACCCTCTCGAGGGATCCGTTCAGCCGCCTGCGCATCTCCTCGGTGTAGGGATTGTACCGCTGCAGATCCAGGAAGAGCTGCCAGGGATCATTGCAGGTCTGCTGCTTCACCTCGAGTATCTTCCGATATCCCAGAGTGGCCAGCTCGGCTTCTTCTATTCCGAGATCGTCGAGCACCCGGCCTATAAAATGGGTTACTCCCTGAGAATATGCTGCTTGATGATCGTGCTCGTCGGCGGACATGACGATGACCCGGAGCCCAAAACCTGTAAAGATATCCTTCCATCTTCGGAGTGTTTCCCGCTCGAGGCGGACCGGACAGAGAACCAGGGGTAAACCTTCCCAGCCGGTTCGTACCGAATCGGGTCCGAACATCGGATGTGTTCCCAGAACATCTACCCCTTTGGGAACCGTCTCCTCCATCCACTTGCCCGGGAGGAGCTTGACCGAACAGGTGTCCGCAACCAGGGTACCCGGGCGCATATACCGGGAGGTTCTCTTCAATACATCCGGCAGCGCCGAAATTGTAACGCAGAAGAACACCGCGTCACATTGGAATATCTCCTCTTCACCGGCCGGGCGGACCCGGGGAACCGGACCCGGGAGCTCACGGCGGTTGAATCCCCACACTTCGTACCATCGGCCGAGGATTTCGGCCCATAAGCGTCCGAATCTCCCGAGGCCGTACACTCCAATTCGCATGTCGGCCATGATATACCGGAAGAAATGATAAACTCAATAGAAAAGATTCTCCATTTTTGATATTATCGGGACACATATTTCAACAAGTCAAGGAGTTAAAACATGTCATTTTCCGAAAAAATGAAAACTAAAGCCAAGAAGGCGCAGAAGATACTCGTCCTCCCCGAAGGTACTGAGCCGAGAACCATCCAGGCGGCCCGGATAATCATCGACGAAGGACTTGCCGCCCGGGTCTACCTGTTGGGAATTACGAGGGAAGTGGAGAAGGCCGCCTTGGAAGCTTCGACCGATCTTACGGGAATCAGCCTTCTCGATCCCGCCGAATCGGACCTCCGCGATACGTTTGCCGAAGAGTACCATGAACTTCGCAAGCACAAGGGGATGACCCCCGAGCAGGCCAGGGCCGAGATTATCGATCCCCTCAAGTGGGGCGCCATGATGGTCCGTACGGATACCGCCCACGGCATGGTCGCCGGGGCCGAAAACTCCACCGCCGACGTGCTCAGGGCCTCCTTTACCGTCGTCAAGACCGCCCCCGGAGTCGATTACGCCTCTTCCTGTTTCGTCATGGTCCATCCTGATGAAAAATGGGGAACCGACGGCAACATGATCTTTGCAGACTGCGCGACAATCCCCGATCCCACGGTTGAGCAGCTTGCCGAGATCACCATCGCCTCGTCGGAGTCGTGTAAACACTTTCTCGACGCCGAGCCCATGACCGCTATGCTCAGCTACTCCACCAAGGGATCCGGAAGCGGCCCCAATGTCGACAAGGTCTTAGCCGCCTACGAGATCGTCAAGAAGAAGCGCCCCGACCTCAAGGTAGACGCGGAACTTCAGGTCGATGCTGCTTTGGTTCCCTCGGTGGGTTCGAAGAAGGCCCCCGGATCGGAGGTCGCGGGAAAGGCCAACGTATTGATATTCCCCGACCTGACGGCGGGCAACATCGGATACAAGCTCGTTCAGCGCTTAGCATCCGCCCACGCCTACGGACCCTTCCTGCAGGGATTCGCAAAACCGGTGAGCGATCTCTCCCGGGGATGCTCTGTGGACGACATCGTCAATACCTCGGCAGTGACCCTTTCCCAGGCGAAGTAGTTGATACGAAGCGGCCTCCCCGATATTATCTAGATCGTTATGAAAGTACTGATCGTCGGATACGGGAACATGGGCCGGGAGGTTGAAAAGATTCTTACCGCCCGGGGACACGAGATAGCGGGAAGAGTCGATCCTAAGGACCCGGAGGCGGACGCCGAAGGAGTTACGACGGAGCTCTTAAGAGCCGCGGATGCGGCGATCGAGTTTTCCTTGGCCGGGGCGGTTTTCAACAACGCCAGAAGCTATGTGGAGAACGGCGTTGCGGCTGTGGTGGGAACCACCGGATGGGAAGATTCCCGTAAGGAGATTCGAACCCTTGTCGAAGCGGGAAAGGGTTCGCTCCTGTGGGGCTCCAACTTCTCGGTAGGGGCGCACATCTTATTCTCCCTCGCCAATAAGGCGGCGGCTATCATCGACGGGATTGAGGAGTATGATATTATGATCTACGAGCTGCACCACTCCCGCAAGAAAGACAGCCCCTCGGGAACGGCTCTCAAACTCGGCGAAGGAATCTTGGCAAACTGCTCACGGAAGAGACGGATAGTCACCGACAAGCTCGACCGGAGAATCGATCCGGAGGAACTCCACATAGCCTCGGTCAGAGGAGGATCGATTCCGGGCATTCATACCGTCGTTCTCGATTCGCCCGCGGATTCGATAGAGATTACTCACTCCGCGCGGAACCGTAGCGGCTTTGCCCTAGGTGCCGTCCTAGCGGCGGAATGGCTCGAGGACAAGACCGGGTTCTTCCGGATAGAAGATTTCATTCAGGAATTGATTACTACATAATTAGCTGCGGAGTATAATGGAGGATATCATGACGTTAGAGGGAGTCTACACCGCTCTCATCACCCCCTTTCACGGGAACGGAAGCATCGATGAAGAGGGGCTTCGCAAGTTCGTGGAGTTCCAGATCACCGAGGGAATTTCCGGATTAGTCCCTATGGGCACTACCGGCGAAAGCCCTACCTTGAGCCACGGGGAGCACATCCGTGTCATCGAAATCGTCATCGATCAGACCCGCGGACGGGTCCCCATTATTGCCGGAAGCGGGTCGAACAGCACCCAGGAGGCCGTCGAAATGACCGCCCAGGCTCGCGACTGCGGCGCTGATGTGAGCCTCCAGGTAGCTCCCTACTATAACAAACCCTCTCAGGAGGGTTTTTACCGTCACTTCACAACCATAGCCGACCAGGTCGATATCCCCATAGTGGTCTATAACATCCCCGGAAGAAGCGGCAAGAACATCGAGAATGAAACCATGCTTCGCCTAGCCGCGCATCCCAACATCATCGGGGTCAAGGAGGCGAGCGGCAACATCGGTCAGATGATGGACCTCATCGCCAAGAAGCCGGACGACTTCATCGTCCTTTCCGGGGACGACAATCTGGCGTTTCCTCTGACCGCGCTCGGGGGAATGGGGGTTATATCGGTGGCCAGCAACCTCATCCCCGGAGAGATGATGAAGATGATCAAAACCTGTCTCGAGGGTGATCTGGAGGAAGCTAGAAAAATCCACTACCGGCTCCTGCCTTTCTTCAAGGCGGTTTTTCTCGAAACCAATCCCATCCCCATCAAATATGCCGTGCATCTGAAGGGGATGATCGAAGAGTCCTACCGGCTCCCGCTGTGCTCGATGGACGACGCCAAGAAGGCTCGGTGCAGGGAGATCCTCGAAGAACTCGACCTTCTGTAGGTGCCGCCGCGGCGCATCCGCGGTTCCGCGAAAGTCGTATCAGACCTCGGTGAGCCGCGCCGCGAAAAGAGCTACATTCTCTACCGGTAAGTTTTCTCCCCGGTCGGAAAGGGATATACCCGCATCCTCGGCACAGGCCAATACCCTTTCTTTACCGTACCGGGAGGTGAGTATACCTCCGGAGAGGTTATTCTTGACGGTTTTCCTGCGGGCCCGGAAGAGGTCCTTCGCCGCCTGGAAGAAGACGCTTCGGTCGGGAACGAAGGTGTAGCGGTCATGCCTGCGCATCCGTACCACCGACGAGGTAATCGAGGGGACCGGGTAAAAGGACGCCCATCCGATATCGAAAAGTTTCTCGATATCCACCGAAAAGGAACACACCAAGCTCAATTGGGAATAATCCTTGCTTCCCGGCCGGGCGATCATCCTGTCGGCTACTTCCCGCTGGAGGGTGAAAATCATCGTTTCAGGTACCCCTCCCACCTCCAGTATCTTATACACCATGGCCGTACCGGAGCTGTAGGGAAGATTGCCGGTAATCGTCCGAGGCACATCCCCCTTTTCGAGCAAGGAAATCCCCGTCTTGAGAAAGTCTCCCCTGACGATTTCTATCCCCGTCTCCGGGGGATAGATCTCTTCGAGGAAGTCGGCAAAGCCGTGATCGATTTCGAAGAGTATAAGCCGCTCGGCCTTTGGGTGAAGGAGCTCGGTCAATGATCCGATACCGGGACCGATCTCCCAAATTTCTCCCCCCACGGCGGGGGGTACCGCCTCCGCGACCCGACGGCGGACATTTTCGTCGATCAAAAAGTTCTGTCCGAACCTCTTCTTGAGGGATAACCCCCGCCTCTCGAGCAGCGCTTCTACCTGCTTCCTGTCGTTATACCGCGGTTTTTCCACCTCGCACCTGCCCTCATTATTCGTGCCCGTAGATCGCCCGCGTAGAGGAGGGTGAGCACCGCTGCGGCGGCACATCCCCACAAGATAATCGCCGGAACGGGAGAGCACCCGATTCCGGGTATCCTGTTCGCGAGCCGGGTGCATTCTATCATGCCTCGATGAACGATGTCGAACGCGCATCGCCAAACCTCGACTCCCGTGCTTTCGGGCACAATAACGTAGATGAGTCCCATCCCCAGATCGAGACACGCAAGAAGTCCGACCGGAATGGCCGCGACCAGCCCTCCCGGATAGAGGACCCCGAAGTTCCTGATTATGATCGGCGCGGTGAAGAGCTGGGACGCCAGGGAGACCGCAAGGGCCCCGCTCAAGACCGGCGGAATGAACCTTCTCATAAAGCCGTGGAAGCGGTCGGCGGTCAAGGTTATTCCCGCGACCGCTGTAAAGGAGAGGGTAAAGGAGAGGGAGTACATCGACATGGGCAGGAGGAGACTTACGAGGAGGAAGCTCGAGCCTAAGATCAGCCTTCCCTCAAGACGCCGTCCCTTGAAAAGTGCCGCCGTACCCAGCAGAACCATCACCGCCGCCCGGAGAAGCGAAGGCTTAAACCCCGCCAAAAAAAGATACCAGATAACGACACATCCCGCCCCCGCCGCGGCGATTTTTTTCCTCCCGAATATCCCGAAAAAACAAAAGGCCATGCATGTTATGACACCTAAATGCATCCCCGAAAGAGCCAGAACGTGCATGCATCCGGCCCTTCGAAAGAGCTCCATTTCCCTAAAATCCAAATCCTCCCGGGTTCCTAAGAGGAGCGCCTTGAGGAGGGGCGCCGAATCAGAGGAAAGGAGATCGATCTTGTCTTCAACACGGGAAAATATACGGTAGCGAAATCGTGAGGTGCGGCTCTTCCATTCCGCATTCAGAACATTCGACACCTTTCCCCGCGCGATAGGCTCTCCCTCGGTAAAACCGTCCGACACCGCGATCCGGATCTTTGAACCCCGGGCCGGAATTCGGTCCGCCTCGTCGAGGAGGAACGTTATCCGGCCTCCGGCATCGGCTTCGCTCCCGTCGGCGGCCGAACATCGGCTTAAGCGCGCGGATAGGAGAACATAACCGCGGGAAGAGCGGAATCCGTCCTCCACGGCGAAACCCTCGAGGCAGCTGATCCGTTCCTCGGGTATTCCGAGCCATACGGTCTCCTCCGCGGTCGTTTCAAACCGTATCGCCGCGAGGAGGAGAAACCCGAGCACGACACCTAAAAGGAGGGGGAGCGAACGATAAAAAAATGCGCCGGAATGTCTATTTCCGTCTATCGTCCCGGTACGGTTTAGAGGACCCGCTCCTATTATTGATGACGGAAATGTGACGGCAATGAGCACCGAGGCTAAGGAGAATCCGGCGGCAAGGGGAACAAAGACCGATGCGCTTTCGGGAAAAGCGTATCGTCCCGTAAGGACGATAAAAGCCGCGGATGCGACGGGCACCCACGGCTTTGGTTGAATAACATAGGGACGTCCCGCGAAACGGGACGGAGAATCAGTTCTGTTTGAGGTTGCCCAAAGCCTCCCGGGCGGCGTTTCGGACGGTCTGACTGTAGTTGAGGTACCCCACATACAAGAGGTTGTCGGTGGCGACCTTGTCTCCGAGCTTTCCGAGATTTCCAATAACCTCGAGAATAATCTGTTCATCGACTTGTTTGTCCTGCTCCTTGTAAGTGTTCAACAGATCTAGATACAGGTTCAAACGAACTGCCGCTTCATGTGTGGCCATTGAGCCCAAGGCCGAAATGGCTTCTAAAAAATTATCCTTCCTGATTATACCGCGATCATGCTCCATAATCGTAATATCGAAATGCCTGATAACAAGGGGAGTGGCCCGGGACCAGTTCCGCTCGGTCAATGCCCTGATCGCGGTAAACCGGATTTCCCTGAGTTGGGTCTTTTCGGTAGCGTCGGGGCTGCTGGTTTCGAGCCCTACCCCCAGGGCCCTTTCCGCTACCTCACCCTTTTCGTCGTTGGTCATCTCGTCGGTTTCTAAGGCCATGTTGAGGGCGGAGAGCTTCTCACGGACCACATTCTTTTCGATTACTTGTATTATCAGATCTTTGAACTCCCCATCGATGTCGAAGAGGGCTTCTTCCGCCTGTTCGGTTATGGTTTCTGAAAAGCGAAGATTCTTGGTAGTAAAGAGTATGGGGAAAGACGAGGGATCACCAAGCTCACCCAAGGTGGTAACCGCTTGTGCTAAGACCTGGTAATTCGGATTCTCTCCCGTCAGAAACAGGGTATTCTGGCTTGAAACCCACCGGTTGAGCTCAGCTATTATCTGCATATCCCCCCCGGCAATTTCGGAGAGGCTTCGAAGGACGGCGATACGGACCGCCGTATCATCATCGACCTCGAAGAGCTGCCACAGCCGCATCCGCCCCTCGGTAAATCCCGCTTCTCCCACTAAGCTGGACGCAAGGACCGAGAGCTGCCTCATGGTTGAGTCGGTACCCAGGAGAGACTGGTTTCCCAGGACAAAATCTATCGCCTTCATGTAGAGGGGGCCGAACCCCCCGGGCCCTTCCTGTTCAGCGTTTTGAAGTATCTCGAGTTTCGTACTCAGACTCGCCCGGGCGAAATTTCGCAGATAACTGTCCAGATGAGGGTTAGTCTCCGCCTCCTGCGCCGCGAGGGAACCGAATATCGAGACAAGTATGAGAAATATCAATAGTTTTGTTTTCATAAAAACTCCTTGTGACTGACAGGTATATAATAGTGCGGCCGACCTTTTTATTCAAGTTTGTCGGAAGAGAGCCGTTACAGGGTTTTCGGCCGGGAGTGGTTCTTGATATCGTCGTTCCGTTCCCCGAAAATGTTGTAGACGTAGCTCAAGATCGCGTTCTTTACGCGGGGACTCGGCTTGACCGCCTGGACATGGAGGACCGATTGGTTCTTCTTCTGATTATAGGTGAGACCCTTCACCACACCGCACATGACGAGAGTATCCTTGTCCAGGGAAAACTGAATCTTTACAGGCAGTCCGACCTTAGCCCTGCCGCCGATGAGAACGGCGGCGCCGTCTTCGGAAATATCCACTAACCGGCTGCGCAGGCCTCCTCCCCTCTCCACCGCTTCGTTGGCGTTCTCGATACTCTTGAGAGGAAAGAGTTTGGCCGGCCGTGAGACCTTTACCCGGACCGAGCCCCTCTTTTGACTTCGGATAAGGTTGTCCGAATGGGCGAGATGAAGTATGGGATATTTCTTGTCGAAGAAGTCGTCTAAAACCTTGGTCTGAAAAACATACCCCGCGTCCTCGGGGCGCCAGAAATAAACATTTACCCTCTGCCCCCGCCAGCTGAATCCGGGGGGCAGGCGCCCTCCCTGGGGATAGGAGATTGCAAGATACTTTCGGAGATTCTCCACGACCCTGGAGTGAAAGGTGTTGCCGCCGTCGAGGGCAATCCGAATTCTCTGATGAGGAGAGATTTTCCGGGATGTCTTGATGCCGAGTTTATATTTGGGAAGGCTGAACTCCACCGACTTTCGAAAATCGTAGAGCTTGCTGAGGAACTGCTCGCTTCCGGGATCGTGTTCCCGGTTTTGCGCCCGGAATTTGGTTATAATGCCGCGAATCGAGCGATCGATCAGCTTGATGGACCAGAAGAGAGACAGGGGATTCTTGAGACGATTCTCGACAGCCATCTTCCGGAGGAGATTGACCTCGCGAAAGAGAAACCCCGATTCCCTTCCCTTGACGTAGAATTTGAGCCAGGGAAACCTTCCTCCTCCAATTTTCCGGAGGAAGAGGACAAAACCGACGAACAGGGCCGCAACGGCGGCAACGGCGATCCACCACATATCTATAATATCGAACACCTACTTGGATATATTAACTTGATGATATATATTTTATCCATAACTATAGTGGAATTCGGGTGTTTTTACCATAATAAAATGAAAAGCAAGGTCAATCGGCTCTATATTTTTGAATTTTTTATCCTCTTTTTCGTTTTACTCCTGCCGGGATACCTCGTACAGGGGCAGCCGGTGGATCCTTCCCTATTCAACAACATCCAATTCAACCTGACTTACCTGGTCTCCGCTCTGCCTCAGATATTGCTTATTCTCTACCTTATCTTGATCCGTCCGGGACCGAACGCATCTGGGAATGAATCTAAAGAGCTCCATCCCGAAGCTCTGCGGAGTTTCGGGATTACACCCCCCGATCTTCGAAGCCTCCTGAGAACAGGGGTTGCCTTCTTCGGTATTATGGCAATAGCCTATCTCGTTTCCCTAGGTATTTCCCTCGTACCCGACATAGGAGGAGATTTCGGCGAACAGCTGCAGTGGGAGCCCCCCTCTAAGGAGGTTCTTCCCCTTATTCTATTCACGGCCCTGGCGACCGGTCTGAGGGAAGAGCTCTTCTTTCGATCCTATATGATAACCCGGTTCGACCAGGCCAACGTTCCCACCGCCGTAACCGTTGCCGCCAGCGCTCTCCTTTTCTCGGTGGGCCACATCTACCAAGGAGTGCCGGCCTTTCTGGGGACCCTCGGTATCGGGGTCTTTTTAGCGGTGCTCTACGTCAGATACCGGGAATTCCTTCCCCTTGCCGTGGCGCACGGACTGTACAATTTCGCCGCCCTTCTCTTCCAAGGAATGTGATCGTCACCCGGCGGAAAACTCTTGATTATATAAAGTTTTTTGAATATACTTCAATTCGTGAAACACGGACACGCAGCAATCCCAATGTCTCGGGTTATGGTATCCTTCGTGCTTCTTACACTTGCCGCCTCGGCATTTGCGCGGGGGCGTATAGAAGAACCCCCCGATGAGGGTTATCTCCCCGTAGAGGCTGAAACCGCCGAACGGCTCGAGGAACTCGGATTCGTTCTCCCCGAACGCCCCCTTCCCGTCCCCGATTTGGGTTTCGATTCCCTGTCCGGGGGTCCGGTCTATCTCATCGAATCGAAGGGCTCTCTGGTGATGCTCAACTTTTGGGCCTCCTGGTGTTCCCCCTGCAGAACGGAGATGCCGTCGATGCAGCGTCTATGGGAAGGGTTCGCGGACGAGGATTTCCTCCTCTACGCGGTCTCCGTTGGGGAAAGAAGAGAAACCGTGGCGACTTTCATAGAAAAGGGGGGATATACCTTCCCGGTCCTTCTCGATCAGGGTGGAGTCGGGGCGGAGGTCTTTCAGGTGCAAGGGATTCCGGTTACCTGGCTCATCGGCCCCGGCGGGTTCATAGTCGGGAGATACATCGGGAGCAGGGAGTGGGACACACGGGAGATAACCGACCTGTTCGAGGATATACTAACTGAGGAGTCAAATAATGCTCGGTAAACTAAACCGTCGAACCTGTTTCGGGCTCGCGGCCCTTATTCTACTTCTCACAACGGGGGGGGTATTCCCGGTATTCGGCCAATTGACACCTGCCTCGGGAGAAGTTGAAATCTCGGTGGAGCCCCGGGAGGTATTGCCCGGGTCGGAGGCGGTCCTTCGAGCCGAATACGAAATCCCCGACGGAATGTACATGGCCCTGCAGGAAGACTTTTTTTACGTGGAAGGTTCGGCGCCGGAGGGAATTAGTCAGAGTCCCCTCTCCTATCCCGAAGGAACTGAAAAGCAGGGACTCATCACCTACTCCGACCGGGTGGTCCTCGAGCGTACATTGAGGATATCCCCCGATATCTCCGCCGGGGAGTATACACTCGAGGTAACGGCGGGATATCAGTACTGCGATGAAACCGGTACCTGTTTTCTCCCTCAAACCGAAAATACCGAGGTCAGCCTGACAGTCCTCGAGGCGGAATTCGTGGCCGAGGAAACAGAACAAACCGGAGGAACCGCGGGTCGGGGAATTCTCATGTACCTCCTCCTCGCCCTTATCGGAGGAATTATTCTCAATGTCATGCCCTGCGTCCTGCCGCTGCTCTCGGTCCGTGCATTGAACCTCGTGGACCAGGCGGGACGGGAGCCTAAGAAAATATTTGTAGGCTCTCTCTTCTATACCGGGGGCATCCTCGCGGCGCTTTTGGCTTTCGCCCTGATAATAACCCTTTTAAAAGTGTCCGGGGAGCTCGTCGGCTGGGGATTTCAGTTTCAGAATCCCGTCTTCGTGCTGGCTTTGACTTCGATCATCTTCGTCTTCGCGTTGTCCCTCTTCGACGTCTTCGTCCTTCAGGCGCCGGGGCTGAACGCGGCGTCGAAGGCCTCCGGAAGGGGGGGATACACCGGCTCTTTCTTCACCGGGATTTTCGCGGTCCTCATCGCCACCCCCTGCTCGGCCCCTTTTCTGGGAACAGCCTTGGGGTTCGCCTTCGCCCAAACTCCGGCGGTCATCTTCCTGATGTTCTTCCTTATAGGTGTCGGATTTGCCCTTCCCTTCCTCCTTTTAGGTTTCTCTCCGGGCCTCATACAAAAGCTCCCTAAACCGGGGAAGTGGATGACTGTGTTCAAAGAGATTATGGGATTTCTCCTTATCGGGACGGTAATATATCTCCTGAACACCCTCTTTCACCAGCTCACCGACGAGGCGTTCTACCGGATACTCATCTTTTTAGGAATCCTCGCCTTCACCGCCTGGATCTACGGGCGATTCGGTAATTTCGGCAGACCGAAAGCGGTCCGGATCATCGTCGTTCTGGCCTTGGCGGTCATCCTCACCCTGTCCTCGATCTTCGTGGTACGGATCGATACCGAACGCCCCGGGAACGGAACGGCCGGAGAGGAGGTCTACATAAGCGA
>JBKHAJ010000284.1:0-3916 GCA_046542935.1 Spirochaetia bacterium | reverse complement strand
GTTTAACTTTTCCAAACTCCGCTTTCGGTATAGTATATCCCCCCATGGAGCGGCAGAAGACCCAGCAGGTTAATCAGCCCGGCGACGGCGGATCATTCCTAAGTGTTTTTATTCTCTCTGGAGTTCTCTTTACAAACCTCTTCTCCCGGGCGATTTTTTCGCCCCTTTTGATACAGCTCAAACGGGACTTAGCCCTTTCCAATGCGCAGGCGGGAAGGATGTTTCTGTTTATCTATATCGGTTTCGGGGTCTCCCTTTTCTTGTCGGGGATGGCCGCATCACGAATTAATCACCGGGGCTCCATTACCCTTTCCCTCTTGTGGATAGCGGCTTCGCTGGTTGTGCTTTCCTTTCTCGAAAACCTCGCCGTATTCTTTGTCTGTCTCGTCTTCTTAGGTCTCGGATCGGGGTTGTATATCGCCTCCGGGGTTGCGGTCATAAACCGGCTCGTCCGGCCGGAAAGGCTCGGGACGGCATTGGCGGTCCACGAGGTAGGACCTACTTTGAGCCTGATCCTCGCTCCCTTGGCGGTGGAGCTCTTCATGAACTTTACCGGATGGAGGGGGATCCTCCGGATTACCGCGGGAATCAATGTCGGCATGGCGGTGGTCTACCTGCTGTTCGGAAAGAAAGCCGATTTTCCCGGCAGGACGCCGAACTTTCACAATATCCGGGACGTAATCACCCGGCGGGTATTCTGGGTGGTGATGCTCCTCTTTTTCCTGGCCTTCTGTGCCGCCCACGGGATCTACAATCTCCTGCCGAACTACCTGATCGAGGAGAAGGGGATCGGGACCGATGTGGTGAATATCTTTGTGGGGACCTCCCGGATATCCGGGCTCGCGAGCATCTTCCTCTCCGGGCTCCTCGTCGACCGGATCGGGATCAAGCGGACAATCCTCCTCATCATGGTAGTCTGTGGGATCTTTACTATCCTGTTGGGCCTCGCTTCGGGACCGCTCCTGATTATCGCCATGTTCCTGCAGCCGATCCTCATTACCGCCTACTTTCCCGCGGGGCTCGCGGCAATTTCCCACATGGGCCATCCGGAGCTCCGGAACATCACCGTGTCCCTGGTGATGCCGGTGGCTCTCTTCTCCGGAATAGGCGCGGTCCCGGCCCTTTTCGGCTACTTAGGGGACTTCCATCTCATGTATGCCGGGGTGGCCGTCTTGGGCGGGCTCATGCTTGCGAGCACCTGGCCCCTCATGCGCAGCGGGCTGCGGTAGCTGCCGGTTATTTGTTATATGCCGGTTTTAGCCGGTGGAGCATCGGATAATGCTTGACGTTGAGAGTAGCCGGTTCGTAGCCCTGTTCGAGGGCGGTAGCGGCGATGAGGGCATCGGCAAGGCTTATTCCGTAAGACGGTCCGTAATCCCTTTTCAATAGACCTCCCCGGACGGCTATTTCCCGGCTCACCGGCTCGACGGGAAAGACCGATATAAATTGCTGAATCGCCTCCTCCTCGCTTCTCAAAACCCCCGGATAGATCTCCGCAATGACGATAGGAGTCAATTAACACCGGGAATTTCTTGTAAAGATGTCCCTTTTCTGATATAGTTGAATGAATTGTATCAATATTCAGCTATATTACTAGGAGGGCCCCTATGGCGGAGAGCACCGAGCGTCTTCCCCTGAACGAACGGAAATACGACTGGATCTTCATCGTGGTTTTCGCGGCCTTTGTGTTTACGTCCTTCGCGGCGGATCTGGTCAACGCGGTCTCGAGGCCGAATGCTGAGAGCGGCTACTTCTGGGCCCGGGCGGTGTATAATTCCTACGCGGCGGGGACCGATCCGCTGCTGATAGCGAACCCCATGTTCCTGAGGATGATGACCGCCATATCCGCCTTCCTCTTCGGCCCCTTCTACATCGTCCTCGTCGTCGCCTTCATCCGGGGATGGAACGGGATTCGTCCTTTCGCCCTCGTCTATGTGGGGATGATCGTGGAGAGCATGATAGTTCTTCTGGGCGTCGAGTTCTTGGGCGACTTAGATCTCTTCGAGACCATGGGAGCGGGGGGAGTCAGACCCGCCGCCGATCTCGCCGCCGAGGGGCTGACCCCCTCTCTCACGGTGATTCGTCCCGGGCGGTTCCTTCTGTTCAATCTTCCCTACAAGATCTTTCCGCTGTTGCTGGCTGTCCGCATGTGGCGGCCGAAGCCCTTCTCCCGGGGCTTCGTGTAGGTCCGCCGCGGGGAGCTCTAATAGATCCCCGGAAGGATCCTCCAGGGGACCCGCCGGCAGTACACCTCCCAGGCCTCGCCGTACTTTTTCGCGCACCGGTGGTAGTCCCGCCGCTCCCGGTGGACTAAGAGGATGGTGAAGTAGATCGGATAGAAGTAGGGGAGGAGGGAGCCGAAGAGGCACGGCAATGACCATGCCGTGGCCATCAGAATGTCCCCCACGTAGTTGAAGTGCCGCGACCATCCCCAAAAGCCCGAGACGAGGAGCTTGTTGCCCCCGGGCGTTTCGATGTACTCGGGCTTTCTGCCCCGGATAGGGTGCTCGGGATTCTCCCGGAAACGGTGTTTCTGCAGGTTGGTGATTCGGAAAAAGAGATACCCCGCCGCAAAGAGGATCGAGAATACGACCGCCGCCCAGACCGGCAGCCGGTGGACGTGGTCGATCAGGTAGTAGGCCTGGATCGAGTAGGTGAAGGGGACCCACACACTGTCGCCGAAGCAGAGCATAAAGCCGAACCGGTCGTGGACGATGTCCATGGTGGAGAGGATCGCCTCCTCGTGGATGAAGTAGTCGAGAACGTAGACGAACTGAAAGCCGCAGGAGAGGACCATGGCGAGGCTGGTGAAGCCGTATTCCCCCCGCTGGACGAGGGCGTAGCTCAAGATGATAACGATCCATCCGATCAGGCTCGGACGCGCCTCGAAGAAGAGTTTCAGGTCGAACCCGCCGATCCGGGGATTCAGGGCATATCCCATAAAGAAATTGTGAATGACGCTTTCCGAAGGGGGGCCTCCGGGGTTCGTCGCCCGTCCGTAGATGTGGAGGAAGATGCTCGTACCGAAGATGATGATGATCGCGATGGTAATGACGGCTCCGAGGTTGTCGAAGATGAGCCTCGGAATAGGCACCCCCGCGATGACGAGCCCCGCGAAGACTCCTAGGGTGATCAGGAACGACGCGAGCCCGTTGAGCTTGTACTCGAGGCGGATGCCGTCGGGGGTTGCCCTGCCCAGCACCCTTCGTCCGGGGACAACCGCCTGCAGGAGGGCCTGGAACGCCAGCCACACCCCGTACATACCCAAAGCGGTCCGGGTCGGGCGGATGCTCTTTCCGAAGGCTGCAAGAGTCTCCCGGGTAGCGCCTACGGGGATAAGGTCTCCTCCGCCGAAGCGGAGGCAGAAGTAGAAATAGTAAACGAGAATCGGAAGCCCTAGGATCATCAGGACGTTTCCGATTCGCCCGCCGAACTCGTACCTTTTCATTTCTGCTCCTCCTCTTTTACCCGGGCATTTTTCAGCTCGGTGAGGAGAGTATACAGGGAGAGGTAGATGGAACGAAAGGACAATTTTCCCTTCTCGAAATCCTTCTCGAGGAGACGGTGCTGTTCCTCTACGTCCCGTCGCTTGTTTTTACTGATGAAGGGAGTAAAGGTTTCGATGGTTTCCGGATCAGCTACGAGAATCCGGGCGAGCTCATCGGAGGGAAAAGCTGAAACCGTCCGCTCTGCCGCCGGTTTGGAGAGGGCCGTGAGCAGCTTCGGCACGAGGTCTTTCCGGAATACCTGCCCCACCCGTTGCTTGTACCCCGCGTCGATCCGGAGCCGGACGGCCCGGCGGAGGAGATACCGTCCCCGGTACGAGAGGATGAGCCGGTCCGATTCGACCGCCTCTAAGATCTCCTCCACGGCTTCTCGATTTACCGCATAGAGGTCCCTTCGGCTCTCCGAAAAC
>JBKHAJ010000283.1:0-3919 GCA_046542935.1 Spirochaetia bacterium | reverse complement strand
AAGATCTCGGCTATTCCAATCACTACATGGTATCCGGCGCGGGCCATGACGCGAGCTATATGAATCAAATCGCCCCGACCGCGATGATCTTTGTTCCGAGTATCGGAGGAAGAAGCCATGTCGAGGTCGAGGAAACTACGTGGGAGGACTGCGCCGCCGGATGTAACGTCCTCTTTCACTGTATGCTCAAATCGGCGCTCGAAAAATAAGAGTGTAACGGTTATGCAGCCCTCATGAGACGAACCGAAAGGGAGATAAGCGACCGCGACGTTATCGACGAGATTATTAATCTGTGCCCCGTATGCCGCCTCGGCCTCTATGACGGCCTAGTTCCTTATGTAGTACCGGTCAATTTTTTCTATTCCGAAGGGACGGTCTACTTCCATTCCGCCGGCAAGGGGAAAAAGCTCGAATGCATGGAAAGCGGAGGTACCGTTGCAGTGGAATGGGACATCCCCGGCGGCGTCGTTACGGCGGACGAACCCTGTGACTACGGTTTCGAATACGTAAGCGTCATCGCCGCGGGACGTCCCTTCTTTGTCGTCTCCCCGGAAGAAAAAGCCCGCATCCTTACGGCTCTTACCTCGCGGTATATTCGAGCCCGGCGGAACAGCGACCTCGGGGCCGGTATTCCGCCTGAAGCCGCCCGGGGAACGGCGGTGGTGGGAATCAAGCTCGATGAGATTACCGGAAAAGCGAGCAGCGGCGATTACCTTGCCGCTCTTCTCGCAGGGGTTCGGCCCGAAGGCGGCGGTTACTACCACTGAGCCGGCAGGTACTGATCTACGTTAGCCGAGGTAATGAGCCCCTTCGGCAGGTATCTGACCGGATCTCTGACGATGCCGTTGAAGTAGTCGGTGGCGAGCTCCAAGGGCATGGCACCGTCGGTTTCGGCGGACTGATATGTGACCGCTTCGAGAAAACCTTCTTTCACAAAATCCATTCCGATCTTGCTGTTTCCCGAGGAGACGATGATCAAGTCCTCTCTTCCCGCTTCGTTAACCGCCCGGTTGAGGCCGATCATCATATCGGAATCGTCGGCGGATATGATCCCCTTGAGCCTGTCGCCGTAATCGGAAAGCCACCTCGAGACGACCTCGTAGGCTCGGGCCTCCTCAATTTCACCCGATTCAGCGGCGAGGAGCTCCATGTCGGGAGCAACCCTGCTCAGCTCGGTGAGCGGAGCGTAAGTCCGGCCGTAAAAGGTCCCGCTTCCGGGCTTGTGCTGCAGGATTGCGTAGCCGCCGGAATTACCCATCTTTTCGGCGAAGTGCCGGCTGAGCATCCGCATAGAACCCCAGTCGTCGGGGCCGGAGTAACCGACGACGTATCTCAGCCCCTCCCTTTTAGGAGGCACGGTCGCGGCAAAGATCGGAATACCCTTCTTATAGATGTCCTTGATCCAGGCAACCCCCTTCTCGGCGTCGGAACAGACAATGATTACTGCGTCGGGGGTTTCCTTAATAGCTTGTTCGACCTGCCCCTCCTGAACCCGCGGATCCCATTCCGCCTCGTAGAAGTCTGCATCGATCCCGTAGGCCTCCGCCATCTTGCGCGCTCCCCGCTTATACGCCTCGTAGTAGGGATGCTTACCGGGAAGGAGGTAGATAACCCGCTTTCCCACGGCCCCGTCGGCGGCCGATTCGGGCAGGGGCTTTTTCTCGATATTCCATCCGGCGTATTCCATGTCCCACCAGTGACCGGGATCCTGCTCGGGGAGGCTTTCCGGATCTGCGGGGCGCGGAGGGATTTCCTTTGTCTCCCGGTGCCACAACAAAAGCGGCTGTCCGTCGGCCGCCTTCAATCCCTTGGTATTCACCGTCCGGAAGAGTCCGATCTGCCGCTCCATGATTCCGATATACTCCGAGTTCCGGATCCCGAGGTCCGAAACCTCTGAGATCGCCTTGGTAATCTCTTCGACCCCTACTACCGTTTCGTCCAGGGCGGCCGAGGTCTGTCCCGAAAGACGGGCGATATTTTCCATAGAGTTGTCGATCATGGTGGAGCGTTCGTTGATACCCTTCGTCGACCCCCGGACCTCTTCGGTTATCTGCACCAGCGAGTTCAGGGCGTCGGTAATTTCCACTGTCCCGTTGCTTATCTCGTTGAGCCCTCCGGTCATCTCCTTCATGCTGTCCGCGACGTCCTGAATTCCCTCGGTTACCTTGTTGAAGGACTGCCCGGTCTCTTCGGTAAGCCCCGCGGTGGATTTGATGTTGTCGATAATTTGGTTGAGGTTCTTGGAGATGTCCCGGGCGTTTTCCCCGGTGGTTTCCGCGAGTTTTCGAATCTCGTCGGCAACGACGGCGAATCCCTTCCCCGCTTCCCCGGCGTGGGCCGCTTCGATAGCGGCGTTCATGGCGAGGATGTTGGTTTGGTCGGCCACATTGTTGATCACCTGAATCAGCTCGTAGATGATGTCGGCGCTGCTTGATATCGAATGGATCGATTTCAGGGTCTCTTCCATGTTTTCTTCCCCGTGCCGGGCGAGTTCGGAGAGATCATTGATGAGCTCCTGCTTCGAGGTCGAAATCGAGCTTATGTTTTTGACGCTGGCGATGAGCTCCTCCACAGCGGCAGACGATTCGGTGACCGAGGCGCTCTGGTCCTCGATCCGGGTGACGATTGTCTGAATGGTGTTCTTGATTTCGGCTACCGCTTCTTGGGCCTGCTTGATGTCCTCGTCGAGGAGCTGACCGTTCTTCTTGACGCTGGTCATGGTCGCCGACATCTCTTCAACAGTGGCGGAAATCTCCTCGGAGCTGCTCGCCAAATCGGAACCGATCTCCTGACTCTTCTCGCTTACGTTCTTGAGCTTGAAGACGATGTCGTGGAGCTTGGCGATAAACCGGTTCAGGTTCCGCCCGAGCTCGCCGAGCTCGTCCTTACTCATAAGCTGAACCCGCTTAGTCAGGTCTCCCTCTCCCTCGGAAATGTCCTTCACACTCGCGGCGAGGGTGTTCACCGGCCGGCTCACCATCCGGATAATAAGAAGAGCGAGAACCACTGCAAAGATCAGAATCACAAGAAGCGCTCCTCCGATAACTATGACCATGGTCCCCAAGATCCGTTCCTGCTCCGCACCGATGGCGTCTTGACTCGCTATAATATCTTCTCTTGCGTCGGAAATAGCCCCCATAAAAACCTGGTGCTGTACGTCCAAGGTGCTGTTGGAAGATACTCGTAAGCTTTCCAGTCTCTTTATAGCACTCAGCCGGTCCCGGAGAAGATTCATCCGGTCCTGGAGTATGCGAAGCCGTTCGCCGATCGCGGAGTTTCGGTAATCGGCGATAAACTCCTCGATGATATCCCGGGAGTCGTCCAGGGCCTCCGTCATGTCCTCCAGATACATATTGCTCCCGGTATCGTAATAACGGTAGCCGAGGAAGTAGAGGTCCTGAAGACGGTCGTAGAGACTCTCCGCCCGATCGATGACCCGGGTAGTACCCACCCCTTCGGCCCACTGAAGTATCTCGTTCCCGAAAAGCTTGTGATACGAGGTGAGTATCGCTCCGGAATTGATAATCCCCCGGATCTCCTGCACGGTTTCCATCTGTTTCCGGGTATTTTCCCTGTACTCAACAAACTCCTCGGTCAGATACCCCAAGAGCTCCTGCTGCTCGGGACGGGTGAGCTGTTCTCGAGCCTCGGTCAAGACGGACTCGATGGAGTCCATGCTACTCTCGAATTCGCCGCCTCCCCAGTTGTGGAGGCTCTGAAGAATTTCATTCAAAAGGATGCGGGACTCCAGATATAGCGCGGAAAAGTTGCTGACAAATACCGCCTCGTTAGACAAGGAGTAGTATGTTTGGAAACCTGTTTCCGCGGTCCTCAAACTTAAAAAGCTGCCGGCCCCCATGATGATTGTAATGATTATAATGAGGATAAATCCGACGGTTATCTTTCTTTTAATCGATGC
>JBKHAJ010000282.1:0-3933 GCA_046542935.1 Spirochaetia bacterium | reverse complement strand
TAGGTGCCGGCAAGGTCGGTATGAAGACGGCGCATCTATCCCGGGGGGGCCGGGACGGAACGGTGGCCGATTTTACCTTCGCGTCCTACACGGAATTACACAGAAAGCTCATCGATACCGGCTATATATAGCTTTTTCTAAACGGAAAAGGTATAGTGTAAAAGGGGAGGGGGACAGTCATGATCTTTTCTGTCGGTAATATAATCACATTAATCGTAGTATTGATAATCCTAGCGGTCTACAGACAGCTCGACCGGAACAACCGGTCGCTGGAGAAGGTCAAGAAATATTCGGACCGGGTCAAGGAGCAGCTTGATGAGTTCGTGGAGACCAAGGTAACCGAGCTCAAGGATCTGTCCATCGATATAGATGTTCATCAGAAGACGGTCCGGGAGATATTCAACCGCATCCGGGAGGCCGAAGAGGAGCTGAACGCCCGGGCGGAACGGATGGGGGACATAGGGGGAAGGATCGACGAATACGATTCCGCCCTCAAAGACTTAGCGGATATGACTTCCCGGGTTGACGAGAATTTGAAGCGCCTCCAGGAGGAATCGGAGTTCGTCGATACCGTTGGTAAGCGCCTCAAAGAGGCCGCCGAAAAGGTGGACGGCCTCGAGAGATCGCTCCCTGAGATCCGGGATGAATTCGTCCAGGTCAACGAGCGGGCCCTCGAAGAGGTCAAGAAAGAATACATAGCTGCCACCGCGAACGAGGTATCGGCCCTCGAGGACCGTCTCGAACAGACCGAGGGAATGGTCAATAACTTTTCCGACTACATAACCGCCCTCGAAGCGAGGCGGGACACCATGACCACGGAGGCAATGGAAAGCTTCCGGGAGTCCGCCGGCACGGTGAAGGAAGAGTTCACTTCCTTCCTCGAGGGGCGTCTTACCGATGCCGAGCGGCGGGGCGAGGAGCTGGGCACCCAGGTCGCCTCGGACGTAACCCGCCTCGAGGACGAGGTGGAACGCACCGAATCGGTTCTCGATGGGAAGCTCGAGGAGTTCCAGGACCGGATAGGCGGCATCGAAGAGGAATACAACACCCGCATAAAGAAGATTGCCGAGCGCGGGAAGACCCTCGAGGACGAGGTTTTTACACAGCTCAAGAACCACGTCGTCGCCAAGGCCCGGGACGTCAAGAAGGAGCTGGAGGAGTCGGTGGAGAGTGTGCGCCGGGATCTTCAGGAATCGGAGAAGGAGCTCAAGGAAACACTAGGGAATACCCGCAGTGAGGTTACGGTGTGGCAGACGACTATCCGGAAGGAATTCGAGGACAGCGCCCAGAAGCTCGATGCCCGGTCTACCGAGATCTTTTCCGAGATGCAGGAGGCCCAGGACTCCCGTCGCAGGGAATTCGAAAGCTTCATTTCGAATATACGGGGGCGTGTGGAGGAGATGGATACCCTCCTCGAATCGAAGATTACCGAATCGGTAAAGGCGGTAGAGGAGAGGATTGCCGATTACGAGGGTGGCGTTTCGTACCGCTTCCAGAAGATCGAGGACCTCAACAAGGACATCGACGGATTGGAGACCTCCCTCAGGGGCTCCATGGAAGCGGTGGAGTCCCGACTGCAGGCGGAATTCAGGAGTTTTCAGCAGTCATTGGAAGAACGGAGAGAAGCCGACCGGCGGCGGGCCGAAGAGAGCATGGACAGTCTTACCTCCGCGATGGACGAGGTCGACAAGGGTCTTTCCGAGCTCAAGCAGAAGGCCTACGAGAACGTTTCGGAAAAACTTCAGGTCTTCGAGGACGAGTTCTTTGCCGACCTCAAAGAGAGGAACGATGCCGTTCAACGGCAGTTCAGCGAGTGGAAGACGGAGATAGGCGGCCGCCTCGAAGCCCTTGCCGAGGAGGCGGAGGCCGGACGGCGGGAGGTGGAGAACGGGTATTCCCGGGAGCTCAAATCCAAGCTCTCCGAGCATCAGAGCCGCATAGGCGAACAGCTCTCCCGTCTCGAGGACCAGGTGATAGGATTCCGGGAAGGGATCGAGACCCGGATGGCCTCGACGGAACAGTCCCTAGGAGGGCTCCAGGGAAATCTCGCCGAAGAGCTCGAAGACGTGAAAAAGAACTCCAAGCTCCTCTTCGAGCGGGAGTTCTCCGCGTATCAGGGAACCGTGCAGGAGGAGCTCAAGAAGCTCGAACGGACCGTGGAATCGAAAATCTCCGGCCTCGACGAGGATTTCGAATCGGGGAAAAAGGACATCTTCTCTCTTATCGAATCGACCCAATCGGACGTTACCGTCTGGCAGGCGGAAGTGTTGAAGAAGATGCAGGACGCCGAAGCGGAGGCCCAGGAACAGTTTACCAGCTTCCGGACCGACACAAATACGATCATCACCTCTATCAAAGAGGATTTCGCGGCTCAGAAGGAGGAGCTCATCACCGGAACCCGGGAGGAGCGGGAAAGGATGAAGGCGGAGCTCGAATCGATTGCCGAGAAGGTCGCCGATCTCGAGAACGAGCTCACTAATAAGACTCGGGAGTCACTCGAGGAGCTTTCGGGCCGGTCCGCCGACGCCCTTGCCGAATTTCAGTCCCGGACTCGGGAGTTCCAGACGGAGCTCGATGAAAAGATCCGGGACTTCCGCGTTGCGGTTCAGGATACCCGGGAAAAGATCGACGGTGTGAACAAGAAGATGACTGCGAAGGTCGAAGAGGATACCAAGGTTCTCGCGGTGAATCTCCAGGAGATAGAGAAGAAGCAGAAGAGCTTCCTCGCCCAGACCAAGCTGTTCGAGCGGGCCGACAGCCTCAAGAACACCCTCCAGCACAACATCGAGGACCTCAAGGCGGAAATTGCCTCGGTCGAGGTTCAGGCGAAGGAAATAAAAGAGGCCGAAAAGAAGTTCTTGAAGATCAAGAAGATCGGGGACGAGGTTTCCGAAAAACTCAATCGCTTCCTTTCCGACAAACGGCGGATCGACGAGATGGAGGGGGATTTCAAGAAGCTCATCAATATGTCCCAGGCGGTGGATGCAAGGCTCGAGAATGTCACCGACAGCTATGATACCATGCAGAAGATACAGTCGGATTTGAGGGATCTCGGGGAGCTCGAGAACGAGGTTACGGCAAAGTATACTCGTCTCGAAGAGAAACAGGACATCATCGAGAAGACCTTCAAGGGGGTTGAGAAGAACCTTACCCATCTCCAAAACTTGGAGAGCGATCTCAAAAAGGTGGAAGCGGAGATAAATCAGATGCCCAAACAGGTCGACAGCATCACCGCGAGTCTCGAGGAGCTTTCCGCCAACAAGGCCAAAGCGGACAAGACCATCGAGCAGCTCGACCGGCTCGACGAGGTGCTCAGGGACGTGGAAGAGCGGATGGACCGGATGCAGACCGCCCGGGAGTGGCTCGGGAGGACCGAAACCCGTCTCGAGCAGATTGCCCAACAGTCGGAGGAGCAGGTCAAGCTCTTAGGATCGCTTCTTAAAGAAACCCCCAAAGAAAAGCTCGGAGGGGACGGCGCCCCCTCCACCAAAGTGCGGAACATGGTCCGACAGCTCGCTCACAACGGATGGGGGGTCAACGAGATTGCTCAGCAGACCAAACTGAGCCGTGGAGAAGTGGAGCTTATTCTCGAATTGCTGCCGAAGTAGAGGCCCGGCCGGGTCGCTCGCCGGCTCAGGGTTTCCGGAAGGAGTCTTTTGAAAGGGCAATCCCCGCCCTGACGGCGAAACCGTTGTGCAGTCCCGTCCCGAACTCGGTAACCCAGTCGTGATAGACCAGGGGAACCGCGAGGCGAAACTCTAAGAGATCGAAGAGGCGCCAGGTAACCGAGGGTTCCAGCTTCCCCGACAGGGCGGACATGTTGCCGATCCAGTAGAGACTTACGATAACCCCGCTGTCCGCAACCGCCCAGTCGACCCGGGCGGCACCGTAATGGGAACCTCCGAGGAAGAGGTCTTCCCGGGTAAGGCGCCC
>JBKHAJ010000281.1:0-3959 GCA_046542935.1 Spirochaetia bacterium | reverse complement strand
GCCGCAACCCGCGGGCGCTCCCGCACCGTCGGGGGACGGGCGGAAGGTCGAAGCGCCCCTCCCGGGTCTGGTCATCCGGATCGTCGCGCAGCCCGGGACACAAGTGAAGGAAAACGACGTTATCATGGTTTTGGAATCCATGAAGATGGAAACCGAAATCTACTCGCCCGCGGCGGGCAGGATCGAATCCATCGAGGTAAAGCAGGGAGACCAGGTCCAAGCCGGAACCGTCCTCGCGGTTATCTCCTGATAGGAGAGGTATACAAGCATGGACATAGCGGGAGCACTAAGCAGCTTTTTCCAGACCTTAGGAGCCATCAACTTCACCTGGGGCCAGGCTGTTATGATCGTAGTGGGGCTCGTGCTCATCTACCTCGGAATCGCCAAGCAGTTCGAGCCCCTTCTGTTGATTCCCATCGGTTTCGGAGGAATACTCGCGAACGTACCTTTAGCGGAGATCGCCAAGCTCACCGTGACCCAGGTGGTCGGGACCGAGGTGGTCCAGGAGTTCGGGGGATTTATCGGCCAGATATACGGATTCGGGATCGAGGGGGGACTTTTTCCCCTCCTCATCTTCATGGGAGTGGGGGCGATGACCGATTTCGGACCGCTGATTGCGAATCCCAAGACGGCACTCTTGGGGGCGGCGGCTCAATTCGGCATTTTTACCACCCTCCTCGGAGCGCTGGCGTTGACCGACGTCTTGGGCTTCTTGGGGTTCGACTTTTCCTTGGCCGACGCCGCGTCCATCGGGATCATCGGGGGGGCGGACGGACCGACGGCGATTTTCCTCGCCTCACGTCTGTCCCCGGACCTCTTGGGCTCTATCGCGGTGGCGGCGTATTCGTACATGGCCTTGGTCCCGATCATCCAGCCCCCCATCATGCGGGCGTTGACCAGCAAGAAGGAGCGGATGATCAAGATGGAGCAGCTGAGGCCGGTGTCCAAGTCCGAAAGGATCGTCTTCCCCATCGCGGTCTTGGGGATCTGTATCCTCCTCCTGCCGAGCGCGACCCCCTTGATAGGGGCGCTCATGTTCGGAAACCTGATCAAGGAGTGCGGAGTCGCGGAGAGGCTCTCCCGGACCGCTCAGAACGAGCTCATCAACATCGTTACCATTATGCTCGGCCTCGCCGTAGGATCCAAGCTCCAAGCGGACAAGTTTCTGACCGTCGAGACGATCGGAATCCTCATTTTAGGATTGCTCGCCTTCGGTATCGGTACGGCCACCGGGCTTCTCCTGGCGAAGCTCATGAACAGGCTCTCCAAGAAGCCGATAAATCCTCTTATCGGGGCGGCGGGGGTCTCCGCCGTTCCCATGGCGGCGCGGGTGGCTAATAAGGTAGGGCTCGAAGCGAATCAGCAGAACTATCTGCTGATGCACGCCATGGGGCCGAACGTGGCCGGGGTAATAGGCTCCGCGGTGGCGGCGGGAGTCCTCCTCTCTATAGTACCGGTCCTCGGAGGCTGAGGTATTCCATGGCGGCCGGCGATCGCAGAGTAAAAGGCCTTACGGCGGCACGGCGGATCGGGATCCGTCGTCTCGGGGTAATTACCGCCGCCTTCATTCTTACCGGTTTTTTCTTCGGGTGCGCGAGCGTCGGGACCGGGGATAAAATCGCGGCCGCCGCCGAAACCGCCGCAGTCGCAGCCGAAGAGGAGAGGGTCGGCCGCTGGGCCGTGACAATCCGGCCGGTAAAACTCACTCCGGAGAATCCCGCCGGAGTGGGCCCGGCCGGAAAGGCCGGAAACCTTGAACCGGCAGAAGTCGTCTACATCCGTTCGGCGGTTTCGGCGGCCGAGCGTCGTTATCTCTTCGTGACTCCCGGCCCCGATACCGATGCCGGCGGCTGGGCCGATGAGGCCGACATTGCCGCGCTCCCGGTGTATGCGGCCGTCCGTACCGGGGAGGGGCCGGTCGTTCTTACCGACTCTCCTCGGGATGAGGGGGAGGCCGCGGCTTTTATCCGAAGCGAAACCTATCTCAGACTCGACGACATATGGTCCGGCGGCGGTACGCCTGAGGATGTGGAAACGGTCTACCACGCGGTGCTCGAGGACGGCAGGGAGGGGTGGCTCCGTCACGATGACATAGCGTTCTTCGACCTCTTCTATGCGCGGGTCCTTAGGCTTACCGAGGGGTTTTTCTTCCCCGTACCGGGGGCCGATCGGCGGACGGTGGAATCGGTCCACGGTTCTCCCGCCGAGCATGAGAGGTCGGAGACCCCGAACATCCATCATCCCGAGATAACCGATGTTATCCACCGCTACATCTATCCCGGCATGAGCGTTCGTTTCTACGAGGCTGTTTCTACCGGTGAAGAATTCGTCACAACCCATGTTCTCACTTCGGGGAGGTACCTCCTTCCCTACGGCATCCGGGTGGGGATGTCCGGGGATCGGTTGGTAAGGGTCCTGGGGGAGCCCCACTATCGGCAAGGAGACCGGTGGGTGTATACAAATACCCTCAGCGACCGGGGAGAGCCGCCTAAGAGACTCACCTGCACCGTCCGGGCGGGGTCTTTGACCGAAATAGCTCTGCTGCTCGATTAGAACGGAGCGGGTTATTCCCCGCGCTTACACGTCGGGAGACAGGACCGCTGAGTTGCGGTTGTTTGCACGGACGAGCTTTCGCGCAAGGAGCTTGGAGAGGAAGATCCCGTAATGCGGATATTCTTTGATGACCGTAACGAAGGCGCGCCGGGAGATCTTTACCAGCTTCCCCTCGGTTGAGGCCCTCACGGTGGCGCTCCGGCGGTTGTTCAGAAGAAACGACATCTCTCCCACGAAAATATCCTCGGGACCGAGGGTGCCCACCTTCATATCGTTGTAGAACACCGCGAAGCGGCCGCTGGCGATATAGTAGAGGAAATCGCTGCTCTCCCCTTCGTCGAAGATGACCTCGCCGGGGTGTACGGTTACGGCCTCCTCGCCGGAGAACCCCGCGGGGGTCCCTCGGACGGCGGCGCGTTCGTGCCTGATGATGAGTACGACCACATTCCCCTTCGTATTGTAATACAGCTTATGGGCGAACATCCGGGCCATACGGATACCCCTTCCATGGAGTGAGTAGGGGCCTTCTTCCCGGATCTTCCTCTGCAAGCCCCTGACGTCGAATCCCTGCCCTTCGTCCCGAATGATGAACTGAGAGGCGTCCCGGCGGATTTCCCATTCGAAATGGACCCTCTTTTCGGCGACCTCCGGGGACTGACATTTTTCTTCGACGAGCTCCACCATGCTGAGACCGCGCTCGAGGGCCTCGCTCTTTTCTTCGAAGGTTATGCCGCAATTACCGTGCTCGACACCGTTGATGATGAGCTCGGACAAGCAGAGCTGAAGGTGCATCTTGGAATCCGCCTTGATCAAACCCCGCTGGAGAAGGATGGTAGCGGCTATGCTCGCGTAGACACTCACGGCGAGAACGTCGTTCTCGATGGTGAAAGATCCGGAGGCCCGTTCCATCAGCTTGTCCTCGAGCTCCCGATGAAAGATTATTTGCCGGTTCTGTTCTATTATTTGAGCGCATTTTACAACGTGGGATCTGAGCCGGGGCGGATCGATCATGGCAAGAATGTTCAAATCCTTGTACCGCTCCTGGATTTCTTCTTCGGTACCCTCGTCCTGGTTGTAGATTCCGATAATCCCGAAGTTATGGAGCCAGGCATCCTCCTGGATGAGGGAGAGGAGTTTCTCCAGGGGAATGACCCGGTCCGCGAAGTTGATTATGACGATTTCGGGAAGATCGAAATTGAGGAGCTCGAGGATATCTTTCTCCTCCTCGGGAAAGCGGAGGATGTACTCCCCGTCGGGAGTCGATTCGAATTCCTCCCGAATGATCGTGTTGAGTTCTTCATCCGTCGAAATAACGCCGATCAGGCTCATATTATCTCCCCTAAAAATGGTACTTTTTTACCACATTCTTGTCAAAACCCCGCATTCCCCGCCCTTGACCCCTCACC
>JBKHAJ010000021.1:0-20858 GCA_046542935.1 Spirochaetia bacterium | reverse complement strand
CGCCTTGACCCATAAAGCCCAAGCCGACGAGGAGAGGCCGTCGCTTATAATCCTCGACTCGGTCATCGGCAAGGGGGCGGGACCCATGGAAGGGAACCACAAGGTCCACGGGTCCCCCCTAGGCGCCGAGGTCATCGCCGAGGCGAAGCGCGCCATGGGGGTCGATCCGGACGAGCAGTTCCATGTTATCCCCGAAGCCCGGGAGTACTTCGCCTCAGGGACCGATGCGAGGCGGGGGAGATACCGAAAATGGCAGGCATCCTTCGCCGAGTGGAAGGGGGACAACCCGGAGCTTGCCCGCGATTTCGACGCCCACTTCGACATGGGCCGGCCCTATTACAAGGACGCAAAGATACCCGAGTTCGAGACGGGCAAGAATATATCCACCCGGGACGCCGGCGGGGAGGTATTACGCGCCTATGCGAAGGCGGCGGAAAACCTCATCGGGGGCTCCGCGGACCTCGAACATTCGAACAAGACCGCCATGCCCGACTACGGAGAGTTCCAGAAGGACAATCCCTTAGGACGCACCATCCGGTTCGGGGTCCGGGAACACGCAATGAGTTCCATCACCAACGGGCTCATTCTCCATGGAGGACATCGTCCCTTCGCTGCGACCTTGTTCGTCTTTATCGACTACATGCGCCCGCCTATGCGGCTCGCGGCGTTGATGGGCCTCCCCGCGATCTACGTCTTAACCCACGACTCGATCTTTTTAGGCGGAGACGGCCCCACCCATCAGCCGATAGAGCATCTTAATTCGATGCGGTTAATTCCCAACTTCGAGGTCTACCGCCCGGCGGACGCCCGGGAGACCGCCCTTGCCTGGAAGCTCGCCTTGGAGAGCACCGATCACCCCACCTCGATCGTCCTCTCCCGACAGGGGCTGCCGGTATTCGACCGTCCCGATCCCGGCTGGGAGGAGAAGGCCCGCCGAGGCGCCTACGTCGCCCGGGAGGCCGACGGTAAACCCGAAATCGTAGTGTGCGCCACCGGATCGGAGGTCTCCCTCGCGATGGAAGCGGCGGCCGCGAGCAAAAAAGGAAAGAACGTCCGGGTGGTTTCCCTCTTTTCCCGGGAAACCTTCCTTGCCCAGAACAGGAGCTTCCGGGAAGAGATCATCCCGCCGGGCAGCCGGGTTATAGTGGCGGAGGCGGGCTCCGCCTCGGGATGGGAGGTCCTGACGAGGGGGAACCGGGAGGACGTCTTCTCCATCAACCGGTTCGGCGCCTCCGGCATCGGCGATGAAGTCGCGGAATACCTCGGGTTTACCGCGGACAACCTTGCCGCATTGATAGACCGGGAGGGGCCGCCGTGATGGCGGAGAAACCGGCCGTTCCGGAAAAAAGAGCACCGCGAATCGTGAGCTTCGGCGAGGCCTTGTGGGACCTCCTCCCCGAGGGGCGGCGCTTAGGGGGAGCTCCCCTCAACTTCGCCTACCGGTGCACCGAGCTGGGGAACGAAGTATTCATGATCAGCGCTCTCGGAGACGATACGCTCGGAAGGGAAGCCCGGGAACGGATAATCGGCTTCGGCCTCGACGACCGGTACATCCGGACGGTTCCCGGCGTCCCCACCGGAACGGTGGAGGTCTATTTCGACGAATTCAGGAACCCGGACTACACCATCATCCCGAACGTGGCCTACGACCGTATCACCGTGACCGATGAGCTCCTAGAGCTCGTCTCAGGAGCGGATGCCCTCTGCTTCGGGACCCTCGCTCAACGGTCGGAGACATCCCGCCGCTGCCTCGAAGAGCTCATCGGCGCTTTTCGCGGGAGGCACCTCCTCCTCGACTTGAACCTCAGGAAGGAGTGCTATACCGAAGCGATCGTCAGAACGAGCATAGACCGGGCGGACATCCTTAAACTGAACGAGGAAGAGGCGGCCTACCTCTTAGGTATATTCGGGTTGGGCGCCCCCGCACCCGCCGAAACAGAGCAAAGCGGGGGAAAGGAGACCGCGGCGCTCCGGCTGGCCGAGGAGATCAAGGAGGCCGGAAATCTCGATTACTGCGTGGTGACCTTAGGACCCCGGGGAGCCGTTGTCGCCTGGGCCGATGGGGGCGAGTACGTTCCCGGACACGCCGTCGAGCTCGCCGACCCTTTGGGAGCGGGTGACGCCTTTACCGCCGGTTTCCTCACCGCCCTGCTCGAGGATGTAGACCCCGGCAAAGCGGCGGAAAGGGGTAACCGACTCGGCTCGATTGTGGCGGGCTTACCGGGGGCCACCGAACCGGTCCCTCCGGAGTTCCTCTCTCTGTGTAGATAAATTCTATAGATAAATTGGTACTGATACACCGAGGGACTCCCACAACCTGGCGGGGTCCTGCTATACTATCCTTATGACTTTCCGGCAGTTTTCCAACCTCGTCGAGCTTAGCACCAAGGCGATCAGTATGTCTTCCTTTTCCCTAGGAATTCTTTTTGCCGTCTACCGGACCGGGAATCTCGAGGTGCATCTCCTGATTCTCACCTTCCTAGCCCTTCTCGCGGTAGACATGGGGACCACCGCTTTCAACACCTACTTCGATTACATGCGAGGGGTGGATTCCGCCGACTTTACCCTCGAGAAGGACAAGCTCCTCCTCAAGGGCGAATACTCTCCGGACAGGGTGCTCTTCCTGTCGCTCTTGTTATTCGCGGCTGCCTTCTTTTTAGGAGCGGCGCTGGTCGCCTTCCGGGGATGGCCGGTCCTGGTCATAGGCGGTTTAGGGATGCTCACCGGATTCCTGTATAACGGCGGGCCCTACCCCATCTCGAGGAGCCCCCTCGGCGAGCTCTTTGCGGGAGGGTTCCTCGGGACGGGAGTCATCGTGGTTACCTATTACATCCAGACAGAATCACTCGGTTGGGAGATTTGGGCCGTTTCGATACCCTCACTCCTGATGATCGCATCGATTCTGACGGTCAACAACACCTGCGATATCGCAGGCGACCGGGCCGCGGGAAGAAAAACCCTCTCGGTCCTCTTCGGTGTCCGGGGGGGAGAGGTCCTCGTCTTTATCTTAGGCGGTACGGGATTCATCACTGTTGTCCTGCTGTGGCTTACAGGGTTCTACCCATGGACAGCGGCGGCCGCCTCGGGGGGAGCTTCTGTTCCCGCCGTCCTCGAATACGTACGGATGCACCGGAGGGGATTCTCCCATCACACCAAGAGCGCTTCCATGGCCTCAATACTCAAGATATTTCTCTATTATACCGCGGCGGTGGTAATAGGCCTTGCCGTCCGGCTCTAAAATACACTACTATCCCCGTATGAATCCCGTACGCATCGTGGGAATTTCCGGTGGGTCCGGATCCGGTAAGACTACAATCGTACAGCGTATCGCCGAGATCGTCCCCGATTTCACCTTCATCCCCCAGGACAACTACTATCGGTCCGCCGAAAACGTGGACAACGCGAACATTACCGGCTTCAATTTCGACCATCCCGACGCCTTCGACTCCGGCCTCCTCTACGAGCATTTGAAAGAGCTCAAAAGTTCGAAACCTATCGACATGCCCCAATACGACTTCGTCCACCACCGGCGGACCGATACCACGGTAGGGGTAACTCCTAAAAAACTGGTCATCTTCGAAGGGATCATGATCTTCTTCGATAAGAAGATCCGGGATCTCATCGATCTGAAACTCTTTGTCGACACCCCCGACGACATCCGGTTCATCCGGCGATTGTCCCGGGACATTCATGAGCGCGGACGGACCGTGGGATCGGTCATCGAGCAGTACATGGCCTTCGTCCGCCCGGGGCACTTCGACTTTATCGAACCTACCAAAGCCTACGCCGACCTGATCATCCCCGAGGGAGGGAGCAACGACCGCGCCCTCGAGGTCCTGGTCTCTTTTATGCGGGAGATTATCGGCTGACGATACCGCCCATACCGGCGGCACCGATGCGGCCGGACTTTCCCCGCGCCCGATTTTTTACTACGTTAGAAGAAGGAGGTGCATGTATGGAATGGGAGCATATCGAGCCGGAAACGATACCCGACAATCCTTTTAAAATCTTCGGCAGGCAATGGACCCTGATTACCGCGGGTCCTTTGGACGATTGGAATACCATGACCGCCGCGTGGGGCGGAATGGGGTACCTCTGGGAGAAGGATGTAGTCTACACCTTCGTCAGACCGAGCAGATACACCTATGAGTTCATGGAGAAGTACCCCGGACACACCCTCTCGTTCTTTCCCGAAAGCTTCAGGAGCGCTTTGAAGTACTGCGGAAGCCGCTCGGGCAGAAAGGTGGACAAAGCGCGGGAAACGGGGCTGACCCCGGTCGATGCGGGACACAACACCGTTACCTTCCGGGAGGCAGATCTGATCTTAGTCTGTACTAAGATCTACTACCAGGACATCGACAAGGGTAACTTTCTCGATTCCGCGATCACCCAGCACTATCCCAAGGGCGATTACCACCGCCTGTACGTGAGCGAAGTGCTCGATGTCATCATCAAGTAGCCCTCTCGATCGGCTCTACGCAACGGGAGAGCTCGACCGGAGAATCGAGCGGCTCAGGCAAATCGTAAGCGACTGTACCCTCTGTCCCCACCGCTGCCGGGTCGATCGGACCGCGGGGGAGACCGGTTTCTGCCGGACCGGGTTTTATGCTTCCCTCGCCTCCGCGTCGCCCCACTTCGGCGAGGAACCGCCCTTGACCGGCAGGAACGGGTCGGGGACTATCTTTTTCTCCGGATGCAACCTCTCCTGTGTCTTTTGCCAAAACTTCGATATTTCTCACGGGGCTTTCGGCCGGCGTACCGATCCTCGGGAGCTCGCCCGGGTTATGCTCGAGCTCCAAAGACGGGGATGCCATAACATCAACTTGGTCTCTCCGACTCATGTTATGTATCCGGTCGCCGCCGCTCTCCCCTACGCCCTCGAGGAGGGACTCGAGATCCCCATCGTCTACAATTCGGGAGGATACGACGCCTTAGAGACTCTCGAGCTTCTCGAGGGGATCGTGGACATCTACATGCCCGACATGAAATACGGAAATCGGGAAGCGGGCAAACGATACAGCGGCGTTCCCGACTATCCCAAGCGGTGTTTCGAGGCGGTTACCGAAATGCATCGCCAGGTGGGGGAACTCGTGACCGACCGGAACGGAGTCGCCGTTCGGGGGCTCATCGTCAGGCACTTAATCCTCCCCGGAGGCGCCGCCGACAGCGAGCCGATATTCCGGTTTCTCTCCGAGCTATCCACCGGCACCTACATCAACATCATGAGCCAGTACCGTCCGGAGTACCGGGCATCGGGGTACCGGGAAATCTCCCGCCGCCCTACCCTGGAGGAGTACGATGAGGCGGTCGCCCTCGCACGGTCATTCGGCCTGAGCCGCCTCGCCCGTTAGACCCAGCTCACGGCACCGGACGACCAGATTCACCAGGATCTTCGCGGTAATTCCCCAAATCACATACGGTTTCGACGGATAGACGTACACGCTGTGGGGCCTCCCCGTCCATGCCTGGTGATACCTCACGGGAAGCCCGAGCTCCCGGGCGGGGAAGCCTACGGTCTCATTCCCCTCCGGATCGGTGAAGACCGACTGCATCTCGATACGAAGGGTATACTCATCCGGAGAATTATCGAAAAAGTACCCGAAGGGAAGGGAAAAGAGCTCCTCCACCTCGATCGGGGAAAAGGGGAGGCGGGTCTCGTCGTCTATGTCGAGAAAACCGATGTAAGCGTCGATGAGGATTCCCGATGGATTGAGGAAGCTCCCGAATTTACCGTCTAAGCGTATCTCATCTGCAGGAATACCCAGCTCCTCCGAGGTTTCCCGTACCGCGGCGTCGCCGCTGTCCCTGTCGATCCCTGCCTCGACAGCCCCGCCGGGAAAGCTTACCTCCCCTCCCTGCCGGATCCCCGAACCCCGACGCTCGAAGAGGACCCGAAGCTCTCCGCCCCGTTCGAAAAAGGGGATCAGCACTCCGGAGTGGAAGAAATCGGTGGAGTTGATAATTCTGCAGGGCTCGTGGACGACCTCGACGAGCCGGGAGTACCCTTCAACATTCATCTTACCTTTACTATACTAAAATCGAGGAGGTTCATGCCAGATGCACGAAGAAAAGCGCTTTGACAATTATATACGCCGTATTCGCAAGAGAAAGAAGGAGCTCTCCCATGGGGGACTCCTCGAAGAGCTGCGAAAAGGGTTCCTCCACCGCCTTCCCGCGCTGCCTGAGGATATGCTCGAGGATTTGTTCCTATATCTGACCCGAGACTTTTCCGAAGAAACTGATGATTACGCCTCCTTCGACGAGGCGGCCTCGAGGCTCACCGACGCCGCCGATCTCTTGAGTGAAGAGTATGAGGATGAAACCGGCACTTTGAGTGATGACGACGTGGAATACATCAAGGACCTCGTATCCGACTATGCCTTGGAGCTCGACGACAATCTGATCGCCTATGTCATGCAGAAGGCAATGGACCGGGGTAGCTTCGGATAGGGTCAATTGAGCCGGGCGGAGACCGCATACACCGGACTCCCCAGCATCTGTCTGCTTCTAATCCAAAAACCCGTGTCCATCAGCATCTGCGAGAGTTCCGCGACCGCGATTCTCTCTTGTAATGGGGGGCCTTCCTCGGGCTGCAGGGTGTTCCACTCAAGGACCGCCAAGGTTCCCTCCGGGTGGAGGAGCTCCTTTACCTCGGACAGAAACTTCCGTTTATCCTCAACCTCATGGAGGACCGCCGAGAGGAGAACGAAGCTACACGACTTCTTTTCAACGGGGATTCGATACTCCCCCGAGTGGATAATTTCGATGTTGGAAAGCTCTTCTTCCTTGATCCGGCTTTTCAGCCCCTCGAGCATCCTCCGTGAGGTGTCCACGGCATAGACCGTTCCTCCTTCGCCGACTATCCGGGCAGCGGGAAGGGTAAAATATCCTGTCCCGCATCCTATGTCGGCGGCCACGTCCCCCTTTTGGAGCCCGCATTGCTTTAAGGTCTTTTCCGGGGGCAGGAGCTTCCGCCGCTTCTCGGAATGCAGTTTATATGATTTGTCGGGATCGAATTTATGTGCCATCTCAACCTCTTATACGAATTGACAAGCCGCTGAACCGCGGAACTCCTTGTCATGGACCGCAATAATAGTATACTAACGGAATGCGCGGAAGAAAACGGTTGTTGCGGATCGAAATACTTCGGAAACTAAAAAAATTGTCCCCAGAACTCCGGGCGGAGAAGAGCCGAGAGATAACCGAAAAGGTTATCCTCCTTCCCGAGTGGAAAGAGGCACACGTCGTCCTCGCCTTCCTCCCCATGCCCGAGGAGGTAGACACCACCGGGCTCATCAGTGAAGCCCTCGAATCGGGAAAGACGGTGGGGATTCCCCGGATGGGAAGGGGAAACGGGATGGAATTTCACGCGATACCCTCCTTGGAAGGTCCCTGGGAGAATCACCCCTACGGGGTGCGGGAACCGGCCTCACACCTCCCCGTGATCGATCCGTCAGTCGCCGGCGGAAAAACCCTCGTCCTGACCCCGGGGCTCGCCTTCGACCGGCGATACAACCGATTGGGCCGGGGAAAGGGGTTCTACGACGTTTACCTGTCCCGTTTTTCCGGATATCTCATCCCTATCGGGCTCGCTTTCGCCCTGCAGATCGTCGATGAGGTCCCATTAGATCCGAATGACGTTCCCCTGCGGGGGATAGTCACCGAAAAGGAGATCCTTCGCGGCGGTTATTGATAACCGGACCGAACTTGAGTACATTAATTCCAGGAAAACAATCCTTCAAAGGAGGAAAAGGATATGGCAGAGATAAAATCGGCCCTCGAGCTGGCCTTGGAACGGACCGCGGACATCCGGAGCGATAAAAAGAGCCTCAAAGACCATGAACTCCAGCAGGAGGGAAAGCGTCTGGCCTCTCTCTACCTCGATCCGGTGGAAAACACCGATATAGTGGACCTCGAGAAATCCCTCAAGGACCGCCCCGACGAGGAACGGAAGATGCTCAAGGAAGGGATCTTCTCGGTTCTTCTCTCCAACCTCTATCTGCCCGAAGCGGTCGTCGATACCGAGCGAGTCGAAAAACTCCAGCACGCCATGGAGTACATGCTCGGGAATAAGAAGCAGGTCGACCACATCTTCAAGCAGCTCAACCAATTCTTTACCCAATACCTTTCCAACAAGGAACAGCTCAAAAAGACCTTAGAGGAGCGGTACCGGCCGAAGCTCCAGCAGAAGGCCCAGGCCTTAGCCGAACGTTTCGGTCAGCACGTCGAACTGACACCCGACGCCGATCCGGAGTTTATCGAGTATCTCAAACAGAACGTCGCCGAACTGGACCGGCAGTACATCGAGGCACT
This sequence comes from Spirochaetia bacterium, assembly GCA_046542935.1. Classification (GTDB taxonomy): domain Bacteria; phylum Spirochaetota; class Spirochaetia; order SPDA01; family CAZSGZ01; genus JBKHAJ01. The sequence goes on along the minus strand of JBKHAJ010000021.1, from coordinate 12,545 downwards.
GAACGAGATGAAGCAGCAGCTTAGGGGCCTCTATGAAGCGGCGAATAAGGGTTGACACTTTCCCAGGCGCGTGATATCAACGTAGCCGACACTTTAATAAGGAGGCGCAGTCACATGATTAATATGTATTACCCCGTAGCACAGAATGCGGATGTAACGGCGGAAGGACTGCGCCCGATGCGTGTAAGGTATAGAAAGTACAGCTGATCTATACCGAAGAACGAAGACAATCGGCCGCGGTCCTGAAGGATCGCGGCTTTTTTCGTTTTAGTTGAACAAGGAGGTTCAATCATGCATCATTCAGATCTGGATGCGTTCTATGCGCACCGGGAGAGGCACCGAGACCTCTTGGCCGATGGAGAAAGGCTCAGATCAGCCGGACTGGCTAAGGCGCGGAGCAAGCCGTCGCGTCTTGCACTGTGGATCGGCACCCACCTCATCGTATGGGGCCGTAAAATTATAGGAGGCAACGACGGGAATGTTTGAGAAAATCGTAGAACTAGAAAACGAAATCGAAGCGGGACTCATGAAAGCGGTCTTGGATGAGAGGGACATCCCGTTTCGTATCAGGAGCTACCACGATTCCGCCTACGACGGGATTTTTCAGGCGCAGCTCGGCTGGGGTCATATCGAGGCCCCGGCTGAGTTCACCGATCAAATCCGCCGAATCCACTCGGATATCCTCGCAGACTCGGAAAAAGAAAAATAAAAGCCGGAATGGGTACCGGCTTTTTGGGAATCTGCAAGAGGAAACTTAACGTTTCAGTAGCAGTATTCTCTATAGTATTAATTTAGTCGATCCGCTTCTCCTCGTCAAATTCTTTTTTACGTTGATAACATGAAGACATTTCCATTATACTCACCTTATGGGGAGCTCCTTACAAGATATTCTGAATAGTCTGCCGGATCTGGAGAGCGCGACCCGGAGCATGTCGGAGACGATCATCGCCAATCTCGTTATGATCAGCGAAATCCCCGCTCCTACCTTCCACGAACAGGAGCGTATGGAGTTCATGGTCAACCGTTTAACCGAATCGGGACTGCAGTACTGTTCTACAGACGAAGTCGGGAACGCTCTGGGCATCCTCCCGGGGACATCGGGGGAGAAGAACATCCTCATTGTTGCCCATCTGGATACCCTCTTCGACGATTCGGTTGACCATACCATTACCGTCCAATCGGACCGGGTCATAGGGCCGGGTATCGGAGACGACGGAGTGGGTCTCGCGGTGATCGCCTCGATTCCAGGCATATTGGAAAAACTCGCTATACAGTTAAAGTCGAATCTCATACTCATGGGCTCGGCGCGAAGCCTCGGGAAAGGGGATATCGGCGGTCTGCGTTTCTTTCTTTCCCATACGAATGTTCCTATAGATACCGGAATCTGCGTCGAGGGCGTGGAGCTCGGCCGGCTCAGCTACTCCTCCATCGGTATGATGCGGTGTGAGATAACCTGTATTATCCCCGAGGAATACGACTGGACCCGGTTCGGTGCGTCCGGAGCGGTCACCACCATAAATAAGGTCATAAACCGGATTCTCGAGCTTCCCATCCCCAAGCAGCCCCAGACGGGAATACTGTTGGGCTCGGTGGAGGGGGGTACCTCCTTCAATACCATCGCCACTCAGGCGGTCCTCAAGTTCGAGATTCGAAGTGAATCGGAGGACATGGTCCGGCAGCTGGCCTACATCATCGAGAGTATCACCGAGGAGATATCCGCACTGACCAACGCAGAGGTCAAGTTCCACGTCATCGCCACCCGGAAACCCGGGGGAATCCGCTTTACCCACCCCTTAGTGGAAAGGACCCGGGAGGTGCTCAAGGTAATGGGAATCAAGCACCGGATCCAGCCGAGCACTTCGGAGCTCGCGGCCTTCATCGCCCACAACATCCCCGCGGTAACCTTAGGAATTACAACCGGTGAAAACATGGACAAACTCAACGAATCGATCCGGATAGAACCTATGTACCGGGGCATTACCCAGCTCCTCGGAGTAATTCATGCAATCGACAGAGGCTACTGCGATGAATCTGAATAGATGGATCAAGTCCAACACATTTCATCATTCTCAGTTCACGGACCTCCCTAAACTGGTTCAGCAGAAGGAGGACCAGGGACTGACCATATCTCTGTGTATACCTACCCTGAACGAGGAAAAAACTATCGGGAAAGAGATAATACTCTTCAAATCGGAGCTCATGAACCGCGATCCCCTCTTAGACGAGATCGCGGTCATCGACAGCGGCTCTACCGACAAAACCCGCGAGGTGGCCGAGCAGTTCGGCGCGGACGTCTACCTCTCCAAAAATATCCTTTACCGCTTAGGCGAGAAGAAGGGAAAAGGAGAAAACCTGTGGAAGGCAATCTATCAGCTGAAGGGGGATATAATCGTCTACATAGACGCGGACATCAAGAATATCCACCCCCGGTTCGTCTACGGCCTCGTTGCCCCCCTTGTTTTCCACCGCGAGATCAAATACGTGAAGGCCTTCTACGACCGCCCCTTAGCCATCTCCAACGAGCTGAGACCCTCAGGGGGAGGGCGGGTGACCGAGATTCTCATCCGTCCCCTGTTCTCCCTCTTCTTTCCGGAGCTGACCGCCATCATCCAGCCTCTTTCGGGGGAATACGCCGTCCGGCGCGAGGTACTCGAGGAGATCCCCTTCCCCATCGGGTACGGGGTAGAGACCTCGCATCTGATCGACGTCTATACCAAGTACGGGCTTAAAAGCTTCGCGCAGACCGATCTCGACCAGAGGGTTCACCGCAACCAGTCCACCCGGGATCTCGGTAAAATGGCTTTCGGAATCCTCCAGACCTTCCTTTCCCGGATGAAATCTTTAGGTCAAATCAAGGAGCTCCCCGAGATGAGCACGGTCTTGAGGCAGTTCCAGGCCAAGGAAAAGGTATTCAAATCGGTGGAAAAAAAGATCATAGAGGAAGAACGCCCCCCCATGAATACGATCAAGGAGTATCGGGAAAAGAGGAACATTACATGAAAAACAACCGTCTCCTCGTCGTCGACGATGCCCCGGAGAATTTGAGGGTTATCGCCCATGTCCTGAAGGGAAAGGACTTGAAGATAAGCTTCGCCCGAAACGGGAAGGAGGCCTTGGAAAAAATCGACGGTTCCCTCCCCGATCTCGTACTCCTAGACATAAATATGCCGGGGATGGACGGTTACGAGGTATGCAGGACCTTGAAGAATGACCCCGCTACGGAGCATATCCCGGTCATCTTCGTGACCTCCAAGGATAGACCCGAGGACATCGTGAAAGGATTCGAAGCCGGAGCGGTAGACTATCTGACCCGGCCGGTTAACTCGGCGGAGCTCTACGCCCGTATTACAACCCACCTCGAGCTCAAGCAGTCTCAGGACATCATCCAGCAGCAGAATGAGGAGCTCAAAGAGCTGAACGCCTCCAAGGATAAGTTCCTTTCCATCCTCGCCCACGACCTGAAAAACCCCATCGCCGGGCTCATTACCGTTTCCGAGCTGATGATCAAGATGTTCGATAACCTTAGGGAAGAGGAGAAATTCGCTTATATCCAGGACATCAACCAGTCCGCGGGCCGTACCCTCCAGATCCTAGAAGATCTCCTCCAGTGGAGCAGGTCTCAATCGGGCCGTCTTCAGCGGAAACCGGAAAAGATCAACCTCCGAAAGATTACCCTCGAGGCCCTCTCCGCCTATGAAAACACAGCCGAAGAGAAAGGAGTAACCCTGGAAAATCGGGTTCCCGAGGATCTGACCGCCTTCGCCGACAGGCACATGATTGCCGCGGTGATGCGCAATCTCGTATCAAACGCGGTCAAGTTCACCGATTCCGGAGGCACCATTATCTGCAGCGGCTCCGACGGAGGTACTCATATAAGCTATACGGTGGAGGATACCGGGATGGGGATCCCTCCGGAGAACATGAAACGCCTCTTCCGCATCGACGGCGGGCTCTCCACCCCCGGAACGAGGAAGGAGAAGGGCACCGGCTTAGGCCTCATTCTCTGCAAAGAATTCATCCAGAAGAACCACGGAACCATCTCCGCTGAAAACCGGGACGGAGGGGGTTCGGTCTTTCGATTCACCCTCCCCAAAGACGAGTAGAACCTGCCGCGGGACCCCGACGGGCCGGCCCGATTACCGTCTCTGATCCAGAGGAACGAACCTCTTGTCGAAATCGCCGGTGTAGATAGCCCGAGGGCGGAAGATCCGGTTCTTCTCGAGATATTCGAGAATGCGGGCGGTCCAGCCCGCTACCCGGGCTACAGCGAAGATGGGAGTAAACATCTCCATGGGAATGCCCAAGGCCCCGTAGACTATGCCCGAGTAAAAGTCCACATTGGGAAATATCTTCTTCTCCGCCCCGAGGGTGGAGATAACCTTATCCTCCAGTTTCATCGCGGTCTTGAACTGCTCCCGCATGCCGGGATTTCCCCGGACGAGGAGCTCCGCGAGGGGACCTAAGACCCGGGCCCGGGGATCGTATGCCTTGTAGACCCGGTGCCCGAAGCCGGAAATCTTCTGCTTGGTGTCCATCTTCCAGCGGAACCATTCGTCGACGTTATTCTCGTCTCCTATCTCGGCAAGCATTCTTATAACCTGCTCGTTCGCGCCTCCGTGGAGAGGTCCGTTCAAGGCGGCTATCCCCGAGCCCACTGAAAAATATATATCCGAGAGGGTCGAGGCCACTACGAGGGCGGCAAAGGTGCTCGCGTTCATACCGTGGTCGGCGTGGAGGATGAGGGCCACGTCCATCACCTTCTCCTCGAGGGGAGAGGGGACCCGGCCCGTCATCATAAAGAGGAGGTTAGCGGCGTGCCCGAGCTCCGGCTTCGGCTCCAGAGGCAGGCGTCCGTATCGTATCCGGGCTATGGTCGCGGCGATGCTCGAGAGTCCCGCTATGAGGCGGTAGCAGGAGTCGAGCTCCTCACCTCCCAAGAGTTCCTTATTTGCCCCTTTCGGCTGCTTGTACTGTTTCCTGTCGAAGCCGTAAACCGAGTCTTTGTGTCCCATCGGCCTCGTCTCCATGGGGATAGAGTCCTCGTCGGTAGCAATTTTGGGAATTTCCGCTTGGGCGTCTTCCGTGTCCCGGAAAGTCTGCTTCTGCCGCATGAGATTCGTACCGAGCCTCAAAGCCGCCATCGTGTTCATGTTTTCGATGGGAAAGGTCATAAGGAGCCTTTTCGTTTCCAGAAGATGCCTGTATTGGGCGAGCTTGCCTTTGAGCTCGGCAAGCTCCTCCTCCGTCGGGAGTCTCCCGTGATGGAGGAGGTAGCTTACCTCCTCGAAACTGCAGTGCGCGCAGAGATCGAATATGTCGTAGCCCCGGTAGATGAGCATCCCCTTCGAACCGTTGACGTATCCGATCTTTGTTTCACAGGCGATGGCCCCCTCCAGGCCGGGGCCGACCGTGCATTGGACCGGCCAGTCGACTTGGGTGGTGAGCTCGGGTTCCGGTTCGAAATCGGTTTCCCGATAGGCCTCTTCCTTCGCTTTGAGAATGATATCGGTGATGTTTTCTACCGAGGGTTCGGGTGTGCGGGTCATATTCGCTCCTTACAAAGACCTTTTGAACTTTTCTTATACCGGTTTTGTTAGTAAATTGGACAATAGAATTTAAATCATTTCGCATGAAGTAGTCAAATAGTATTTCTCATGACTGAAATATGAATAGCCAGGAGGTAGAAAAATGAGATTATTTGAGAGACTGAAACATCGAAGAGCCATTTTTTATGTGCTCTCTTTCGTTATTATAGGAGCCATGAGCTTTGCCGCGGGGAGCGTCCTCGCATCCCCGTCCCGGGAGGAAGCTCCACAGCAGCCGGTTCCCCTCGACCGCGACCCGGTACCCGAGGCCTCGGTCGAAAGCGCCTACAGCCTGCAGGACTCCTTCCGGCAGGTGGCCGAGGCGGTACTTCCGGTGGTCGTCGAGGTCAACGTGGTGGAAGTGGTCCGGCAGCAGCTGCCCGAGTTCGGGTCCCCCTTCGACTTCTTCTTCGGCCCCCGAGACAACCAGCAGGACCCCCAGGAACGGGAGTTCCGAAGGCCCGGTCTCGGTTCGGGAGTAATAGTAAGGAAAGACGGGAAAACGGTCTACGTTCTGACAAATACCCATGTGGCCGGTAACGCCGAAGAGATCAATGTCGTCCTCTATGACGGACGGGAATACGAAGCGACTATCGTAGGGGCGGATTCGCGTCTCGACCTGGCCCTCCTCGAGTTCGAAGCCAAGGATGAAATACCTCTAGCCGTTTTGGGCAATTCCGACGACATCTATGTCGGTGATTGGGCGTTGGCGGTGGGAAACCCCTACGGATTTGAATCGACGGTCACGGCGGGGATTATCAGCGCGGTCAGCCGGGAGGCGACCCCGGGAATGCAAATATCGGGATTTACGAACTACATCCAGACCGACGCCGCCATCAACCCCGGCAACTCCGGTGGAGCCCTGGTCAATCTTGAAGGCGAAATTATCGGAATCAACACCTGGATCGCTTCTCAGAGCGGCGGCAGCGTGGGAGTCGGGTTCGCCATTCCTGTTAATATAGCCAAGCGGGCTATAGACGACTTCCTCTCCGAGGGGCGTATAACTTACGGATGGCTCGGCGTAAGCATTCAGGACCCCGGACCGAACACCCTTCCTGGAGTCGCCGCGGACCTAGGCATAGAAGGAATGGACGGTTCCCTTGTGATAAATGTCTACACCGACAGTCCCGCCGCGAAATCGGGTATCCAGCCGGGGGACTTCATCGTCGAGGTGGGCAATACGGAGATAGAAAACTCCAACCACCTGACCCGGGTTGTCGGCAATCTCAAGCCGGGAGCATCCACCGAGTTTACCTTTCTCCGCGGCGGAAGAAGACAGAATGTCGATGTTACTCTCGAAACACGATTGCCCGAAGAAGAGCTCGCCCAGGCCTCGAACCTGTGGCCGGGAATGACCGTCGTGGGGCTGACCGACGAGATCCGCTCCCGCCTGGAGCTTTCTTCCGACATGCAGGGTGTGGTGATTGCGTCAGTGTATCCGGGAACCACCGCCGAGCAGGTAGGCTTCAAAGGGGGAGACATCGTAACCGCTATCGAGCGGAAACAAATCGACGGCCCCGCCGACTTCTATCGGGCCGTAGGAGATCCGGCATCCGACGAGGTTATGTTTAGGATAACCCGGCAGGGAAAGGAGATGCTCCTAGGGCTCGTCCGGCAATAAGCCGGGGCGAAGCCCACTACTGAGGAAACACCATGGCTGAACAACCTGGAAACAACAAAAATAAAAAGAAAAAAAACAAAGACTGCTGGGACAAGAACTGTCCCGACGGAGGAGTCGAGGAGAATCCCTCGCTCCTCCGGCGGTTTCAGAAAAAACCCTACCGCTATACCATTATTTTCATTCTCGCCACAATCCTTATCGTAGCGCTGGTCAACTCCTTCATCCCCGGCAGCGGTGTACGAAGCATCCAAATCGAGTTCAGCCTTTTCAAGGAAAAGATCAAAGATGGGGAGATAGTACGGGTCGAGATGGCTCCGGACAGGTACACCGGATTCACCGCCACCGCTGAAGAATATCAAACCGCCCGGGAAGAAGCGGACCGTGGGTTCGGTTTTGGCGGTGCGGCAGCGGGGGCCGCCGAGCTTCCCGTCCGCTACACAACGACTCCGGTGGACGATCCCGGTTTTATAAGCCTCCTCGACGAGAACGATGTGGTATATTATGCCGTTCAGCCGCAGAGTTCACCGTTTCTCGGGATCCTCTTGAACTGGCTCTTCCCCTTAATCCTCCTCTTCGCCATCTGGCGTTTCATTTTCCGCAGAATGGGAGGCGGTGCCGGAGCCGACGTGATGTCCTTCGGCAGGAACAAGTCACAGATCGTCGCGGAGGGGGACACCGGAGTCAGGTTCGGGGATGTCGCCGGGGCCGACGAGTCCAAGGCGGAGCTGGAGGAAGTGGTCGACTTTCTCCAGAACCCTGCCCGGTATACCGATATCGGCGGAAAGATCCCCAAGGGGGTACTCTTAGTCGGGGCTCCCGGCACGGGGAAGACCCTCTTAGCCCGGGCGGTTGCCGGAGAGGCGGGAGTCCCCTTCTTTCGGATGAGCGGCGCCGATTTTGTCGAGATGTTCGTAGGAGTCGGCGCGGCCAGGGTCAGGGACCTATTCCGGCAGGCTCGTCAGAAGGCGCCGTGCATTATCTTTATCGACGAGCTCGACGCCATCGGCAAGGCCCGGGGATACGGAATGGGCGGGAACGACGAACGGGAACAGACCTTAAACCAACTCTTAGTGGAGATGGACGGCTTCGACGCCCGGACCGGAGTCATTCTCCTAGCCGCGACCAACCGCCCCGAGATCTTAGATCCCGCGCTTCTCCGGCCCGGCAGATTCGACCGGCAGGTCTTAGTGGATAAACCGGACCTCCAAGGACGGGTCGCTATCCTCGCGATCCACACTGTCGGGGTCAAGCTCAACCCCAACGTCGATTTGGAAAAAGTCGCCCGGGCCACCCCGGGATTAGTGGGGGCGGACCTCGCAAACATCGTCAACGAGGCGGCGCTCCTCGCGGTCAGGGACGGACGAAAGGAGGTGCTCCAGGAGGACTTTTCCCGGGCCATAGAAAAGGTTATCGCTGGACTGGAAAAGAGGAACAGGCTGATCCATCCTAAGGAGAGGAAGATAGTGGCATTCCACGAGACGGGACACGCTTTGGTCGCCCACTTTACCCCGGGCTCGGACCCGGTGGAGAAGGTCTCTATCGTGCCCCGGGGCTTAGGCGCCCTCGGCTATACCCTCCAGCTTCCCTCTGAAGAACGGTATCTGATTACCCAGTCCGAACTTATAGCCCGGGTGGATGTCCTCCTCGCAGGACGGGCCGCGGAGGAGATCGTCTTCGACGAGATATCCACCGGAGCCGCAAACGATCTGACCAAGGCAACGGACATCATCAAGAAGATGATCACCGAATACGGCATGAGTAAAAAATTCAGCAACGTCTATCTTCCCTATAAACAGGGAAGCCCCTTCTTAGGCGACCAGCAGTACACCATCAACCGGGAATATTCCGAAGCCACCCAGCAGTATATCGACGAGGAAATAGCCAGGCTCGTTTCGGAGCGCTACTCGGCGGTCAAAAAGCTCCTTACCGAGAAAAAACTCCTCCTCGAACAGATTGCCGACAGGCTCATGGAAGTGGAAACCATCGAAGGGGAGGATTTTAGGAAGTTAGCGGAAGCGGGCTAATCGTTTTCCTCGAAGAACTCCTCGAAACCGAAGTAGAATTCCCCGAACCGCATACGGGTCAGATCATATCCGACCCCGAGTCTGATGACCAAGCCCTTGAGGGCATGGAAATAGAGGAGGATCCCCGTCCCTACAGTCAGGGAAAGGTCCTCGGGACTGAAAACAGTCCCGGCCTTCCGGACGGCGCTGAAATCGGAAAAGAGATCCGCCTGTATCTCCAGGACCCGGTCCCATTTGACCATGCGAAACACGAAATCGAAATTGAAAAAGAAAGCGGCGTCTCCCCAGAGGGTCTCGTCGATAATTCCGCGCTGATATTCTCCAAGGACAAGCTCCTCGTCGCCCCACATATAGAAACCGTAGAGCCTCGACCGCAATCCGACGGGGGGCCGAGCCCAATAGAGACGCAGGTCCGGTTCGATCTTGTTGACTACGCCGTAATCCCCGTCGGGATACCGGATCGTGTGCCCGAGGCGGGCATCGATGCCGCGAGGGAAATTCCCGGTCCAATCAACCGTCTTATAATTGAGGCTGTGGTGATACTGTAGGATGATTTGATCCGCGGTAATGGAATCGAGATTACCGGTAAGCACCGCTACGTCGAAGGGAACGTCGATACCCGGATACAGGGTGTAGCTCAGGTTTCCGGCCAAGAAGAGGGTCGGACCTAGGGCAAACCGGAGGGTCTTGAAGTTGTAGTCCAATATGGCGATATCGTTCTCGATCTGCTGCTGGGCTAGGTACTCGTATTCGAGATTGAATCTCCAGGGAACTCCGAATAGCTTGATCCGTTTGCCCACGAACTGAACCCGGAAATTGTCCCGATTATACAGCATCCGCACGCCGCCGAGCCCCATGGTTCCGAAGAAGTTCATGTCCACCACGTTCATCGAAATGGTGTGTCCCCTGCTCGTATCGTATTCGTACATAGGGGAAGGATAGAGGGTCCACCCGTCCTGAAGCTCTAAGACTCCGAGAACCGCGGTCAGGTCGTCCTCGACATACTCGACGGTGTAGTTATAATCCACCGACTTGAATACCCTCTGGTTTTCCAGGGTCTGCCGCTGCCGGTCTAAATAAATCTCCAGCTCCTCGAAGCTGGAAAAGTACTTTTCCTCACCAAGACCCAGATACGTTCGGACAACCTGAACATTGGTCCTCTTTGCTCCTTGGATCTCGACGTCTAAAAGGACTATGCGCGGCTTTTCGGCGAACAGAGAAGGAACGAGAAATACAAGGACCATAAGGATAAGCGGACAAATCTTACCGCGATGCCTCACCGCTCCTGAACTCCTCATTTAGTTTACCGGTTTTCACCTGCGGGCTCTCCTGCGCCCCTTCGCTTCGACGTTCCTTTCCGCCATGCCGGTAAGTATACCTAAATAAATGAATGAAGCAACCTAATTATTCAGTTTTTCTCTGATGATGAACCGGGTTCCCTCTTCCCGGACCATCTCCACATCGCACCTTATCTGCCCGGCCAAGCCGTAGACAAGAAAGAGCCCCATCCCCTCGGTCTCCTTCGGATCCTTGTCCTCGGGAAAGGGGACGCCGTTATTCGCGACCTCGAGACGGAATTCCGGGGTGGCCCGAACTTTTATCTCCAGCTTGGGCTTCCGGGGGGACTCGGTAAACCCGTACTTTATAGCGTTAGTCACCAGTTCGGTTATAATTATCCCCAGGGGTATTACCGTATCGGTTCCCAGAGAAATCGATTCGATGTCGAGGCTCAGATCGATACCGCTCTGAGGAGTATAGAGATTCCGGGTAATGTTCGTTACCAGCTCGGGAATATACTGTTCCAGGGCCACGTTTTTCATGTCTGCCGATACGTGGAGCTGGTCATAGAGGAGGGAGAGAGAATTGATCCGCTGCAGGAGATCGTCGAGCATGAACTTCGGGGCGGACTCCTCCATCTTTTCCTTCTCGAGTTCGATAATACTCGCCACCATTGCCAGGTTGTTCTTGACCCGGTGATTAATCTCTCTGAGGAGGACCTCTTTGTCCTCGATGGTACGTGTGAGTTTCGCTTCGTTCTCTTTAAATTGAGTTACGTCTTTGAGGAGGACAAGCCGGGAAGCGTAACCCCCGAGGTGTACATCGACGACTTCCGTTTCGACTAACCTATCGTTCAGAGAGTAGGCGGGGGGCCGCCGCTCTTTTTTCATCTCACCGTCACCAATCCTCCGTCTCTCACCCGACTCTTCGAAAATCGCCTCAAGGTCTTCCGGGTCGATATCGGCAAAAGCTTCCGAGATGGGGCGGGTCAGATCTTCCAGGGGATCGAGCCCTGAAATCTCTGCGGCCCTGGGGTTTATATACACAATCCGGTTCCTCTCCCCGGTTATCTCTATTACCCCCTGAGAAATCGTATTGACCAAGGTTTCGTAGTGCTTCTTGTCGAAAAGAAGCTCCTGAATGATCCTGCGGGGGGCGAGTCCTCCTAAACCTAACACCGGGTGGGCATTTTCGCGGTGACCGCCTCGGCGGTATCGCTCGACGACCTGGAGCATGTGCCGCCCCATCTCCCCGAAAGGGCTTTTCGCGATACAAGCATTTGCGTACTCAGAGGGTATACATCCCCCTTCACTCTCGGCGGCGATTCCCGAAACTACGACTATGTAGATTTCCTTAAGCTCTTTCATGGCGCGCACGTACCTGCTCAGCTCATGACCGTTTATGTTCGGCATAACGAGATCCGTGAACATAAGTTCCGGAATAAAATCCCGCATAATGTCGATGGCCTCGAGCCCGCTTTCCGCCGTGCGTACGTTGTGCCCTTCTCCGGCAAGAAGCTCTTCGGCAAACTCGAGAAAAACCCTGTGGTTGTCGACGACGAGTATGTTGAGAGTATCTTCAGTTGTGTCCATCAAAGTCATTCACCAGAGTTCGCAGGCGATCATATTGATCTTCAATATCTTCGATGAGCTCCGCAATCCTGCTCTGATCCGGTGCCTCTGATATTGTCTCGAGCCGATCCGCCGCTTCGGTTATCTCCGTAAGATTAAAGTTGACTGCGGCTCCCTTTATATGGTGGGCCGTTTGCCGCACCCGAGCCCACTCCCCTTCTTCCGCGGCGTCTTTGAGATTTTCGAGATCCAGCCGAGTTACATCGACGAACTTTTCGAGGAGTTTCTTAGTTGTCTCGATACCGAGACCGATTTCATCGGCCTTTTCTTCAAGGTATTGTATCACGCTATGAAGATATGAAATTTATTAGAGTTTTTCAAGTTTTTTTGTCTCAAAAATTGGGTTTCCCCGGCGATGTCGTTTCGCGCTCTTCGCGCGCTCAACCTCCGGGCGTTCCTCGGCGTG
>JBKHAJ010000280.1:0-3975 GCA_046542935.1 Spirochaetia bacterium | reverse complement strand
TGATCAGGGCGATTACTATGCTTCCTCCGGCTCCAACGGCGGCGGCTTCGATAGGGGTGAACAGTCCTATGAACATTCCTCCCATGACGAAGACGAAGAGAATAACGGTTTCCACAACGCCCCCCAGCTCCCGAAACCGGGTGTCCCAGCTGCACTTAGGCCCCGCCGGACCAAGGGTCGTTCTCCCTCGGCAGCGGATTCCGATGGACATACAGAAAAGCGCCACGATAAGGATGCCCGGCACGATCCCGGCGAGGAAAAGGGCACCGATGGACTGTTCCGTCATGAGGGCGTAGACGATAAAGACCACGCTCGGCGGTATGAGCATTCCCAGGCTCCCCCCCGCCGCGATTGTTCCCGAGGCGAGCTCGTCGGAGTAGCGGTACCGGCGCATTTCCGGAAGGGCGACGGAGGTCATCGTCGCGGCGGTGGCGGGGCCGGAGCCGCAGATCGCGCCGAATCCGGCGCAGGCGCCGACCGTTGCCATGGCGAGCCCGCCGGGAAGGTGCCCGATCCAGGCGTAGGCGGACCGGAAAAGCCGCTTACTTATCCCGGCATGGAAGGCAACCTGTCCCATGAGGACGAACAGCGGAATAACGGTCAGGTTGTACGAGGTAAACGTCGAAAAGATGTCCGACACCACCATGCTGAAGGCGGCGTGAGGGGTCACGATCAAAGAAAACCCCAGGACGCCGGCAAATATCATGGCAAAGGCCACCGGCATGCTCGTACAGAGGAGGGTGAGCAAGAGCAGGCATCCGACAAAACCAATCTGCAGAGGCGTCATGGACGTATCATCTCCTTTCCGGGATGCAGGAGATGGTATATCACAATGATAAGAACTTGGAGAAAATTGAAGCTGATGAGAAAAGGCATCCAGAACACCGGGACCTTGAGAGTCGGCATGACCTGTCCGCTCTCGATGAACGAGATGCCGTACACGATGCCGTAATAAACGAGGAGGCCGAAAAGGCCGAGCGAGAGGACACGAAACAGGGTATCGAGAACTATCCTCCCGGGTCGGGAGAAGTTCTGATAGATGAATTCGATGGCGATATGTCCCTTGACGGCCGTCAGGTACGGCAGGGCCGAGGACACCGACACGACCCCGCAGATGCGGACGATGTCGTAGGCCCCCCGTATCCCGCTCTTGAATATCCTTAAAATTATGTCGATACCGGTCACGCCGATCATGACGAGGATCGCGAACCCCGCGATAAAGGCCGAGATCCGTACCAAGCCTCGCATCCCGGTAAAAAACGGCCGGCCCCGCTCTCTATCTACCATTACCGTAAAACTACTTCGCCAGATATTCCTGCAGGTCCTTCAGGAATTCTTTCCCCGGAAGACCCCCGGCTTCGACGGTGTCGGCGTACTCGGCGAGGATCGGCCAGACGGCGTCAACGAGTCCCTCTTCCTGCCGTTCATCGAGATCGACGAAAGTCTTTCCGAGGTCCCTGACAAAGGCTTCTCCCTCCTCGTCGGCCTGGTCCCATGCCCGGCCATGACGGTCGATCCACTCGCTGTTGACCTCGTTGAATACGGCCTGTATGTCCTTGGGAAGGGATTCCCATACGCCCTTGTTCATGACCGCGAACATGGCCGTTGTATAGCCGATCGCCCGGGTGTCGACGACATAATCGATGACTTCCCCCTGTTTCCATCCTTTGAGGGTCTCTACGGGACAGAATGTCGCCTCCGCTACACCCTTCTGGAGGGCCTCGTAGGTCTCTCCCTGACTCATGGCGATGGGGACCGCGTCGAGGGCGGACACGATCTTCGCGGAAAGCCCGGTCGCCCGGATCTTCATGCCCGAGAGGTCGTCCACGGAATCGATATTTTTCTTGGAAGCGAGGATGCCGGGGCCGTGGGCGTGGAGGTACAGGACCTTCACTTCCTCGAGCTCCTTTGGATCGTAGCGTTCCACCATCTCGTTCGCCGCACGGGTAGCGGTCAGTCCGTCCGGGTATCCCACCGGCAGGTCGAGCCCTTCGAGGAGGGGAAACTTCCCGCGGGTGTAGGCGAACACACTCATTCCGATGTCGGAAATACCGTTCACCACCCCTTCGTAGCATTGAGGGGCCTGGGTCAGGGTCCCGCCGGGGAACATGGTGATCTTCACCCTCCCCTCGGTCCGCTTCTCGATCTCCTCGGCCCATTCCGCGGCGGTCTGCGCCTGGAGATGGGATGCGGGAAAGAAGATACTGTAGTTGAGCTCGATGGCCTTCTCCGCTTTCGCGGCTTTTTCCGAGCCGCCGCCGTCGGACACATCGGATTTTCCGCCGCACCCTAGGATCAGTAAAAACACCGCGAAAAGAGATAAAAACATCACCGGTACGCGCTTCATATATACTCCTTCTCTATTTGCCGGATCGAAAAAACAATACCGGTTTTTTCCCGCCGACACAAGAGCCTAGGCGGGAATAAAAGGCGTGACGGGTTTCGAGGGAGGAATTTTTATTCGGGTGGTTCTTTTCCCGGTCCGGTGATGGACCGCAGCAGCCGGTTTATCTTCTCGAGGGGAGAAACATACAGGTGAAAGAAGAGGACCACCTTTTCGCCGTTCCGGTCTTCGAGGTGAATCTCTTTTTCTAGAATTCCTTTCCCGGGCAGGTCTAACTCCGGGAAGAATTCCGGTTTGACCGGATTCAGCACGTACTCCCCTTTCCGGTTCTCGACTTCGCCGATCTTTCGGGGAAACGATCCGTACGGAATGGCAAAGTAGGCTCCCTTTCCGCCGACGCTCTTTACTTCTCCTGGAAGGACTTCGCCGAAGACTTTGCGGCTTAAAAGATAGCCCCGGTATACCACGCGCATCAAAAGGGGTTGCTGCAGCCCCGCCCTTCCGCGGCGGCGCGGGGCTTTGGACGCCGCGTACGAAGCCGCTGCGTACGGGGCTTCGCCGACCTTCTCCGCCCGTCTCCTTAGGAGTAAGACGAGGATGAGAATCAAGAATATGAGGAAAAGCCCTCCGCCTATAAACCACCAGAGGGAGCCTATGCCTCTCTTCCCCCGCTCTGGAAGTGCCGTAAAATCGGGTTCTTCTTCCAGACTCCGAACCTCTTCCTCGGCTATCCTGGCTTCCTGTTCAGACACCTCTTTTTCGGTTGTTTCGGGAGTTTCATCGGGAGTTTCATCGGGCCGCAGGTCCGGTCCCGGTTCCGCCTCTTCTTCGGCAGTTTCGCCGGAACTTCGGTCGGGCGCCGCCTTCGCCTCTGTGGAAACGGTATCGGGTGTCTCGTCTTCCGCTACGAGGGGCACGACGATACTCGTCGCTCCGGCCCATTCGTCATAGTATCTCGAGAGACCGAGGGTTTCTTCCTCGAGCATTTCCACGACCTCGGGAGTATATCTTTCGGAAAAATAGTCTATCCGGCCCCGCAGAAGCGTGTTGTACCTTGTGATTGCTTCGGAAAGGGACCGTGCTTCCGAGGGTGCATATCCGAAGGATTCCGTCAAATAGCCGTCGAGGATTCTCCGTATATTGTCGATGTGATCGACCCGGGCTTCGAGTTTGAACGAAAGAATATCCGCCCCGAAGGCGAGGCCGTCTCCGGGAGGGGAAATCCGAAGTAGGGCGTATTTTCCGGCGAAGACGCTTTCGCCGTCTTCGCGAAAGGTCCGTGAAAGGGTCCTGCCGATGTTACGGATTTCTTCGGCGGTGTTGAAAAACTCGTGTTCCCCGGAAAAATTGACATATTCAACGGACCGGCTCTCATAACGCTCGAGCTCATTCTCCGCGACTTCCTGTCCGCTGAGCAGCATGGTGTAAAACAAAACGGTTATGCATATAAAAACCTTTTTTTTCATACCATAATTTATCCTGAATCAAAGTCTACTAATAGCATAGGGCGTTAATGAAAAAGGTTCAAGCGAATTTATGTTAATCGATTATCCGCACGGCCGCCCGGTAACCCTTTTAGAGTGCCCCCGATCGTGGGGACAAAAACCGGCAAATCAGGCCGCCGCATACCG
>JBKHAJ010000020.1:0-20963 GCA_046542935.1 Spirochaetia bacterium | reverse complement strand
GTGGGGATAGAAATCCTCCAATTGGCCGTGATAGCTTGAATTACTAAGCCCACACCGCTTTAAAAAAGTCACGTTCAGCTAATACCTTTAGCATATGTGTGTTAGACCAATTCTATCCCCACGATCGGGGGCACTCTTCACGCCTTACCCCGGATCCTGTTGAGAACGAGGGCTTTCTTCCTTTTAATCGGTCCGGTTCCTATCATCTTTCACGGACTGGCCGAGCCCCGGCACCAACCCTCATCTATTACCCTATCCCGAGTGACGGCGGTTGTCAATTTAAAAATCCTTGACCACAGACCGGGTCCGTGGTAGCGTTACCCATGACACACCGTGAACGCGTCCTAACGGCCCTGGGCCGCGAGCAGCCCGACCGCTGTCCCCTGCAGATCAGCTTTACCCCGGAGTTTGCCGAACGACTCAGGAAGGAGCTCGGCATCGCCCAGAGCAGCATGCACAATCCCCACGGCGGGGGAAACACTTACGCCCTCGAAAGGGCCCTCGAGGAAGACTGCCTCCTGACATCGGTGGGCTGGGCCAACTCATACTACGCCGGGGAGGACTACACCGATGAGTGGGGGGTCGGGTGGAGCTCTACCGAATACTCCACCCCTTTCGGTCCGGGGCGATACACCGAGATCGTACGTCACCCCCTCGCCGGCGACGCCGCGGTGGAGGAGTACACTTCCCCCGATCCGACCCGACCGGAGCTGTACACCGAGGCCGAAAGGGTCGTTCGCGAGTTCGGAGGGGAGTACTGGATCGTCGGAGTTACCGTAACCACCATATTCGAAACCGCCTGGGCGCTCCGGGGCCTGGAGAGGCTTTTGATTGACTTTGCTCTTGATCCCCCCGTGGCGGAAAGGGTCCTCGATTTTCCCTTCCGCTATCACTTAGAGGCGGCTAAGCGCCTCGTCGAAATCGGGGTCGACATGCTGTGGCTCGGGGACGACGTGGGGACCCAGACGGGACTCCTCATCTCCCCCGACACCTGGAGGCGTTTCTTAAAACCCCGAATGGCTGAATTCGTGGAAACGGTTCGCCGCATCAACTCGGACATCAAGATCGCCTATCACTCCGACGGAAACATCCTGCCGCTCATCCCCGAGCTTATCGAGATCGGAATCGACGTCCTCAATCCGATCCAGCCCGCCTGCATGGATCCTGCCGAGGTGAAACGGCGCTTCGGAAAAGATCTGTGCTTTTGGGGAAGCATCGACGAGCAGCAAACACTGCCCTTCGGTTCGCCTGAGGATGTCCGGGACGAAGTCAGTCTCCGTCTCGAGACTATCGGAAAAGACGGAGGCCTGATCATCGGTCCCACCCATCACGTTCAGCTCGATACACCTCTCGAGAACCTCTTTGCCCTCATTGAGGCGGTTAAAGCCGGGTACTGATAACCCCAAGCTTTGGGGCACAATCTAATCCATTAGGGCTATACCCGGCGGCCCCTCCCCGCTGTAGGTTATATGCACAGGAGGACCCCCCATGAAACAAGCACGCACCTATATATGGATATTTGCGACTCTCTTTGCTGTAACTTTTTCAGCCTGCGGCAGCGGCGGGCAGGAGACCGCTGCCCCGGAACCCGCGACGCCGCGGCAGTCCGAGGTGAACATCGAGGACATACAGAACCAGGTGAAAAAGGTTTTTGCCGACTCCAATGAATCGGTGGTCAACATAACCTCCATCGTGATGACACCGACTATCTTCGAAGAGCCCGTTCCCCAGCAGGGGGTAGGGACCGGCTTCGTATGGGACGACGAGGGACACATCGTCACAAACTATCATGTGGTCCAGGAAGCTGAAACCGTAACCGTTTCCTTCGGAGAAGGAAAGATGCTCGAAGCGGAGCTCATAGGTCATGATCGGTTTACCGATCTCGCGGTACTTACGGTGGAGTCGGATAATATTCCGGACCCGCTTCCGGTAGGAGACTCCGACGACGTAACCGTAGGCGAGTTCGTAATAGCCATCGGAAATCCCTTCAACTTCGAGCAGACCCTGACCTTCGGCGTGGTTTCAGCCATCGGACGGGTTATCCGGTCCGCGGGGGGGCGCTTCATAAGTGAGGCGATTCAAACCGACACCCCCATCAATCCCGGAAACTCCGGCGGGCCTCTCATCGATATGAGCGGCAACGTTATCGGAGTCAACTCGGCCATCATCAGTCCCACCGGCGCGAGCGCGGGAATAGGGTTCTCTATTTCATCGAATACAGTACGCCAGGTGGTACCCCGACTCATCGAAGACGGGAGCTATCCTCATCCGTGGATGGGTATTCAAACCGTCAGTCTGCAGCCGGGGCTTATCAACGTCCTCGAAGAGGAGGGGATAACGATTCCCGTCGACGAGGGAGTTCTCATCGTAGACGTCTTTAGCGAGAGTCCCGCGGTTGAGGCCGGTCTTCGGGGCGGCAGCCGGCAGCTCAGGTTCGGGAACGTCCAGCTTCCGGTAGGAGGAGACATCATAGTCGGCATCGACGGCGAAGATATTGCAAACTATAAGGAACTCGTCGTCTATCTGGAAACTCAGACCGAGATCGGCGACACCATCGAAGTAACATACTACCGGGAGGAGGAAGAGCAGACCACCAGCCTTACCGTCGGCGAACGCCCTGAAGAGAACGACGGTCAACAGTAAAAACAGGCCCGGCAGCGTCGTGGACGTTCTTATGTATCCGGTCAACCCGATAGGACACTCCGTCGAAACAAGAGACGCTCTCTTCGTGGAGTGTGTTCGGAGGAACGTGGGGATCGTGGCCATGAAGCCCTTCGCAGGCGGGAAGCTCCTGTCTCCCCGGGAATCGGAGCTCATGAAGATCGAGCACACCGGCTCGGGCGAGCGGGCGGTAGAGCGCAAAGCGGTCCTTTCTCCCCTTCAGGGTATCCATTACGCCTTGAGCACTATTGGGGTCTCCACGGTCGTCCCGGGATGCGGGAATCT
Organism: Spirochaetia bacterium; assembly: GCA_046542935.1. Lineage (GTDB taxonomy): Bacteria > Spirochaetota > Spirochaetia > SPDA01 > CAZSGZ01 > JBKHAJ01. Next base: position 18,017 of record JBKHAJ010000020.1, on the reverse strand, counting down.
TAAGGAGCTCGAGGACGATCTTACTTATTTTTCAGCCCCTGAAGAGGAAAGGGACTATTCCTCCGTTATCAACACTCTCGGAGACTTCGCGCGGGGAGAATGCGTCTACTGCAATCACTGTCTTCCCTGTCCCGCCCGTATCGATATAGGCGCCGTTATCCGGCTCTACGAGACAGCCGTCCGGTACGGATCGCCCGAATCAGCCCGAAAAGATTATGAAAACCTCGGGACGACCGCCGACATGTGTACCCGGTGCGGAGCATGCGAAAAACGGTGTCCTTTCGGTGTTGAGACTATGGAGAAGGTCCTCCGAGCGGCGGAGTTCTTCCGCTGACCGAGCCGGTTCACAAATTATGTGAATTTTGTGTAACAAATTGTGTTAATTTGCCCATTGATACACCGGCCCAAATAAGTATAATAGAGACGATAGCCTAAGGAGATTTTTTGAATGGCAGATACGATCGAAAGGACCGCCCCGCGGGCGCTTCTCGATAATCATCACAATACTTCGCTTTGCCCTCCGAATTTTCCGGCTATGAGAATGCGGATAATCAGCAAAAGAGTCCGAACCGCCGGAGGCCCGGTAACCTGCGGCAAACCGCTTTTCAAAGTGAATAAACTCACATAACCGCGGACGAGAAAAGTCTTCCGCGCATCTCGAGAAATAATCCGAAGGCCCCGAAGGAGCTTTCGGTGCAAAGATGAGACGGAATAAACATCGGAAGAACCAAAGAGAAAGGAGAAGAAACAAATGGACCGGAAATTACTTGATATCTTGACCCTGCCTAAAGAAACGGAGGAGATGCTCAAGCGGGCACCCTCGGTGACTTTTGCGGACACCCTCGAGGACCTCGAGAAAGCCGCGTGCGGCTCGCAGGAGAATACCACTTGGAATGTATCGTATACCCTTCCCGACGGCAGGGAGGTGCTCGAAGCCGAGGTGGTTCGGGTAAAAAACGGGGTGAGCGCGAATTACATCGAGCCCTACATGAGAAGGCGGGACCCGAAATCACTCTACGTCGCCGACGAAAGACCCACGGACAAACCCAAATTCGATGATAATTTCCCCTTCACCTTTGAAGAGATTCGGGGCGAGACCTTCGAATGGCTGAAAAGTCAGGATTTGGCGCTTTTCGCCTTCGAAATGGGCCGCTCCGGGATAGGCGGGGAAGCGCTCGCCGTATGTCCCGCCAACGCCGGGTTCTTTGCATTAGGTTTAGGCATCCTCCAGGGAATCGTCGATATACGAAACTTCGAGAAGCCTTTTAAACCCTCCCTGATCATCTACGTAGCTCCCCCGTTCAGACACACACGGTTCGACGGCAAGCAGGTCGTCGTCCATTCTCGGAGTGAAGTCCATGAGATATTCTCGTACAACCTGTATCCGGGACCGAGCGCGAAGAAAGGGGTGTACGGCGCGCTCATCGAGCTCGGCGAGCAGGAGGGATGGGTAACCGCTCACTGCTCAGCGGTGCAGGTCGTCACCCCTTACGACAACGTGGTCACTTTCATGCACGAAGGAGCAAGCGGCGGCGGAAAGAGCGAAATGCTCCAGCAACCCCACCGTGTGCCCGACGGACGGCTTCTTCTCGGCAGGAATGTCGTCACCGGCGAGAAACGTTTTCTCGAGATTCCCCGTACATGCGATCTGCACCCGGTCTGCGACGACATGGCGCTGTGCCATCCGTCGCTGCAGAAGGACCGTGGGAAGCTTGCTTTAGCCGACGCCGAAAGCGGATGGTTCATACGGGTCGACCACATAAAAGAATACGGGACCGATCCTGATTTAGAGCACCTGACGATCCATCACAGGAATATTCAGCTTTTTTTGAATATCGACGCGGTCGACGGAGGCTGGGGGCTTATCTGGGACCACATCGAGGACGAGCCCGGCAAGCCCTGTCCGAATCCACGGATCATCCTGCCCCGGGAGATAGTCCCTAACTCGGTGGACGGCGAGGTCGAGATCGATATCCGTTCCTTCGGTGTCAGAACTCCCCCCTGCACCGCCGATACTCCAAGCTACGGCATCCTGGGGCTGCTTCATGTTCTGCCTCCCGCTCTAGCCTGGCTGTGGAGGCTCGTAGCGCCCCGGGGCCACGCAAATCCGAGTATCGTCGATACCGGAGGTATGAGCAGTGAGGGAGTGGGAAGCTATTGGCCCTTTACAACCGGCAAGAAAGTCGCCCAGGCGAATCTCCTCCTGCAGCAGTTCCTCAACGCCCCCGCCACCCGGTACGTTCTCGTGCCGAACCAGCACGTCGGTGCGTGGGAAACGAGCTTTATGCCCCAATGGATCGTACGGGACTACCTCGCGCGGCGGGGGCACGCCCGGTTTCATTCCGACTATACAATTCCCGCCCGCTGCTCCCTTCTCGGGTACGCACTGCAGACGATGCGGATCGAGGGAAGCACCATATCCCGCTGGTTTCTCCAGGTCGACACCCAGCCCGAGGTCGGCCGACCAGCCTACGACGAAGGTGCACGGATTCTTACGGAATTCTTTCATACCCAGCTCAAGAAGTTCAACGAACCCGAGCTCGACAAGATCGGACGGGATATTATCTCCTGCTGCCTTGACGGAGGAAGCGTGAGCGATTACGAAAGTCTCATTGAAGGAGAAGATTAAACGGTGAGAAATGCCGGGGAAGAAATTTCCCGCCCCGCTATTGCTCGAGGCGCGGATATAATTCGTACCGGCGGCGTTGTCGCGTTCCCCACCGAGACTGTATACGGTCTCGGGGCGGACGCGTACAACGCCGAAGCCGTTGCGCGGATTTTCGAGATAAAGGGCCGCCCCCGGTTCGATCCCCTCATCGTTCATATTTGCGATATTGCTTCGGCGGAGTCGCTTGCAGCCGAGTTTCCTCCCCAAGCGCTCCTGCTTGCCGAAAAGTTCTGGCCGGGACCGCTTACCCTCATTCTGCGGAAGAGGCCGGTCATTCCCGGCATCGTTACCGCGGGAATGCCGACGGTCGCCATACGCATGCCCTCTCATCCGTCCGCCCTCGAGCTCATCCGGCTGGCGGGAGTGCCGATAGCGGCTCCGAGCGCGAACCCCTTCGGGAGAATCAGCCCCACTACGGCGGAGCATGTCCGGGAACAATTAGCGGATACCGTCGACTTCATTATAAACGGGGGCCCGTGTACGGTCGGAGTGGAATCGACTATCGTCTCCTTAGCGGGGGACAAGCCGGTGCTTCTCCGCCCCGGGGGCACCCCCGCGGAAGAGATCGAAAAGATCACCGGTCCCCTCACCGTCCCGGAACGAAGCGAAGGTCCCCCGGAATCACCCGGGAGGCTCGACTCCCACTACGCTCCTCGAACCCCCCTCTACCTGAAGGCCGACGCCCGTCCGCTCCCGAAATCCGCCCGGGCGGGGCTCCTCGCCTTTCGCACGCCTGAGGAAACGGAAGGCTTTGCGGCGGTCGAGGTCCTCTCGAAAAAAGGTAGCCTCCGAGAGGCGGCGGCAAACCTCTTCGCGGCCATGCACCGCCTCGACGCCTTGGATCTCGACGTGATAATTGCCGATCCCCCGCCCGAAGAAGGGCTCGGGAGGGCGGTCAATGACCGCCTCCGCCGGGCGGCGCGGCAATCTCGATAAATGGAAATCTCGATAAATCTCGATAAGTTGACATATTATACTTGACAAGTTAAAATTGTTAAGTATGTATTATACAAGGAATTATGCAGATATACTTCGCAATATAAGCAATTAGAATGAACGCTTTCATGGAAGTTATAACTCACATACCGTTTCAATTGGACCCCGATCATATCGCGGGGAACATGCGCATCAAACCGGACAGCCCGGGGGCTATCGATTTTTTCGCTCTTTTAAAGCGAGCAGAGAAGATCGGCCGTCCGAAGGCACTGTATAAGGAATCGTACATCGAAGAACGAACCGATGATACGGTAACAATCGACGGAATCATCTTCACCAGCCGGGCGCTTCGGGACAACCTGGAAGGGATAAATCGCGTCTTTCCCTACATCGTGACCTGCGGTAATGAGATAGACGAGGCGGACCTCACGGAGGGTGATTTTCTAAAAAAATTCTGGCTCGACTGTATAAAAGAGGAGCTGCTTAAGGCAGGCAGGCTCTATCTGCGGGACCTTCTTCAGAAAAGATACAGACTGGGAAAAACGTCGACGATGAATCCGGGATCGGGGGATACCGTGGTCTGGCCGATTCAGCAGCAAAAAGAGCTTTTTTCCCTTTTAGGGAACGTGGACGATCTGATCGGGGTCACCTTGACCGATTCGTTTCTGATGATGCCGAACAAGACGGTCTCCGGAATACGGTTTCCTAACGAGGTCGGCTTCGAAAGCTGCGAGCTCTGTCACAGGGAGGACTGTCCCGGTAGACGGGCCGATTTCAATCAAGAACTTTGGGAAAAAATGCAGAACCGGTAGGCCACATCTACGGCGTCCGGAGACGCTGATAGCGACCGCCGTTTCTCCAGCCACGGCCCCTTCAACAAAAAAAGCCGGTTTCCGCACACTCCCTGCGGTTACCGGCTTGTTATTGTTCCTGGGCGGCACTGGATTCGAACCAGTGACCCCTAGCGTGTCGAGCTAGTGCTCTAACCAACTGAGCTAGCCGCCCTAGTGCAGTCTATTTCTTCAAGGCCTGCAGGATCCGCTCTAAGACCTTCTTCCGGTCGAGCGGCTTTACTATATAGTTTTTTGCGCCGAGAAGCAAGGACTTTTTGACAAGATCCTGCTTTCCTAAGGCGCTTACCATGATTACTTTTGCGTCCTTGTCGAACTCTATAATCTTTTCTAAGGCCGTTACACCGTCCATCTTCGGCATGGTAATGTCCATTGTCACCAAGTCGACGTTCGGATAGAGCTCCTTGTATTTTTCCACGCCCGCCTGTCCGTCGGCGGCGGTACCCGCTATCTCGAACCCCTCGGACGTAAGGATCTGTCCTATTTGCTTGGTGACGAACATACTGTCGTCAATGATGAGGACCCGGTACGGTTCGCCGGTGTCCTTGTGTCCTTCCGGATTACGTTCGTTGATGCTGGGAAAATCCATCTTGGTTTTCATGATGCTTCCTCCTCTTATGTCCGCTCACGAACAGCGACATTTATCTCAATTTTCCCCTGCGGCACTTCCACGGGCACAATCAGCGCCTCCACACCGGGATCGGATACTTCCATATTCTCGCCGGTAATTATGGCCGGCGGAGTCAGATCGAACTCGAAGCCCAAATCGTGCAGCTTCGTGACGGCCTGGGCGGTTATCATATTAGCTAATTCGTTTATCGTTGCTTTTCCGAGATCATCCAAAGACTCGAGCTCCTCCATATTCATCGCCGATGCGATAGATACGGCGGTGTCGTTTGTCATATCGAGGAGCACCCTCCCCTCCACATCACCGGCAAGTCCGACGATAGCGGCCACTCCCAAGATCGACTGGGATGAAGATTTGAGATAGAGCTCACCCCGCTTCGGATCCACATTGAGCACCTCCCGAAGAATGCTGAAGGCGGCCTCGACAAAGGGATTTATGTATTCAATTCTCATACGTGCTCACTCCTTGTGTAACGCCTAGGATCAAAATCCCCGACGACAGTGTACATCTATTCCTTTTTGTACGCAACTACCCCTGCTTCGGACAGCTCGTTCCAGCCTTCCTGCGGCAGGATCTCGTTTCGGCCGAGGACGACTATCCCCTCCGGTTTTAGCTTTTCTTCGAACTCGTCCAAGATTTTTTCCTGGTCTTTCACTTCGAGAAACGACAGGAGATCCCGGGCAAAAATCAGATCCACCGGGGGAAAGGGATTTTCATGGACCACATTGTGATATTCGAAAAGGATGGCGTCTTTGATCTCCCCTGAAAACTGGAATCCGTTCTTTCCTTCCGTGAGGAAGGGTTTGAGCATCTTCGGCACCTCTTCGTCGGAGAAGACGATCCCCGGCGCGCTGGATATACTCAAGAGATCGCTGTCGTTCGCCCAGATCTTGATGCTCTTGTTCGGATACCGCGTCTTCAGGAGTCCCGCGAGGCTGAAGGTCTCGTACCCCTTGCCGCAGCCCGGATTCCACGCCGAGACGGTTCCCGCCTGAACATCCGGAAGGAGCTTGTACAGAGCTTCGAGGTAATCCTGCCCGAGTAATGTCCCGGTGTACGGGGAGAAGAAGGGCCCCAAAAAATCCTCGGCTTCCGCCTCCGAGGTAAGCTGTACTTCCTTTCCCGCTTTCTTCCGCATCTTCTGCCAGTCACCGTACCGGGCTTTGACCCAGTCGGAATTTATGAAGCTCACGTGAAACTTCTTGAAGGTAGCGAGGGTTTCACTGATAAAACTCAAGTCAAGCGGTCCGCCTTCGGTCGGTCCGGCTGCGGGTGCCACAGCTTCAGGGACGAGCTCCGGTACGGCTTTTTCGGCGGCTCCTCCCTCCGCGGCCGCCGGGGGAGCCTCCTCGTCCTTCCCGAAGATCCTGTCCACATCGAGAATAATGTACAATCTTCCGTCGTTCTCCACCACCCCGCTTATGTATTTGACGTTGATGTCTCCGAAAAGAGGATGGGGAGGCTGGATAGTCTGGGAGTTGATCCCAACGACCTTGTCGGTATGATCGACAACGATTCCGATAATATGTTCTTCGAGGCGAAGGATGATAAGGTTTTCGAGCTCGCCGGCGGCACGTTCCTCCACCTGGAGATTGAACATGACGCGCAGATCGATTATCGATATGATGTCGCCGCGGAGGTTATAGACTCCCTTTACGTAGGAGGCGGTGTTCGGTACGAAGGTGAAATCGCAGTCCTTGGCGATTTCCTTTACCTTCATGATATCGATTCCGTAATCCTTACCCGCGAGGGAGAAGGTCACCATCTTGAAATCGATATTCTCGACCCGCTCCTGCTGTTCGGCTTTGATTCTCCGTTCGTTCATCAGGGTGCTCATTATGTACTCCGTGCTCCTCTCAACCTGCGCTGTTCCTTTTCCTTTCTCAGGCCTAAGTCGAGGAGCTGGCTCACGTCTATGATCAGCGATACCGTTCCGTCTCCCAAGATGGTCGCTCCGGCTATTCCCGGCGAGTTGGTGTACTTGTCCCGAAGCGGCTTGATTACCACATCCTCTTCGCCGATCAGGCTGTCTACCATGAGGCCCATCTTCTTGTCACCGCTGCCCACGATCACCACGAAGTGATACTTCCTCGTCTCGTCCGATTTTATTCCGAAGAGTTGATCGAGCCGTATCAGGGAAATGACATCTTCCCGGACGTTGAAAACCTCGTAATTATCGATCCTTTTTATCTCCTCCGGCCTGATCCTGTGGCTGTCGAGGACCGAAGTGATGGGAATTGCGTAGATTTCGGCTCCCACCCGGACTAAGAGCCCCTGGATAATGGCGAGGGTCAACGGCAGTTTGATGGTCATGCGGGTGCCGCTGCCTAGACTGGAAACTATACTCACCTGTCCGTTCAGCTTTTCGATCTGTTTCTTGACTACATCGAGGCCGACACCCCTGCCGGAGATATTGGTAATCTCCCGGGCGGTGGAAAATCCGGGCTCGAAAATAAGATTAAAGGCTTCTACGTCGGACAGGGATTTGTTGGGGTGGATCAACCCCCGCTCCACCGCTTTTCTCCTAACCGATTCGACGTCGATCCCCTTTCCGTCGTCGGATATCTCGATGATGATCATGTTCCCTTCGTTACTCGCCTTCAAGAGCACCTTGCCCTCTTCAGGCTTTCCCGCCTGCTTCCGATCTTTCGGACTCTCCACACCGTGGTCGACCGCGTTCCGTACGCAGTGGATAAGAGGATCGAGGAGGTCTTCGATAACCGACTTATCGAGCTCGGTGTCCTCTCCTTCGATAATCAGCTTGATCTTCTTACCGAGAGACTTCGATACGTCCCGAACGAGTCGGGGAAAACGTGAGAAGATCTGAGATATGGGAACCATCCGGATCTGGAGCACCTTCTCGTGGAGCTCGCCGGTGTTCCTCCCAAGGATCTGATAGGTTCCCCTGAAATCGTTTATCGTACCCTTGAGCTTTGCCTCGAAGGCATCGAAGAGGGTAAAAATATCTCCGTAGGCTTCCCAGATCTCTTTCTTGATAGTCTTGATGGGTACACCGTCGTGGATCTTCTGGAGATAATCGGGAAGGTTATCGAAGAGCTCCTTCTGCTTCTCTTTGAAGAGTGCCTCAGCGCTCTGAAAGTCGACGAGGGCCTCCGCGAACTGGGTGGAAATCTGATTGAAAGTTGCCTTGTTGATGACCGCCTCACTTATCAGATTGAGAAGACTGTCGATTCGCCGGCTGTCTACTCTCAAGACGGAGGCGTTGACGCTCCCCTTCTGGAGCTCGTGAGGGCGTTCCGGCTGTTTTTTCTCTTTTTCCGGGGCCTTTCCCGAGGTAAGGGATTTTCGCGCGGCTTCGAGCTCCTCTTCGGAAACACCGATTCCTTCATCCGCGGGCTCGAGCCCCGCCTCCGCCGCAATCTGCTCAGCCTCCACCTCGATGGCCTCGTCCATGCTCTTCGCGGGCTCTTCCTCCACCGCTTCCGGACCTCCTCCGGGAGGTTCGGCTAGGCTTACAATATCCGACGAGGTGACTACGTCGGGCATGTTCAGGACCTCGCCTATTTCACTTCTTCCTCCTTCAGCGGCAAGGAAATAATCCACCGTCGGAAAAAAAGCGTCCTCGTACAGCTTTTCGAAATCGGGGTCCGTTTTCAGTACGTTGCCGATCCCCTTGAGGGCTGCAAAGACCTGGATTCCTCCCACCGTGTTCATGGGATTGTCGGGGTCGAAATGAACCGTTACCCGGAAAAGCTCCTCGTTTTCCGAAACCGCCTCCCGCATCTCGAGAAGCTCGTACTCGGAGGGCCCCTCTCGTCCCGAAGCCGCCCCGGCCGGCTGTACTTTCTCCTCTCCGGCCGTTTTACCGCCGGCGCGCTTCTTTTCCGTACTACCGGCCGCGCCCGGCACATCGGACTCCCGAGTTCCCCCCGCGAGGAGCTCCTTCAGCCGCGATTCGAGACCGCTTACATCCTCGCTGTAGACCTCGCCGTTGTTCCGGGCTTGAAGCATCGCCTTGATAACGTCTATCGATTCGAGGAGAGTGTCCACGACCTCCCCCGTAACGTTTACTTTGTCGGAGCGGATTTCGTCGAGGACATCTTCGACGAGGTGGGTGAACTCGGAGAGCTCCATCATCTGAACGGTGGCAGCTCCGCCCTTGAGGGTGTGGGCGGCACGGAAGATCTCATCCACCGCCTCGTGATTTTCGGGTTCATTCTCGAGTACAAGGATATTTTGTTCCAGGGTATCGACCTGACTGTTAGCCTCTATGAAGAAATCCTTGAGGAGTTCTTCGTTGTTGGGATCCAGGTAATCGCTCATTGCCCTAAATACTCTTATATATGTATTGTTAAGTCAAGTAATTTAATACCCGCCAACCTCTTCAAAAGCAAGTCAAGATTATCCTTGTTTCGCCGAAGATTGAAATAGAGAAATTGGATTTTACAGCTTTGTATTTTAAACCTTTTGCGTTACAATAGAATGTAGGAGATAAGAGCCTTGAAACGAAGTAGTCGAGTAGTTTTCGTTCTGTTGTGTCTGATTATCCTTCTAGGAATTGGGGTCGGCGCGGGAGCGGCGGACCTTATCGTTCCCTCCATGGAGCTCATAACCCGGGGCTATTTCGACGCCGGCAGGTTCGTCCTGGGGACCCGGGGTGATTTGGAGTTCGAGATCGCCGGGGGATACAAGGTCGGAGGCAGAATAGCCTTAGGGATAGAAAGCGATTCCTTAGCCGACATCTCATTGCCCGCATTCGTGCAATTCAAGGCGGCGAGCGTTACCGCTCGAAGCCTCTTCTCCAATACCATCGATCTGACCTACTTCGTGGGGGAGCACGATGTCTTCGCCGACGGCAGCTCCTTCGTCAAGGATTACGGAACCGTCCCAATAGCCACCGATTACAGCGGCTATATGTACTTTCCCACCGGCGTCCGGTATAACGGCCTGTATACTCCTACCGGAATGGGCCTCGAGATTGCGACCTCCCCTGAGTTATGGGAACGGTTCAGCTTGAGCGGATACATCTATCAGGATTCCTACCTAACCGATGTCTTCGGACAGCCCGGCTACTTTTCCGCCGACATAAGAGCCATGGTCAATTTCGAGCAGTTCAAACTCGAAGGTTTTTTCGGCCTGAGTTTTCCCGGTGCCTGGGCCGGTCTCTACCGCACGGGGATTCTTTTGTTCTACAATCCCGGTCCGGTAGGGGAGTTCCTGATGCAGGTGGGAATTCCCCGCTGGGATCCCGTTCTCGATCCCCTCAGCATCAACCTCTTCTACTTCCTCTTCGAGCCGAGACTACATTTTGATATTTTTTCGATAATACTCACACTTTTCTGGCACCCTGAATACTATAACCAGCAGGTCACCGGCGAACTCGGTTCCGCCGACATAAACGCCAATTTCCGCTTCGGCGATCTCGATAGGTCCCATCTCGCGGGTGGCCTGGAAACGACCGCACTCTTCCGCTCCCCCGCCACCGGTCTCGACCAATTCCGGTTTTTGGTATCCCCCTACTTCAGTGCGGTCACCGCGGGGATCATATGGAATATCAAGCTCAACGTTCAAGTCTTTCCCGTCGAGTTCCCCGAAATGTTCGAAGCCTTCATCGGAGTCAAAGCGGAGTTCTAATTATGATGCAAAAAAGAATTGTCCTTACAGTCCTGCTTTTCCTCTTTATTATCTCCTTCGGAGGAGCTCTCGAGTTGAGCACCGAATTTCACATCGGAAACCTGGCCTTAGAAAAGAATCGCACCTCCGGCGACACGGCATACGGCGGAATGTACTTTCCCTGGGGGATCAACGTCGGCGTCAATCATCCGATAAACAATAAAATCGGGATATCCGCGAGCTGGATTATGGACCCTGTCCTCCGTAATACCCTGTATACCCAGTTCACCTTCCGGGAGAGTTTCATCAATATCGCGGTGGGTCCTTTCTTCGGGGTATTTAACTCGGCGTCCTCCATACTCAAAGCGGGTATCAATGCGATCATACAGGTGGAGTATCCGGGAGTCGTTTTCTTTCGCTTCCGGGCGGACAGCAGCATTGGAGGGCGACTCATCGAAACAGGCGATTATCTGCAGGAGCGGAACGACATTGTATTCGGTTTTTACGTTCCTAATGCCGTCTGCTCTCTCGGACTCTCCACGAAGAAATACACCGAAAAGGTATCAACCGGTGAAACAGTCGACCGGCTTACCGAATACTTTTTTGGAACGCAAATCTTTCAGAAAAATGTACCCTATAAAGTAGATGTCCGCTTCGCCTACCATCGATTGAGTAAAACCTTTCTCGAGGCGGCTACCACCGTTCACGGTTTGAGCTCCCTCGTGGTAGGCTTTAGAGTGGACGTTGAGGTTACCAAATACCTCACTGTTTTCGCCCGGCTCGACAGCAGTATCTACACCTTCGGCACCGACGCACTTTTAGGAGTAACTAATCCGGGCCCTGGAGGGTATTTGTTCGATACCGGAGTCGGGTGTAAGGTGGATTTTTCCAACCTTCGGTAAAGCTTTAAGAGTGCCCCCGATCGTGGGGATAGAAATCCTCCAATTGGCCGTGATAGCTTGAATTATTAAGCCCACTCTGCTTAAACCCAAGCCACGTTCAGCTAAAACCCTGAGGGAACGTGATTTAGGCCAATTCTATCCCCACGATCGGGGGCACTCTCTAAACCAAAAACGACCCCTCTTTCGAGGGGTCGCAGCTTCATTCAATTATTACCTGCTCAATAAATCTATCTTGCCGTGGCTTTTCCGGGTGCCTCTCTAATCCTGGTCGTCATTTTCGACTTCAGCATTGACTGCGTCCATCTTCTTACGCTCGAGCGCACGGAGGACCTGTAGCTCACCAAGACGTTCGAACTCGGCGCTTCGCCTGGAAGCTTCCCGCTCGCCTAAGATACCCCAGACCTCTTCGTTGTTGATGTCCATCTGGAGATCGAGGGTCGCGAGGTCGTAGGTAACGCTGATGTCTTTCACGTAGGTAATGAAGTCTCCTCCGCCTACCGCTGCGTCACGGGTAAACCGCAGCCCCACGAATTTGATCGAGGGGGTCATCCTCGGATAGAGGGGGAACCGCCTCAGCTCACGGTCATTGACTTGGGTTATATAATTGGGATTCTGCCAAGTAAGGGTCCGCCATCCGTCGAAATCGAGATAACCGAGGAAGATTGCCATCTGTCGGTTGTTCTGATCCTGAATGATGACTTCCGCTCCCATGGGATAGTTGAGTCCCATGACGTTCATGGAGAGCGACTTGAGGACCCCGACGTTCTTGACGACGCCGTATCCGTCGAATTTAGTCCTGTTGACGTCTTCCTCGACGGTGACGACGGTTCCGTCGTCCTGGACCTCGGTTTCCTTCATGTAGACCGGAATTTCGAAGGGCGGGACGATCATACCCCATGAGTTATAGGGTTCCGTCGGATAATGAATGCGAACGCCCAAAACTCTCTCTCCGGCATACCGAGAGGCGTCATCCCGTACGGGGACCCCTTTGACCATCGATCGGGTCTGATTGGAGACGGTCTTAGAGGACGAGGCGAGGTCGACTTCCCAGTTATCCATGGCGAGGGAAATCTTCATCAATTGCGCCTCTTCCTCGGTGAATCCGGTGCCTGCTTGCTCGCTGAAATCAATTATTGTATCCGCATGTTCATTCGGCTCTTCCGCGTCACCTATAACGACATCAGGCACGAGGGTAGAAAAGTCGATTAAGACCGATTCCTCTGCAAAAACAGGGATGCTCAGGCAGAAAAACGCTGTAATTAGAAGAATGACGAACCGTTTCATCCACAACTCCTTTATCCAAAATACGATATTCAAATCAAATTATACAAAATGCATTTGATTTGTCAACGATTTTTCTTTTTTTTTCAGTTCTCCCTAAAATTATCGGCCAAATCCGCCGGCCCTTCGAAGGGAATCTCCCCGTTAACGGTGATTATGATCTCCTTGACCCACGGGTAATTGAACAAAACCGATTTTTTGATAAGGGCCATACGCCGTTCCAGAGGCAGGGGCCTTCCCGAAGATTGAAAGATAATGTCCTCGGAGAGATCGAGGTAGAGAACTTGATCGCGAAACATAACCGATTGAAGCTCGGTTTCTTCGGGAACGATCGGGATATTTTCGATATTCGTGGGACCTAAAATTAACTCTTCGAGGAAAAACATGAGCTCTTCCTCCCGGGTGTCCCGTTTCGGAAGTCTCCGGGTCTCGCCTACGGAAACGGTGTCGGTATATCGGGGGAAAAAAAGGACCCTTTCCACCCTGCCGTGATTCAGGTAAAGGAAGAGGAATAAAGACACCACGAGGGAGAATGCTAGAATACCCCCCAGAATCCATGAAATCCGATTTTTTTGAAATGACGATATCAATTCCTACTCCGTAAAGCCTTTCGTACGCTCGAAATCCTCGATAAATCCGGACACGCCATTATAGATTGCCTTCGAGAGTTTCTGCAAGTACATCGGCTCGGACATGAGCACGGCTTCGCCGGGATTTGTCACGAAACCGAGTTCTATGAGGATCGAAGGCATCTTCGCCTTTCTCACGACGAACCAGATCTCCTCCTTCAGCCCCCGGTTAGGGCTCTTGTCCCCGACTTCCCGTTCGAGACTATCGATGACCCGCTGGGCAAGGAGAATACTCTCGGTGGTGTACTCCTCTTCGAGCATGGTATTGAGGATGGGGAGGACCTCCTCCGACTCGGCATCTATGCTGTCCTGATCGATGAGGGTCCGTCGATAATCGGGGGGGAGATACCAGACTTCGAAACCGTTCGCCTTCGTATTCAGCGAGGCGTTCGCGTGGATGGATAAGTAGATTATAGCGTCCTCTTTGCCGAGCTCGATGGCATTGGCCATGGCCACCCTCTCCTCGAGGGTCGGATAGGAATCGCCTGATCGGGTCAGAAGGATTGTTTTATCGGGATACTTCCGCTTCAGGCTGCGATAAACATCGATGCCGACGTCGAGGACAATGTCTTTTTCGTTCAAGACCAGCTTTTTCCCGTCGATCACATGGGTTCCGATGGCCCCCGCATCCCGCCCGCCGTGACCGGGATCGATAAGGATAGCCTCGACCCGGGGAGCCCCGTCCGTTGATGGACGGACAAAGAACTCTTCGATGGCCCGCTCCGCTTCCCGGGAGGCCAGCAGTGTGCCGGTCTCGTCGAAGTAGATCCTCCCTTCCGACTGTTTCGCATAATCGAGGAGCAGCCATGAGTTTCCCGGTTTAAAGGAAATTCGCTTGAGCCCCCTCGTAATAATTCCGCACTGGCGTCTCGGGTCCCACTCGATCCGGGCGTCTACCTTTCCCGCCACCTCTGCGAGGGCGGCCTCCGCCGAACCCCTCAGAGGGGCCGCGATCATGAGAATACCGGTAAACACGAGAATAAATACACTCCGTTTCATACTTTTCGAACCAGGCATTGAACAGTTGCTCCCTCGGACCCCTCGTCTAAAACCGACTCACAGAGCCACTCGGCGGCCTGAATCCCTCCGCGAAGAAAAACCCGCCAGAACACCCGCCCCAGGATGATTGTTGCGGTGAAGTCTCCGTCGGTGAAGTATCCTTCAGCCTTCGGGCCGGCTCCGGAATCGACTACAGTATTAATTTTCGGCGGAAAAACCTCCGGAGTATACCTCTGCCGGAATTCATCAAAGGATGCCGCGAACCCGCGTCCCATCCAATCCCGCCCTTCCTCGCCCCCGATATCGGGAAGGAGGATGATTCCGAGGATACCGTCACGCCCGGAGGTATGATTCGGCGGTACGATGATATCGGGCATCTCATCGAGGGTTTTCCGATTGACCGGGCTGTTCAGGGTGAAGGCGTCGGGAGCCCAGGGGCATTTTTCGCCCGTCAAGAATCGCAGGGTGTCCGGATTGCCCGGTTCGAGCCGGAGGCGGATACGTTTCGCCGCATTCAAAGCGGCGGCACAGGCCGATTCCCTGTCGGGCGCGACGGCGATAACGTTTCCGCACTTCTGCACGTTGTTCTCGGGAAAGGTAACCGGATCCCCCGGTTTTACGGTCACGAATATATCCTCGACGCGGGTATCCTCAGCCGCTTCATCCACCCCTTCGAGGGAAATCAATTTACCGGGAATGGATATAAAGGCGCGCTCGGAGGTAGTACGGTTGAATCGCGGGGCGAGATCACCCGGGGGAAGACCGACCGCGATATTCAAGGCGGCGCTCGTCAAATCCACTCCGCTCGAGTAGGGGTAGGTCCAGCCCGACATATACCCCCCGGAAAGGCGGGCCGCGATTTCTCCTATGACGGGCCCCGACCCGGTCAGCTTGACATCCCCCTTAGCCGCTCCCTCGTCGATACCGAGGGCCCTTACCCCCCGGTAAAAAACCTCGAGGACGGCTTCTTCCGATTCCTTCGGAATACGGGAAGGAATGGTATGCCCCATCTCGACAAAGTAGGGAGGAAAGGTTATGTGCCGGTCCGCGAAACCGCAAGGGGTGATCTTTCCCCGGTAGACGAGAGCATCGATGCTGAACTCCGGACCGGGGATGTATTCCTCTACGATGGCCGTACGGCATTCCGACTGATCGACGGCAATCGAGAGGTAAGCGGTCAATTCTTCTTCGTTCTCTACCCTGCGGACCCCCCGGGCCCCCATATTGTCCACGGGCTTGACCACCAGAGGATAGGCGAGGTCCCTCCAGGGCGTGCAGGATTCCTCCCCATCGCTTTTCACCACCACGTAGCGCGGCGAGGGAACCCCCTCCCGGGCGAAGGCTTTCCGCATCGCCCCTTTGTCCTTGGCGGCAAGAGCCGAGCTGTAGGGAATACCGGGAAGTCCGAGTCTTTCCGCGACCCATGCGACAGTCGTCGAAAAATCGGTTCCCGCGGTAAACACACCGTCGAGCCGGTCCCGGCGGATCTCCGCCGCCGCCTCGGCCATACCCTCCTTGTCTTTCAAATCTATGTGGAGGAACTCGTCCGCGAGCCCCACACCGAGGGCATGGGGATTACCGTCGGCGACGATTACCCTCCATCCCTTCGCGCGGGCGGCGTGCAGCGCCGGGAGCTGCATAATACCCGCGCCGAGGATGAGAATAACCCGCCGGTTCCCCCGCTTCATCCGTTCCTCTCCGTTTTTCGGGCGTATAACTCGAAGGTATCCCCGAGCCGCAGGACCACGCTTACCCCCCGTAGAAGCCGGTAGAGAAAGGAAGAGGATTCGATTCCCGAAGCCCCGGGAAACCGTTCGGGATGATGCCCGGTAACCCGGATCCGTTCCGTGGAGAATCCGAACCGGCGAAGGGCCCTTGACGCGGACCGGGGTGTCCACACCGTTTTATGATCGCCGGGACTGTTCTCGAGAAAGCTCCTTCGGTCTTTCCTCGCGCTTATCCCCGCTCCGTTGGGAACTGAGAAAGCGAGGACTCCCCCATCCCGTATCATTTCGGCGCAGCGCTTCAAGACCTCATCGGTGTCCTCGAAATGCTCGAGGACGAACCACAGGGTAAGGGCGTCGAACTTTTCCTTTTTGAAGGCTTTCAAAGGATCGAAGAGGTGAAAAGGGGACGCCGAGGCCGGGATTCCCGATGTCTCACGGATGTGCCGTACCGCCGATTCGGATATGTCGGTGCCGTAGACCTCGAGTCCGCGGTCCCGGGCGGCCCGCAGGAATCCCCCGTAGGCGCACCCCACGTCGAGAAGACTGCCCTCACCTATCAAGAGCTTCAAGACCGCCGCCCGCGGACGGGACAGCTCGACGATGCGGGGAAGGTCCTCGATATAGGTGCGGCCGTACTGCCGCTCGTACTCGGAAAAGAAATACTCCTCTCCGTACTCCCGCCTTTCTCCGGAAAAGGAGAGGAGATAGGTGACGCCGCACCGGGAGCACCGGAAGTACGTGCGGCCGGGAAACCTGACGGGTCTATCCCGGTCGAAACTCCCGCACACCGGGCAGCTCCTCCGCCGCGGGGGTGCGAAGCTTTCGACCGCGGTCTCGAGATAGGCCCGGACGCCTTCCCCGCCGATATTCGGTCCCCCGGCCGTCTTCTTTATGATGCGGCTGAGAGACTTATAAGCACTCCTCCGGGCAAAGCGCCCGGGAATCCGGAGCGTCATGTAGGGACCCGCCGGAAATCCCGCCGCACGGGCGAGCCGCTGATGATATCCGCCGGGGTTGACGGTGATTACCCTGCACCCGGCATCGGCCGCCTCGTAAGCGGTCAGGCCGAAGTGGGTTATCACCGTTTCGTAGCGATGGAGCAGCCGTGCGAGATTCTCCGGGGCGTCTAAGATTTCAACCCCGGCGGAGGCGGATTCGGGACCGCCCGCGGTTTCCCGTCTTTCGGCCATCGATCCGCGGAGGAGGGTAATCCTCTCGGGGGGAATTCCGACAACGAGTGCCCTGTAGACTTTCCCGGTAAGCCCCGACGCATCCTCCCCTCCGAAGGCTAAAAGGATGCTCCCGCGCTTCCCGCCTTCCGCAATGCCCTCCCTCCGGACCGGTTCGACGAGGGGGAGGGTTCTTCGATTGGCCTCTCCCTTCCCTTTTAGGCGGGGAAAGGTATCTATGAGATAGTCGAAGTCCCGCCGGAAGTCCCCGCCCTCATCGACACCTAGAGTGATCGTGCTCGAGGGGAGAAGGTCGAGGAGCATTTTCGGTGTTTCCCTGTAATCGACAACGGCAACATCTTTTTCGGAATCGGTAACGTCCACCCCGGCACGGGAGGCTTCCCGTTGCCACGGAAGCTCCCGATCCGATCGAAGGGGTACCGAAATAGTCCCCCCCGTCTTTTCGGCAAGGGAAAGGGCGCGTTTGAGGTGTCCCGTTCCATTACCCCTGCGGACCGAAGGGATGAATACGAATCGAGGATTCACAATCATGCCGGATGGTGACAAACCGCCGGGGAGTACTCCTTGAGCCAACGGACGACTTCCTCCGCTTCCAGCGGTCTTCCGCGGTAGAGATCGCGGAATATCTTCCT
>JBKHAJ010000279.1:0-3998 GCA_046542935.1 Spirochaetia bacterium | reverse complement strand
CTAGGTGGCACGGCTGTTTGGCCTGGAGGGCAAGATCGCCGAACTCCTCGATGATATTGATGTCGAGCTTCTCCGCCTGCTCCTGGAGGAAGGATCCGGTTCCCGCGGCGCAAACCTTGTTCATTTCGAAGTCGACGACGACTCCGTTTTCGATGCTGATGTACTTCGAATCCTGTCCGCCTATCTCGAATATGGTATCCACCGTAGGGTCGCAGGCAATGGCGGCGGTGGCCTGGGCGGTTATCTCGTTCTGAATTGTATCGGCACCGATGAAATCTCCGGTGAGATACCGGCCGGAACCGGTGGTGCCCGCGGCTTTGACTATGACTTCGGCACCGACCTCTTCGTTGATCTCTTTGAGCCCCCGCCGGATGGCCTCTAAGGGACGGCTCGCGGTGGGAAGGTAGCGCCGGGAGACCACGTTATCGTCCTTATCGATAAGGACCACGTTGGTGCTCAAAGATCCGATATCGAGTCCTAGGTAGACTTCGAGCTTGCCGCTTCCGTTCGGGCTGAATTTAATCTCTTTGATTATTTTCGCGTCGGACATCTCGAGCGGATCGAGGAATTTACCGTCGGTCCGGTCGCTCGCGAGATACTCATCGAGGTTGTCGAACCCGAGGAAACCCCCGGCTTCGCCGTTTCGTTTGGAAAGGATATGGTGCAAGGCGCCGATTGCCCCCATGGAGGTATTGTGCTCGGGGATGATGAGCTCTCCGTCTCGAATGTCCAGGAGTTCCCGGAAGGCCCTGACGACCCCCGCATTCAGGGAAACCCCGCCTTGGAAAACGATAGGTTTCTTGAGGTCCTTTCCCCGGGCTATGTTGCTCTTGAAGTTCCTCGCCACAGCGAAGCAGAGCCCCGCAACGATGTCGTGGACCGGAGTGGCGATCTGCTGGAGGTGGATCATGTCGCTCTTGGCGAAGACACTGCACCGTCCCGCAATCCGGGGCGGGTTTTCCGACTTGAGCGCCAGCTCACCGAACTCCTTTTCGATGGACACCCCTATCCTTTTCGCCTGCTGATCGAGAAAGCTGCCGGTCCCGGCGGCGCATGCGGCATTCATGGTGAAATCGGATAAGTGGGTTTCTTCCGATCCCTCCTGCTTGTCCATGAAGATGAGCTTGGAGTCTTCACCGCCCATCTCGATTATAGTCTTCGCATGGGGATAGAGTTTTTCGACCGAGGCCGACTGGGATACGATTTCGTTGACGAACTCACCACCGACGAGCTCGGCCGCCAGTTTTCCTCCGGTTCCGGTGGCGGCTATTGTCTCAAAGGCGTCATCACCGTATTCTGCTAAAAGCTCCTCGAGAACTTCACGCAGCTTATAATAGGGCCGCCCGTGGTGATAGTCGTATCGTGTTTCCACGATATCCCGTTTCTCGTTCATAACGACCAAATTTATGGAAATAGATCCGATATCGAGACCTAGACTGTACTTCATAATCGCTCCTTCCGTACGGATGTACTATTCGAATCAGCTGTTGACGTGGAACTTGAGTAATACGAGGATAGATATATTAGAATCATATCATATTCGAATAATTTGATGCTACCCACAACTTTTACATGACTTATCCGAAAAAGATAGTCATTCCGATATAATGTAGTGAGCCTTATATCCTTTGTCAAGATTAACTCCCCCATCGGTCAATTTCTTCTCCATCCGCTTGCTAAAAAAAGAAAAACGTAATATTATTGAAAGCATATGAGAAGCTTAAGATAAGGTCTAACACAGTGTTGAACAACTTTACGGAAAGAGAAAAGAAGATCTTGGAGATGCTTTCCGAGAACTCCTCCATCGCGGTGGCCGATTTGAGGCGGGTCCTCGACGTTTCGGCGGTCACCATCCGAAACGACCTGAACAGCCTCGCCGAAAAGGGAGCTATCATCCGGACCCGGGGAGGCGCACTTCCGGCTTTTCATCCGAGCATCTTAGACAGGCAGAAGCATCGGACCGATGCGAAGAACCGGATCGCCAAGCGGGCCGCCGAGCTCATCAAGGACGGGGAAACGGTGATGATCGGTGCCGGGACAACCACCGCATTGATCGCAAAGTATCTCTTGGGAAAGCGGGATATACACATCGTGACAAATTCGACCCTAATCGTTCCCTATGCTCGGCTGAATCCGGCAATACACTTGACCGTAGTCGGAGGAGAGTTTCGCCCCTCCACCGAGTCATTGGTGGGCCCCATCACCCTCAAGGAACTCGAGCAGTTCCATGTGAAGACCTCCATCGTCGGAACCGACGGGTTTTCGCTTAAAACGGGGCTTACCACCCACTTAGTCGACGGGGCCGAGGTGGTCAAGCGGATGGCGGGACAGGCTGACAGGACGGTGCTTATCGCCGATTCATCGAAATACGGGAAGGAGGGATTTGTAAAGATCCTCCCCCTGACCGAGTTCGACCTGATGATCACCGACGATGAGATGAGAGAAGAGATCGTAACGGATCTGGAAGCGAACGGCATCCAGGTAATGACGACATAAGAAAAGAAGGAGTAACGAGGCTATGGCTACCGAAGTACTATTACCGAAACAGGGAAATACCGTCGAATCCTGTATAATCCTCGAGTGGAAAAAAATGGAAGGAGACGCCGTATCCGAAGGGGAACCAGTCTGCGAGGTGGAGACCGATAAGGCCACCTTCGAGGTGGAGGCACCCGCTTCGGGTACGCTGTTAAAGCGGTTTTTCGATGAGGGGGACGATGTCCCGGTTCTCACCGTTATAGCGGCGATAGGAGAGGAGGGGGAAGACGTAAGCGGCCTCGCTCCGAGTGAAGCCGCCGGATCGGCCGAACAGCCGGCGGAATCACCCAAGCCCGCCCAAAAGGAAGCACCCGCGGCGGAGCCCGAAACCGCCGCTGCGGCGCAGGCTGTGGCCCCGGCGGAGGCCGCAGCCGGCGGAGCTTCGCCGGTAAGCCCCAGGGCCCGGCTCCTCGCCCGGGCGAAGGGGGTCGATCCCTCGTCCATAGCCGGAACCGGTCCGGGAGGCCGGGTCATCGAGAGGGACATCCGTTACGTCCTAGGCACCCGGGAGCCCTTTACGCCCGCGGCTATTGAGGAGCAGCTGGCTGCGGGGTCCGCCGAGCCGGAACGGGGAACCGGAATCGGCGGACGGGTCACCGCACGGGACATAGCCGCCGCCGGAGCGGCGGCACCGGCCGGTGCCGCGCCCGGAGCCGGCATGGAAGGTGCCCAAGCGGCGGGATATCCCGGACCGACAACCGATACCCCGGTGAAGGGTATTCGCAAGCTCATCGCCGAGCGGATGCACTCATCCCTTCAGTCGACGGCGCAGCTTACCCTGAACTCCTCCGCCGACGCGAGGGAGATACTCGCCTTCCGGCGGAAGCTCAAAGACGCCCCGGACAAGTGGGGTTACGGCAATATCACCATGAACGATATCCTGTTGTACGCGGTCGCCCGGACCCTTCCGGAGTTCCCCGATCTGAACAGTCACTTCTTAGGAGACACAATCCGCAGGTTCGAGCACGTGCACCTAGGGTTCGCCGTAGACACAAAGAAGGGGCTCATGGTGCCGGTTATCAGAAATGCCCACCTCATGACTCTCAAGCAGATATCCGAGGAGGCGAAGCGGCTCATCTTCGGCTGTGTGGAAGGGGGTATCTCTCCCGACGAGCTCAAAGGGGGGACCTTTACCGTCACCAATCTCGGAGCCTTCGGGATCGAGAGCTTTACTCCCATCGTGAACGCTCCGGAGGTGGGTATCCTCGGACTCAACAATGTTCAGCCGAAACCGGTGACCGACGAGGACGGATGCACCGATTTCATTCCCCACATCGGATTGTCGTTGACCATCGACCATCAGCTCGTCGACGGCGCCCTCGGGGCACGGTTCCTCAAGAAGCTCGGTGACAAGCTCGCACGATTCGAAATACTTTTGGCCGGATAAAAGAAGAGGATAACACATGGACTATGATGTAATAATTTTAGGCGGCGGACCCGGCGGGTACATCGCGGCGGAACGG
>JBKHAJ010000278.1:0-4034 GCA_046542935.1 Spirochaetia bacterium | reverse complement strand
GGTAAGGGTCGTAAAGACGAGCTCTCCCTTCTCTCCGTCGGGGAGGGGTTCACCTGTGAAGGGATCGATGATCTCGGGATAAAAGAGGTCCTCGTTGATGTGCAGCCCGTCCTTCGCCTCGCACTCCGAAGAGACCCCCGGACCGATTATCTCGGTGAGGCCGTAGATATCGTGAGCGCTCAACCCCAGCTTTCCCTCTATCTCCACGCGCATGTTGTCGCTCCACGGCTCGGCGCCGAAACATCCCGCCTTGACGCTCAAGCGCTCGAAATCGATCCCCTCCTCTTTCGCTTCCTCGGCCAGAAAGAGGGAATATGAAGGGGTACAGGTTAGAATCGTGGTACCGAAGTCCCGCATGATCATGAGCTGCCGCTTGGTGTTTCCCGCGGAGATGGGAATTACGTTCGCCCCGATACGCCTGGCCCCGTAGTGAACGCCTAAGCCGCCGGTGAACAGGCCGTACCCGTAGGCGTTCTGTACCACGTCATTAGGACCGGTGCCGGCCATCGCCAGGGTCCGGGCCATCGCCTCGCTCCAGGTATCGATGTCGGTTTGAGTATAGGCGTCCACCACGGGGGTACCGGTGGTTCCCGAAGAGGTATGGACCTCGACGATATCAGCCTCATCAACGGCGAGGAGACCGTAGGGGTAAGTTTCCCTGAGTTCGTCCTTGGTGGTAAAGGGGAGCTTGGCGATATCCTCGATGCTCCGGATATCCTGAGGGGATACTCCGGCCTCGTCACATTTCCGCCGATAAAAGGGGACCTTTTCGTAGACCCTCTTTATCAGGGCCACCAAATCCTCATCCTGCTGCGACCTTCGCTCCTTCAGGGTGCAGGCTTCACGTTCCTTGTTCCAAATCATCCTCTTTCTCCTGTCCCGAAAAAATTATAGGGCCCGGCAGCCAAAATATCAAGTTTATCTCTCGTCAAAGACCCGTTTGGCCTTTCCCTCGTGGACCGGAAGGACCCCCGGCTCGTGGAGCTCCACAACGGGGGATATGGAAATGGACGCTTTCAGATGCTCCCTGATCCTATACGTAAGGGCGTTTAAGTCCCGGGCGTCGTCGCTGAAGATTTCCGCTCCCACCTCGGTCTTGACGGTGATCCTGTCGAGGGCCCCCGCCTTCTCCACCACGATCTGGTAGTTGGTACCGATCTCGGGGAGCTTCATGATGACTTCCTCGATCTGCGAGGGGAACACGTTGACCCCGTTGATGATGAGCATGTCGTCGGTCCTCCCCTTGATCCGGGCTATTCTCCGGTGGGTTCTCCCGCAGCCGCAGGGATCGGAATAGATCGAGGTAAGGTCCCGGGTCCGGTAGCGCAGAAGCGGGGTGGCACTCCTTTTAAGGGTTGTGAGCACCAGCTCTCCTTCGGTCCCGTCGGGGACCGGCCGGCCGGTATCGGGATCGATGATCTCCAAGATATAGGCGTCCTCCCACAGGTGCATCCCCTGTTTGAGCTCGCACTCGAAGGCCACCGCCGGGCCGTTCATCTCGCTTAAGCCGTAGGAGTTGTAGACGTCTATCCCGAAGAGGTCTTCGACCTTTCTGCGGATCTCCTCCGAGTGGGGTTCCGCGCCGACGAAACCCTTCTTAAGATACAGATCGTCTAAGGAGAGCCCCTCCTCCTCGAGGCGGGAGTACATGTGGAGCATGTAGCTCGGGGTGGCATGGACCACGGTAGTGTGAAAATCGGCCATGAGCTTGAACTGCCGCTTGGTGTTCCCCGAGCTCGCCGGAATCACCAGGGAACCGACCCGCTCCGCGCCATAGTGGAGCCCGAGCCCTCCGGTAAAGAGTCCGTAGGTCATCATGTTCTGAAAGACGTCCCCCCTTCCCGCTCCGGTAGCTACAATCGAACGGGCGGCGAGCTCGGTCCAGCTATCGATGTCGTCGCGGGTGTGATAGATCACCGTTGGGATTCCGGTGGTGCCGCTCGAGGCGTGGAGCCGGATAACGTCGTCCAGCGGACACGAGAGGAGGCCGTAGGGAAAGGCGCTGCGCAGATCGTCCTTGGTGGTAAAGGGGATCTTTCGGAAGTCCTCGAAAGAGGTAATGTCCTCCGGTGAAGAGATTCCGATTCGTTTTAACCGGTCACGGTAAAAATCGGTTCGAAAGGACTTTTCCAAGGTCCGCTTCAGGTCCGAAAGCTGCCCCTTTTCGAGGAGTTCCCGGTCCATGAGCTCGGTGTTTCTGTCCCAGTACGTAAAGTCCATGGAGGCTCCTTATCCGCCGTGCTCCCGTCCGAGGCGAAAGGCCCGGACATTCGCCTCTGCGATTTCCTCTCCCTTCCGGGCGAACATTTCCCGGATGGCGCTCTCCAGCTCTTCGGGGCCTAAGGGAAGGAACTTGGAAGCGGCGCCGATCATCACGGTGTTAACCGCCCGGCTCGATCCCGCTTCCTTGGCGAGACGCCCGCTCTCCACGATCAGGGAGCGCTTGTGGTCCCGGATCCGTTCGTAGATCCCCTCGAGGTCCGGATAGCTCGGAATGTTGGTAACAGGGTCACCGGAGGTAACGAGTACCCCCTCGGGGGCCAGATACTCGAGATAGCGGAGAGATTCCAACGGCTCCATGCTCAGGATCATGTCCCCGGCTCCCCGGGGGATCAGATCGCTCGGTATATCGATGTCGGAGATCCGCATGTGGGAAAGGACCGCGCCGCCCCGCTGGGCCATCCCGTGGACCTCCGACTGGCGGACATGCAGCCCCGCGTTCATGGCTCCCCGTGCGATTACGGCGGCCAGGGACAATACTCCCTGTCCTCCGACTCCGGCCAGTACGATGTCGTATTTCATGTTGCGCCTCCGGATTTCTTCCGATTTTTCGCCGTCTCCAGACACTCCCTGATCGAGATGACTACCGAGACCCCCGGATACTCCATCTCCTCCTTGAGAATTTCGAGGTTCCGGTCGGCGTGTTTCTTGAGGGGCTCGATAATCCTCAAGTGTTCTTTCTCCACTCCGATCCCTTCGACGAGTCGCTGGATAGCGCTCGACTCGAGCATGGTCTCCTGTCCGCCGGTCATGGCAACGGTGCTGTTGTCCATAATGACGACCGTCATCGGTGTCTTGTTGGCCACCGCGTCCACTAGGTGAGTCGTTCCCGAATGGAGGAAGGTGCTGTCTCCGATCGTGGCGACAACCGGGGTAAAACCCGCTTCCGCGGCCCCCTTGGCGATCCCGATGGAACCCCCCATGCACACGATAGTCTCGATCGATTTATACGGCGGAAGGGCCCCTAAGGCGTAGCATCCGATATCGGATGTAACGATGGAGTTCTCATATCCCTCCCGTGCCCGGTTGATGAGCTCGAAGGTGTCGGAATGGGGGCAGCCCCGGCAGAGTTGGGGCGGACGCCCGGGCAGGGGCTCGCCGACTTCGCCGCACCCGCGGCGGGTTTCCAATCCCAAGGCCGCCCGGACACAGTCGGGATTGAGTTCTCCGGTGGGAGGAATCGAGGCGTCCATCTTTCCCTCGATCACCGTATCCACCGGCAGGATCCCCCGGAGGTACTTTTCTACAAAGGGATACCCCTCTTCGATGACGATGATTTTATCCACCTTTTCGGCGAGGTTTCGGATCTTGTCCGCAGGTATAGGATAGACGGATATGTGGAGATGGGAGGGCACGGGTGTGAGCTCGCCGAGGTTCTCTACGTAGTAATTCCGCCCAAGCCCGGTGGTTATGACCCCGTATCCGCTAAACTCCGGATTAATCTCTAAAGTATTGTATTTCGTTTCTTCGGAAAATCGCTTGAACATCGTCTGCTTCTCGAGGAGGCTCTTGAACTGTTTCCGCGCGAGGGCCGGAAGGAGCATCCACTTACTGGTGTCGCCGACTTTGTCTAATTTATTCTGGCTCCTAGGCGCAACAGGAGTGATGACGGCCCTCGAATGGGCGAGGCGAGTGGTAATCCGCACCACCACCGGAACGTGGAACTCCTCGGAGAGATCGAAGGCCTCCCGCATCATGTGGTAGGCTTCCTGCTGATTAATCGGCTCGAGACAGGGAACTCCCGCGAAATCGGC
>JBKHAJ010000019.1:0-21302 GCA_046542935.1 Spirochaetia bacterium | reverse complement strand
CTCCGAGGGGGCTCGCGGCATACTCTTCGGTCCTTTTTTGTATCCATTCCTCGTAACTAACCCGATTTTTTCCGTAAGTTTTTATAATTCGCCCCTCCGCCTGGGAAAAGGTGGAAAGAGAGTCCCGGCCGCTGTAGAGATAGAGCTCCTGATAGGACCGGTGCTGAAGGTAGTGGCTAAGGTCCGGGAGGTCCGAATCTCCGGGAGGCGCCCCCGGGACCACGCTTATGCTCCCTGCATCCAGAGGGTCCCCCGGGAGGGGAATCTCGGGCCGAACCGCTCCCGACGAAAAAGCCGACGGCTCAGCCGGGGCTAAGAGACGTACCCCCGCGAGAATTAGGGCACCGGTGAGGGCCGCGGCCGAGAGGGTCTTATAGTTTCTCCGTTCCCCGCTCCGCCGCCTAAGAGGCACTGAAAAAAAGAGCCGGTGCTCCCGCCTCGCCTGAGCAATGGTCAGGATCCCCGCGCGTATCACAGGCACCGCAGCGACCGCGGCGGCCATAGCGAGGACGGTGCCCAAGGTGTTGCCGGATTTCCCCGCCGCGAGGGCGGCTCCCAGCCCCGCGATGAAGGCACAGAGAGGTAAAAAAACCCTCTTGTACCACCCCTCGGGTAGATTCCGTGCGTATCCGGCCTTGGTTTCCGCTTCGGTTCGAACCTTCCCCTCCCTCGAGAGTGTTTCGTTAAGCCTCCGCTTATACCGGGGCAAAAAGTCGAGACAGAAAAAGGCTGAGGCGAATTGGAATATCAATGCGGCGGGAAGTATCACCAATCCCGAAAAGAACCCTATCCCCGCGCAGACAAGGGCGGACACCCCTATGACGAAAAGATATTTTTTAGCGAGGAATCCTAAGAAAGCTCCAAAGAAGAGAATAACGGCGGATGTTCCGAATCGGGAAAACCGAACTACATCGGGACCGGCCTCGGGCCGTCCGAACAGGCGGTATTCGAAGGAATTCCCCGAAAAAGCTTCGGATACAATGACTTCAAGGGGCAAATCGGTATCCGCGCAGTAGTAGAGTGAATACTTCCCGTCCCGGCTCAAAAAATAGTTTCCCACCGATCGCATGTACGGATCGTATCGGGGATCGGCCTCGTCGAACCTCACTTCGAGGCCGCTTAGAGAAACTTCGCCGAGTCCGGGAATCTCACAATAGCTCAAGACGACATCGCTCCGGGAAAGAACTTCACCCGCTCCGGCCGAAACGAGGCGGCTCACCACCTCCCGCTCCGGGACGGCGGAGTCTACGAGAAGGACGGTGTAGCCGTTCCAAGCAGTATTGGGGAGTTCCTCGATGCCGTCCCGGAGAAACACTCCGTATACGGCTACAGCGAAGCTAAAAATGCACAATCCGGACGCGACAAGTCCTGCGCCGAACCGAGAGCTCGTAAATCTATTCATGACGGGTGATTTTCATTGTGATCTATAGAAAATGGACTGTCAAGCTGTTTCAAAAATCTGGTATGATAATCCCATGGCAGAGGTGAAGCGGCTTACATTTAGCACCGGCCGGAATGATTGCGGGAGACGAATCGACCGGGTACTGCGTAAATTCCTCCCCACCCTTCCCCTCGGGGCCATCTACGGAGGCATGAGAAAAAGAGATATTCGCGTCAACGGTGAAAAGACTACCCCCGACTATCTGGTAAGACCCGGGGACGTCATATCGGTAAGCCCTCATTTTGCCCGGAAATGGGAAATACCCGGCGGCCCTAACGGCATTGCATGCTCCGACATCCCTAGGCCCTCCGAATCCTCTCCTTCGATTCGAGTCATCCTCGAGACTCCGGACCTCCTCGTTCTCGATAAACCCGCGGGTATCCTCATCCATGGTCCCGGTTCCCTCGAGGAAGCGGTAAGAGAGTATCTCGCCCCGAAGCTGCCCCCCTCCTTGAGCTTTACCCCTGGGCCCCTTCACCGGCTCGACCGGAATACCTCCGGCGCGGTCTTCTTCGGAAAATCGATCCGCGGGGCTCGGACTTTTTCCGAGCTTCTCACGACGGGAAGACTCGTCAAACTGTATCTGGCCGTCGTGGAAGGAACCCTCGGCACCGAAGCGAAGTGGAGCGACCGGATAACGCGGAACGGGAAGAGTAAAAAATCGACAGCCCGGCAGAGGGAAAACCCTACCCGCGGGGGGAAGGTCGCCTCTCTTGCCGCGGAACCGGTCGCAGCGGGAAAGGAACTGAGCCTGGTGCGGTTTACCCTGCACACCGGACGGACCCACCAGATCCGAGTTCAGACCGCTGCCCGGGACCTGCCCTTGGCGGGAGACGTCAAATACGGCGGGCACCGTTTGAGAGAACCGGGGATACCCGGCCAAGGAGTGCCGCCCTACCTTCTCCATGCGCACACCGTCCGTGCCGCGGATCCCGAGGGGGCCGGGGAGCTCGGCATCGAGACGGTTACCGCGGTACCTCCCGCCTATTTTCTCGAGATCGTCGAGAAATATTTCGGTACCGAAACGGTCGAAAAACTCTCCGGCCCTTCCACAGGAAGAGAAAGATAGGTATCTTATACCCATGAAAGCCTTCCTGCACCACATTATCTGGCTTCTCCGCGGAGTAATCGTCTATGCCTTAGTCGGCGAGAGCGGTTCGGGAAAGAGCTTCCGGGCCCGGCTCATCGCGGACAAGTACGGGATAGACCTCATTATCGACGACGGACTTCTCATCAAGGACGACTCCATCATCGCGGGAAAATCGGCAAAGAAAGAGAAGGCCTTTCTCGCGGCCGTTAAGACCGCCCTCTTCGACGAGTCCGGTCACCGACACGAAGTCGTAAGCGCGCTGGAAAAGGAGAACTTCAAACGGATCCTCGTCATCGGGACTTCCGACGGTATGATCAAGAAGATCGTAAAGCGCCTCAATTTACCGGCTCCCCGTAAAATCATCCGGATCGAGGAGGTGGCCAGTACCAAGGATATCGAGCTGGCCAAGAGGACGAGAAGCACCGAGGGAAAACATGTGATACCGGTGCCCGCCATCGAGATCAAGCGGGATTATCCGCAGATTTTCTACGACAGCATCAAGATCTTTCTCCGCAACCGTTTGGCCGTTAAAAACAAAAATCGAGTATTCGAGAAGGCTGTTGTACGTCCGGAATTCTCCCGCCGCGGAAAGATATCCATCAGCGAGACGGCAATCTCCCAAATGGTTCTCCATTGCGTGGACGAGTACAATCCGGAAATCAAGGTCGAGAAGATATCGGTCAAAGTCGACCATCAGGGATACATCCTGAGTCTGACCGTACAGCTCCCTTACGGGGTCCAGCTCGCGGGAAGCATCCACCACCTGAGAGACTACGTACTCGACAATATCGAAAAATATGCCGGGATCAACATCAAGGAAGTCAACATCAACATCGAGCGGTTCACCGTAACTCCTGGCTGATAATAGATTTGACAACTCCGTGAGTCACTCGTTACAATACTTTTCAGTGGAGGAAAAAATGAAACGATTTCTGCTCCCGGGCCTTTTGATCTCGGCCGTACTCGCGTTTGCGGTTTCTCCCGCTTTTGCGCAGTCGCCTCAGGTGTATCTCTCCGAAACCGGCCACTATCGAGTCTACTCCGAGCAAAGCGCCGCGGATGCGAAGCTGACCGCTTCGAAGATGGAAGCATTCTTGGAGCTCTTCAACCAATACATGCATTTTGATCTGGAAAAGCTTCCGGGGAAGCTCAACGTCCGTATCTTTTCGAGTAAGGAGCGGTTCGACGACTATCTCGAATCGGCAGTGGGACAGACCAAGGACAATTTCGTTTTTCTGCAATACTCCTCCCCCGAAAAGAGCGAGCTCCTCGGTTTTGCCGTACGCAACGAAGAGGGTTTCGATACATCCCTCGTGCGCCACGGGTACATCCAGTTCCTCAAATCCTTCGTGCGGAACCCTCCCCTGTGGATCCAGCAGGGATTCGCCGTGTTCTTCGAAAAGTGCCATTACGACGAGGAGAACGATTTCGCGGTATACACCGAGAATTTGAGCTGGCTCGAAACCCTGAAAAAGATGATCCAAAACGACGAGGCGGGGCGGGAACCCGGGCTTCTTACCATATCGGAGCTCTTGAACCCGGACGACCAAATCCTTACAACCAAGGCAGACCAGTTCCATGCTCAGGCCTGGGGATTGGTCTATTTCCTTATCAACTCCGAGAACGGCGATTACAACCGAATTCTGTGGGACAGTTTGAGCGCCCTCGAACCGGAAGCCTCACTCCGGGAGAACCTCGCCAACGTTCGTTCGGAGGCCCTCCAGTGGACCGACGAGTACCTTCTCGCTTCCGATTACAGCGACTTCATCGCATCTATAAAAACCTTTCCCGATTTGGTCGGAGATGGAATCGACGCGTACGAGGAGGGAGATTTTTCCGAAGCGGAGAATGCCTTCGTCGAGGCGATCGCCCTCAATGGGAACCATCACGTTCCCTATTACTACCTCGGACTCATACACTACTCCCTGAAGGATTACTCTCTTGCGGAATACTACTACCAATCGGCGCTCATGCTCGGTGCCGAACCCTCATTGATCTATTACGCCTTAGGAGTTAATGCCTTCTCCGATAACCGTCCCGAAGACGCCCGGGATTATCTTGCCCAGGCGCGGGAAAGGGACCCAGAGGCCTACCGTGATAAGGTCACCTCGCTGATGGAACGTATAGACGCCGCGGGAAGTGTCCGGGATGAAGAGGTGGAAGTAGTCGACTAGCCGGAAGGCTTTCCCGATTTTCCCTTGCCGCCGCCCTGCTTGGAGGCGCCGCTCTTTCCCACCGGGCGGCGGGAGCGCTGTCTTCCTATTTTGTACCGTTTCTTGAGGGGAGGCCTCATTCCCCGTGATTTGAACATACCCCTGACGGCCTGCTCGACATCCTTGTTTGGCGGCGTAATGGGGGTAATGAACTGCTTTATCCGCCGGAAGACCTCTTTGTAAACGGTTTCGGGATTATCCTCCCAGTCGACCCGCTCCTCCACGTAGTCCTTGCTCACGGCGGTTATCATCTCACTCTTGGTAACCGCGGAATACTTCCGCACATTCCGGTCGAGCTTTCTCAAATTAGCGAGCATCCTGGATTTGAGCTGCGTGCCTTCTTCCGCGGCGCGGTGGATCTCCGGGAGGATATCCTCGCTGATCCCGTATTTGAAGAGGGAGGAAAATATCCGCTCCGATTTTCCGCTCTGGAGGATTTTCATCACCTCCTCGGTCAAGCGGGAATTCGAGACATCGCGAAGCAGCCTCCGGTCCGTCTTTATCTGCCGGGCGAGCTTTCTCCGTATAGGGAATCCCGTTATAGCCGCGTAACGTATAATCCTGATAATCCGGACGGGATCATCCTTAAAGATGGTTTCTAAGGGGATGATCGGCTCGATCTTTTTTTCGAGAATATCCTGGAGCCCCCCTACGTAATCGTAGAGCTGCTGTGAATCGGGATCGTAATAGAGGGCGTTCATGGAAAAGTCCCGGCGCATAACGTCCTCTTTCATCGTACCGAAGGTATTGTTCTGGTTGGTGTCGGCGGCACGGAAGGTCGAGACCTCGAGGATCTTGTCATCCGCGTACACATGGACCAGACGGAATCGCCGGCCGATTATCCGGGAGTTCCAGAATATCTTCCTTATTCTTCCGGGATGGGCGTCGGTGACGATGTCGAAATCCTTAGGACGTCTTCCGATCAACAGGTCCCGGACCGCCCCGCCGACGATGTACGCCTTGTAGCCGTGACTGACGAGGCGGTGAATTATTTTCCTGGCATCCTGGTCTATGTACTGGATCTTGATGCCGTGTTCTTCGAATGTATATATGCGGGCAAGCTCTTCGGTATCGCCCCCGGGTGTTTTTACATAGCGTACTAACAATGGAAACTCACTTTTTTTTCTATTCTAATTACTATGTAATAGGTAACGGAGATAAAAAGTCAAGAGAAATTTCGCCTTGAAGGTGATAAGAAAAAAAGGCATATTTGAGCTATGGGTACAGAAAAGATTGAACCGCGGGTACTGAAGGGCTTTAGAGACTTCTTACCCGACGTGGAGCTCGAACGAAAGCGTATCGAAACAGTATTGACCGGGGTCTTCGAGAACTTCGGCTTCGTTCCGATCGACACCCCGGCCCTCGAATATACCGAGGTCCTCCTGGGAAAGGGAGGGGGTGAAACCGACAAGCAGATCTACCGTTTCCTCGATCACGGTAAAAGGGACGTGGCCATGCGCTTTGACCTGACCGTTCCCTTCGCCCGGTATATGGCCGCCCATCGCCATGACCTCTACACCCCCTTCAAGCGGTACCACATTTCCAAAGTATGGAGGGGAGAAAATACTCAGCGCGGGCGGTTCAGGGAGTTTACCCAGTGCGATTTCGATATTGTCGGAATCGATTCACCTTCCGCCGACTTCGAGATCCTCATGGTGATGCACGATACTATGACGGCGTTAGGGATAACCGACTTCACTATCCGCCTTTCAAACCGTGAGGTGTTCAACCGCTTCTTGAGCCGCCTGGGAATTACCGAAAAATCGGCGGAAATCTTAAGGACCGTCGACAAGCTCGCCAAGATCGGACGGGACAAGACCCAAGCCCTCCTCGAGGAGTGCGTAACCTCCGACCGGGCGGTACAAATTCTCGACTTTATCGAGCCCGCGGGGAGTTTCCGGGAAACCCTCGATAAGATGAACGACTTAGCCGGCGGACCCGCCGAAGATTCGGCGCGGCTGGCTACCGCCTGGTCGTATGTCGCCGAATGCGGAATCGAGGGAAAATTCTTTCTCGATCCTTCGATAACCCGGGGACTCGACTACTACACCGGCATCGTCTTCGAAACCTTCCTCGATGAGATTCCCGAGATCGGATCGGTGTGCTCCGGGGGTAGATACAACGATCTCGCGTCTCTCTACACAAAGGAGCAGCTTCCCGGAGTGGGCGCCTCCATAGGACTGGACCGGCTTATGGCGGCCCTCGAAACCTTAGGAAGGCTCTCCGATTCGGTCGCGGCTTCGGATCTCCTCATCCTCTGTCTTCAGGAAGATCTCTATCCTCACTATCACCGGTTAGCCGGACAATTCAGGAAATCCGGAGTATCCTGCGAGGTCTATCCGGAAAAGAAGAAACTCGGCAGCCAGTTCCAGTTCGCCGAAAAAAAAGGCATCCGTTTCGGCCTCATCTGCGGAGGTAACGAATTCGAACGGGGCACGGTGACGGTAAAAAACCTCGTCACCCGGGAGAGCTTCGAAGAACTCTCTTTCGAGGAGGCGGTATCCCGAATACAAGCCGCAGAAAAGAAACATCCATGATTGTTTCCGAGAACCTTCCCGTATATCAGCAGAAAGACAAGATATTGAAGTCCTTAAAAACCGATCAGGTAGTCGTCGTGGAAAGCCCCACCGGATCGGGAAAGACCACTCAGCTCCCCATAATCCTCCATGAGGCGGGATATTCGAAAAATGGGGTTTTAGGGATAACCCAGCCGAGGCGGATCGCAGCGGTTTCGGTGTGCGAGTATATCGCATCGCAGCTCGACACTCCGATACCCGAAGTGGCCGGCTACAAGATGCGCTTCGAGGATAGGACCACCCCCACCACCAGCATTAAGGTGATGACCGACGGAATACTCCTTCAGGAACTCAAGGCCGACAGGACCCTGTCCAAATATTCGGTGATCATGGTGGACGAGGCGCACGAGCGTTCCCTCAACATCGATTTCATCCTAGGCCTCCTGAAACACGTCCTCGAAGCACGCCCCGAGTTCAAGGTCATAATTTCCAGCGCCACTATCAATGCCGAGATCTTCAGTGAATACTTCGGAGGCGCCCCGATTGTACACATCGAATCGTCGATGTACCCGGTAGGCATCATCTACGATCCTCCCATACCCGAGCAGGGTGAAGAGGGGATGCTTCTCAAAATTGTCGAAATCATAAGCCGCATCATGGAGGAGAAACGGGAGGGGGATATACTGGTTTTCCTGTCGGGGGAACGGCAGATCAAAGACACCCTTAATCTCTTGAAACAGGTCCCTTTCAGCAAAAAACTCTTCCTCCTCCCCCTCTACGGGCGCTTGAGCAAGGAGGAGCAGGAGAGGGTCTTTATCGAAACTCCTCCGGGAAAGACGAAGGTAGTCATTTCCACCAACATAGCTGAGACCAGCGTCACCATCGACGGAATTACCTCGGTCATCGACTCCGGCCTCGCCAAGCTCAATTACTATAATCCCCGGACATATACCTCCTCTCTGATCGAAAATCCCATATCCAAAGCTTCCTGCAACCAGCG
Organism: Spirochaetia bacterium; assembly: GCA_046542935.1. Lineage (GTDB taxonomy): Bacteria > Spirochaetota > Spirochaetia > SPDA01 > CAZSGZ01 > JBKHAJ01. The sequence continues at coordinate 13,042 of JBKHAJ010000019.1, read as the reverse complement.
GAAGGGCCGCGCCGGAAGGACCCGTCCGGGGACCTGCTACCGCCTCTATACAAAAATGGATTACGAAACGAGGAGCATGTACACCACCGAAGAGATATACCGAACCGACCTGTCCGAGGTTGTCTTGAGGATGGCGGAAATCGGGATAAAAGATTTCGAATCCTTCAATTTCATCTCCCCCCCCGGACGGGCGGGTATCATCAGCGCCATAGAAACTCTTACCCTTCTAGACGCCCTCACCGCGGACAGGGATTTGAGCTCCATTGGAGAGATGATGGCGGTTTTCCCCCTTCTTCCCCGGCTCTCGAGGATCATCGTCGAGGCAATACTCAACAAACCCTCGGTCATAGAGGAAACCACCATCGCCGTAAGCTTCCTCTCCGCGCGAACCCCCTTCGTCCTTCCCCCCGGAAAGGAGGTCGAGGCGCGAAAGGCCCACCACACCTTCCGGGACCGTTCGGGGGACTTCGTCTCATACCTCAAGATCTACCGGGCCTACATGCGCCGGAGCGACGCGGAATCCTTCTGCAGCAGCCATTATCTCGACACCAAGACCACCGCGGAAATAGCGAATATCAAGGCTCAGCTCGAAGAGATCGTGAGCGGGATGGGGATACCCATTACCTCAGGCGGTTCCGTCAAGGACTACCTCTGCGCCGTCTCCACCGGGCTCATCCAGTTCGTGTGCGCAAATACTCAAAGGGGATCGTACCGAAGCCTGACCGCCGACCGAATATCCATTCATCCCGGATCGGTTATGTTCCGTGAAAGCCCTCAGTTCATCGTGGCCGGAGAGATCGTCCGCACATCGAAGATGTTCGCCCGCTCGGTTAGCCCGCTGAAGAGGGAGTGGCTTCCCGAGATATCCCCTATGCTCGACCGGAATCTCCTTGCCAGGAGAAAGGGGCAGGGGGGCAAACCGGAAGAGGTCGCAGTTTCCACCGCCAAGACCGACCAGGTTCGCGTGGGTATCGAGTTCTTTCCTCTGAAGCCTTATAAGGGAAAGAAGAAGATGGCCGTCCTCGACTGGGAAGCTCTCAAACGGGTTCTATCTACGACGGATGTCCAAATTCTTCCCGAACACAGGAAACTTCCCGGAAAAATCCGCTATGGGAAATATGATCTCCTCGCGGGAGAGCGTGTTAGCACCATCTTAAAGATCGCGACGCATATACATCCGGAATCGGAAATAGTCTTCGATTGGCCGAAGGGAAAGAACTACACCTACGTGGATAACGGAGAAGAGCTCTGCGCGGAAACGGAGCACATCTTGAAGCTCTGTCCGGCTAAGAAGAAGGGAAAAAATCAGCTCGGATTCATCTGTCTCTACACCGACGGAATAGGAAACTACTGGTTCACCTGCTCCCGGGGGTTCCACACCGCCTTGTCCCAGAGCCTGGCGAGTCTGGAGGCCCTGGTCGACGAACTCGGCGATCATGATCCCAATATGGAGCGGCTTAACGGGCTGTACCGGAGACTCTCGGAATACCTCGAAGAGCCCTAACGACACGGACGTCCGCCGGCCTCACTTAAAACTTCCTTGAGAAGGTCATCTTCGAGCTCGGTGCTCACGGTGTCGCCGAAGTCCCTCTGGAGAATGAACCGCACCCTACCGGAACGGATTTTCTTGTCCTTCTTCATAGCGCGTATGAGCTCATCCGGCTCGTAATCGGGGCGCAGGGTAAAACCGTACGCTTCGATAAGGCGTGCGGCTTCTTTCGCATACCGCTCGTCGGTTATCCCCTTGGCGCATCCCGCCCGCAGGGCCGCGGTCATCCCCCAGGCCACCGCTTCGCCGTGGCTTATCCCCCCTTCGAACCGGTAGGAGGATTCGAGAGCGTGACCGAAAGTATGTCCGAAGTTGAGGAAAGCCCTTCTCCCGGACTCCCGAAAATCTTCCTCGACGAATCCTATTTTTACGCCCACCGACTGATAGATCATCTCCTCGAGGAGGGCGGGATCTTTTCGCCCAAGGATATCATCCCGGCTCGTTTCGAGAAGCTCGAAGAGCTTTCGGTTTCCGAGAAGGGCGTGTTTGATGACCTCCGCGAGGCCGGATCGGAATTCCCTCTCCTGGAGGGAACCGAGGACCTCGGCGGCAATATACACCGTACCGGCGGGATAAAAACTTCCCACGATGTTTTTGAATCCGCCGTAGTCGATCCCGGTCTTTCCTCCGACGGCGGCGTCGGTCATTGCGAGGAGAGTGGTGGGATACAGCTCGAGGCCGGTACCCCGCATATACACCGAGGCGGCGAACCCGGTGAGGTCGCAGACCACGCCTCCTCCCGCACCCGCGATTACACCGTCCCGTCCTAAAGATAGATCCAAGGCCCGGGATAGGATGGCTTCCACTGATAGCCAGTTCTTCGCGAGCTCCCCGGCGGGGAGTATAACCGAGCGCTCCCCGGATACGGCTTCGAACAACCGAACGGTGTTTGCGTCGAAGACCGCTAAGGGAGCGGCGGTTAGGTTTTGCGCCGCCTCTCTTAACGTAACGAAGCGTATTTCGGTGGCGTATTCGCCTAAGCGGACCGTCCTCTTTCTCATACCATGCCTTCATATCATAGGGAGAAGGATTCGAGAAGACCTTGACTCCCCGTAAATTCTGCTGATAGTATTTGCCACATGAAAATACGGCCGTTCTTCCCGCTGCTCGCACTCCTCGTAATCCTCGCTGCACCTTTTCCGGTCCTTGCTCAAGAGACCATGGCGGAGAACGGTTCACAGCGCGTCGAGCCCGAGATGGACACGGGGTTCGGGCTTCAGGCCGATATCTTCCGACAGGTCAGGGGAATCAACACCGATTTTACCAAGAACTTTTCCTCCATGGTCGACTACACGTTGACCCCCGGAGACATATTTACCCTTGTTGTAACCAGCGGGGTCCGGAGCGACGGGTCCATATCCAATGACCAGACCTACACGGTTCAGCTCCAGAAGGATTTTAATCTGAACATCCCCTTTCTCGGAACCATCTCCGCTGAGGGGCGGACGCTTACCGAGCTCCAGGACTATGTAATACAACGGGTGCGTGACACCCTTCCGGTGCAGTACGTAAACTTCACCCTCACTACCCCCGCCCAATTCAACATCTTTATCTACGGAGGGGTGGTACAGCCGGGATACATCGTAGCTAATCCTTTGATGGGGGTTATCGAAGCGATCGCTACCGCCGGGGGCTTCAAACCCAACGCAAGCTACCGCCAGGTCCGGCTCATCCGCGCTGGAGAGACCGACGCGGAAGACGGCGGCGAAACCCTGGTCGTGGATATCTCCCGATTCTACGAACAGGCCGATTTCCGCGCGAACCCGCGGCTCCAGCCCGGGGACAAGGTCTACGTTCCTCCCGCCGATATCGTCACCTCGGTCGCAGGGAACGTGAACTTTCCCGGAGCCTACGAGCTCGTGGAGGGAGAAACTTTAGAGACACTCCTTAACCTTGCCGGAGGAGTCAAGCCCGATACCCTCACCTCAAAGATCGAAATCCTCCGAGTAGGCCCGAAAGGGCGTCACGAAACGATTACGATACCTATCAAATTCGCGGACCAGTTCCCTTTGAAGAACGGGGACCGGGTATCGATTCACTCCACCTCGGAGAGTACCGAGATGATTACGATTCAGGGTGCTGTTTTTGGGCGAAACTTCGAAAAGCAGAGCATCATCCAGGTTCCCAGGGAATCGGTCCGCACCGACCTCCCCTATAATCCCGGGGTCACCCTCCTGACCGCCCTCGATATGGTCGGAGGCCACACCCCGCTCCTGGATACGAGTGAGGAGAGTCTCATCCTGCGGAAGACGGAAAGGGATAGCGAAGAACGAATCGAGGTGAACATCAAGAAGCTGTGGGAAACCCGGGAGGATAAGTACGATGTCGAGCTTTTGCCCGGGGATTTTATTCTCGTTCCCATGAAGACCCTCAAGGTCTTCGTCACCGGTCACGTCAATAATCCCGGCGCCTACACCTTTATGAAGGGTAATACCGTCAACGACTATCTGCTCCTCGCGGGAGGAATAGAAGAGAACGTGGGTGATCCCAACGGGCTCTGGTTCGTGGACGACAATGGGAACCGGACCGAGGTCGAGCTCACTACCGTGGTGGAGCCGGAGACGAATCTCTACGTCTCCAAAACGATCCTCAAACGCCCGGACCAGGTCGTGCAAAACCTCCTGATCACCACCGGGTGGATCACCGCTATTATCGGGGTTATCAATCTTGTCTGGGACTTCGTGGAACGGTTTTAGTCCGCCGTATCTTTAGATATCACCGACTATTTTGCGAATGAATGGATCGACGATCGAGTAGATTCTTCTGTTTCCCTGAATATCGGAATTGACGATTCCCTTTTCCTTGAGAACCGCAAGGTGCTGCGAGATGACCGGTTGGGGCTGCTGAAGGCACTGCCAGAGGTCGGTTACGCAGGCGTCCTGCTTCTGGATGAGGCAGAGGATCTTGAGCCGGACGGGGTGCCCGCAGACTTTGAGCTTCTCAGCATACGAAGAGATTACCGTGTCTTCACAGCATGTGTTATCACTCATAAGTATTGACTATATAGCAGTTTTCATTTCTTGGCAAGAAGAGCGTTGAAGAAGCACTTTTTCCCCTGTATAGTCCATCTATGATCTATCTCGATTGGGCGGCCACCGCCGTTCCCGATTCAGCCTTGATGGACGAGCTTGTATCCATCGAGACCGAGCTCTACGGTAACCCCTCCTCCCTCCATGCCGAAGGAAAACGGGCAAGGATGCTTCTCGAGGAATGCCGCGGCCGTACCGCCGGAACTCTCGAACTGGATCCGTCCACCCTGTACTTCACCTCCGGAGGCACCGAATCGAACGGCGTCGTCCTGACCTCACTGCTGTTCCGACGAAAGCGTTCGGGGATGGTTATAAGCGGCATCGAACATCCCTCGGTCTGGGAAACCGCGAAACACCTGAAGGAATTAGGGTGCCCTGTGAAAACGGTAAAAGCAAATCCGTCCGGTCACATCGACCCGGACACAATAGCTTCCGCTATCGATGATGAAACCGGTTTAGTCGCGGTTATGGCGGTCTCTAACGACACAGGAGCCGTACAGCCTCTGAAATCGATCGTACATGCCGTGAGAGACAGGGAGCGGGACCGAGGTGGCCGGATTCACATCCACACCGACGCCGTACAGGCGCTGGGGAAAATTCCCTTCGATCCGATTTCATTGGGAGTGGACAGCGCGGCTTTCAGCGGCCACAAAATCGGCGCTCCCCGGGGCATCGGGATGCTCTATCTCGCGAAACCGCTCAAAACCCTCCTTGCCGGCGGTGAACAGGAGGGAGGAATACGGCCCGGGACCGAAAACCTGAGAGGTATCCTGGGAATTACCCTTGCCGTGGAGCGGCGCGCCGCGGCATTCGAAGAGCTATTCGAACACGGTAGGCGCCTCGAGAGGAGGATCATCCGGGCGGTTGAGGAAGAACCTTCGGTGAAGCTCATCGGCGACTACGAGCGGGGCGACGGCTACTCCCCCTGGATAGTGACAGTTTCGATCCCCCCTATTCCCGGTGAAGTCCTCGTCCGTATTATGAGCGACCGGGGCTTCGCCGTCAGCACCGGGTCGGCGTGTTCCGCCGCCAAGGCGGCCCGGACGAGAAGCCTCGAAAATATGGGGATCGACAAAAAGACCGCGTTTTCCGCGATCCGGGTATCCACCGGCCCGGCCACAACCGATGAGGATATCGACGAATTCTTACGCGTACTGTTCAAGGAATCCGCTCTTCTGGTAAAATCACTGTGACATGCACTATGTAATAAAAATCGGAGAAATCGCCCTCAAGTCGGGAAACCGGAGGTACTTCGAGCGCGCACTCAAGAAGAATATCACGAGGAGACTCTCCGGCATCCCCCATACTATAACCGGACGACAGGGTAGATACTTTCTGCAGACCGAGGCCGGCGCTGCCGAGAAAATCGAAGAAGCTTTGAGCACAACCTTCGGTATTACAGGCTATGCCCCGGTTATAACGGCTCCGAAGAAGCTTCCCGACATCGACACGGCGGCTGTAGAAACTGCTCGGAAGATCCGGTCCCGCTTTCCAGGCGGCCGGTTCAAGATCGAGGCCCGCAGGTCCGACAAGGGTTTTCCCCTATCGTCGTACGAGATCGCCTGCCGTTTGGGAGACCTCCTGCGGCGGGAGTTTCCCGATATTGTCGTAGACGTCCACGAGCCCGATTGGGTGCTCCATGTGGAAATACGGGAAAAGGCGCTCCTCTTCGGGCCGGTGTCCAAGGGCCCCGGGGGGCTTCCCGTAGGGACCGCCGGACGGGGTACTCTTCTCCTCTCGGGAGGAATCGACAGCCCCGTAGCCGGATACCGGATGGCGAAGCGGGGTCTCAAGCTCGAGGCGGTGTACTTCCACACATACCCTTTTACCTCCGATGAGGCGCGGGAGAAGGTCATAACACTTGCCCGGACCCTTTCGCCCTATACCGCCGGACTCGACCTGTGGATCGTCGATTTTACCCCTCTGCAGCTCAAGATCAAGGAGCACTGCGGGGAGAGGGAGGTTACTCTTATTATGCGGGCCTGTATGATGAAGATAGCCGAAATAATAACCCTGAGGCAAGGCGGGCTCTGTCTGATAACCGGAGAAGCCTTGAGTCAGGTAGCGAGTCAAACGGTGGAGAGCATCCGTTTTACCGGCAGCATTCCCGGGCTTCCGGTCCTGCGTCCCCTAGTCGGACTGGACAAAGAGGAGATAATCGATCAGGCGCACCGGATAGGGACTTTCGACATATCCGTCCTTCCCTACGACGACTGTTGCACCCTCTTTTCCCCGGACCGTCCCCTTATCCGGCCGGATTTCGATGCTATGCGCGAGGTTTTTGAAGGGCTTCCCTTCGCCGGTATGTTCGAGGAGGCGGCTTCCACCGCAGAGCGGATCGAATTGTAGAGACAAAGGAGGGACTATAATGTATTTTGGCGACTGGCTACGTAACGACGATGTGAAAAACCTGTTCTATCTGAGTGTCCACACGGGAGACGGCGATTTCAAAGAGAAGCTCACCGAGGCACTGGGAAGAGACAGCCGGATCTCCGAGCTCCATCCCTCATGCTTCATGATCGAGACGTTGAAATCCCTCAAGTGGGTGAACAAGAGGGTATCGGAGGCGGTTTCTCAAGGTGACAAGGCGGTTCTGATCTTTCCCGTACACAAGACTGTGGAACACAAGGAGGTTGGCTTCTCTTCCGGCCCCTTAGACGACGAGGACTAGGCACTCTTCTGGGAGTCTTTCTTGTTCTCTTTCTTATTCTCTTTCAAATCGGACTTCGTTTCCGCTTTTTCCGATTTTGTCTCGGTTTTTTCGCTTCCGCCGTCCTTCGTTTCGGTCGAGGTCGACGCTGCTCCTCCGGAGCTCTTTCCGCCGCTCTTGCTGTCGGTGACGTAGAATCCGCTTCCCTTGAATATAATTCCGACTCCTCCGCCGATCAGTCGCCGTACCATCTTCCCGCACTCCGGGCACTTGGTCAGGGGGTCTTCCGACATTGATTGAAAGGCCTCGAAGGAATGGCCGCAGCCGGTGCACTCGTAGTCATAAGTCGGCATCGATTTCTCCTAAATTTTTTTTCTTTCACAGTATACAAAAACTATGCCAAGAAGGGCAATACTTTTTTAATCTATCTTTTTTAATCTATCCCGTCGAGCCTAACCGGAATCGAAGCTGCGTCGAGATGATGCTTGAGCTCCCCCACCGTATATCGCTGAATATGGACCATGGAAGCGATTAGGGCCGCGTCGGCCTTGCCCTCGGTAAAGACTTGGACCAGATGATCGGGATTTCCCGCGCCCCCCGAGGCCACCACCGGTATGGAGACCGATTCAGAGATAAGACGGGTGAGGTTAAGCTCATACCCGGTTTCGGTACCGTCCGCGTCTATGGAGTTGAGCACTATCTCCCCGGCTCCTAACCGTTCAGCCTGTTTCGCCCAGGCGAGGGCATCGAGCTCGGTGAGTGTCCGCCCCCCGTCGATGACGACGCGGTATTTCGAAGGCATCGTTTCATCCCGGGCGGCGTCCATCCCCAGGACGATACACTGGGACCCGAATTTCGACGCCCCCTCAGCGATTATCTCAGGTCTCCGGACCGCCTGGGAATTGACGCTCACCTTCTCGGCGCCGGCTAAGAGCACCCTCCGCATATCCTCGAGGCTTCCTATTCCGCCGCCCACCGCGAAGGGAATAAATATCTGCCCGGCGACTTTCTCGACCACATCGATCATGATGCCCCGTTTCTCCGCGGAGGCGGTGATATCGTAAAAAACGAGCTCGTCCACACCTTGTTCGTAGTAGGCCCGGGCCATCTCTACCGGATCGCCGATGTCCCGGTTTTCCTTGAACTTTATCCCCTTAGTGGTCTTCCCCTCACGCACATCGAGGCAGATAATTATCCTTTTCTTGAGCATGATCGTTTCCTCCTCCCTTCGCTACTCCGGAAGATGCAAAAAATTCTCAAGGAGCTTGAGACCGTACCTCCCCGATTTTTCGGGGTGGAACTGGACCGCGTAGACATTATCCCTCCGGATACATGAGGAGAACCGGGTGATATATTCGGTATAGCAGAGTTCGTACTTCGGGTCCGCCGCTTCGGGATAGTACGAGTGGACGAAGTAGAATGAGCCGCCCTCGGGTATTCCCTCGAAGAGGGGGTCTTCCCGGGTGCATATTACCTCGTTCCATCCCATGTGAGGGACCTTGTATCCCTTACCGGCATCGAATTTTTTGACCCGTCCTGGAACGAGGCCGAGACATTTCGTATCCCGTTCCTCAGAAAAGTCGAGGGCAATCTGGCATCCAATGCAGATTCCCAAGAGGAGCCTTCCCGTACGGGCGAATTCGACCAAGGATTCTTCGAGCCCCCGTGAGCGGAGGGTTTCCATAGCGGCCCTCGCCTCTCCGACTCCGGGAAATACGATCCTGTCACACCCGAGAATTGTATCGGGGTCTCCGGAAACGATATAATCAGCATCGAGGAAGGTGAGCGCGGTTTCTACGCTCTTCAAGTTTCCCGCCTCGTAATCGACGACTCCGATCTTCACTACATACTCTCCCGTACGGCACCTTCGCCGCTCGCAAGCCCGAGGATGAGTCTGAGCATCTCCTCGTCGTCTAAAAAGAGCCCGGATATCCTGACGTACTCACCGTCAGCGGTAACATCGAGATTCTCCCTGAGCGATGAGATATCGAGAAGGCCGTTACTTCTCATCCATCCGACGATCAGGAGCTTCGCCACGGCGGCGAGCTTATGGGCGCTCTTTTCTTCCATTGTCGCGAAGACACCGTAAATCTTAAACTCGCCCTCTAAACGCATCGCTGTAAACCACATCGATCGGAGGGGAAACTTCTTAGGATCGATAGGAAGCTTTTCGGCGAGAATCGCCGCCGGCTCGGGAATATAGGCGACAAGATCGGAGACCTTGAATTCCTCTTCGATCTCTCTGATGAGACGGTCTTGTCCGTGTCCCCTCAAGGAAGCATCGATCATCCCTGCGACGTGCCCCTGACTGACGAGAATGAGCCCCGGCTTGGGTATGGAAAGCTCCATTCCGGTATCCAGGTTCGACCACCAGTCGACGGTGTATTTCGTTCTGACCCACCGGGGGTCCCTCCCCAGACCACCGGTAACTGCCGATTTGGGGTAGCGCCCCAAGGCCACCGCGTTGAGCCGAGGCGGTTCCAGCGGATTCATCTCGATACCGGCGTAGAGGGTCTCGGTCCGTTCCACCAGGATGTTCCGGTTTTTCGCCTGCTCCTCTCCGGGCAAGAACAGCGCCAGAAGACTCTCCGCGAGGGGACCGGTGCGGTTTACATCCGCCTTCACGATGACATCGGTCCCGCCTGGCAGGAGATCCACCCATCCCTCAGGGGTGAGCCGTTCCGGGGCCGAGGCGCAGGACCCGAGAAGAAAGACCGGGAGGGCCGCCGCGAAAAAGAGAAGGATAAGGGGTGTCCTTTTCGAGCCGGGCATCATGTGGTTATTTTCTCCAATAGAACGCTGCATACCCCGTCGCCGCAATCGATCTGTACCGATTCCTCATTGGAGCTCCAGGCCCATGAGACGGCGAGGGTTTCACTGACCAGATAGTCTTCGAACCTCTCCACCGCTTCCTTCAACTCATCGGGTCCATGGAGATAGAGGCGGATACGGTCGGTTACTTCGAACCCGGACTCCTTTCTCATGTTCTGAACCGAGCGGACCAAGTCCCGAATCATCCCTTCCCGCTTGAGCTCCTCCGATATTTCCGGGTCCAGAGCCACCGTCAGAGAGCCTTCGTTCAAGACCTTGAGATTCTCCTTCTCGATCCGCTGCACGACAATACCTTCACGGTTCAAATCCAGCGTCCTTCCGTCGAGCTCGATCTCGAGGGTCGCCCCTTCCATGAGGGATTGGATTTCTTTCATCGATAGCGCTTCGATCTTCTTCGCGGCCTCCTTCATATCCTTGCCGAGCTGTTTCCCTAAAAGCTTGTAGTTCGCCTTAGCCTGATATTCGACGAGGTCTTCCTCGTTCTCCCGGAAAATGACATCCTTGACGTTGAGCTCCTCCTTGATGATATCGGTCATCTCCCGGAGGATTTTTTTCTCTTCCGGGTTCAGGGTCACTAAGTGGATCGCCTTCAGCGGCTGCCGTATCTTGAGGGAATACATGCTGCGGATGGCCCGTCCCATACTCACCGCCTGCCGGGTTATCTCCATCTTCCTTTCGAGGGTATGGTCCCGCTTCGTTTCGTCGTAGGCCGGAAAGTCGGAGAGATGGATCGACTCGGGCATCCCATCGGTCCGAAGATTGAGATAGATTTCCTCGGTCACGAAGGGGATGACGGGACAGGCGGTCAGGATCAGCCTCATCAGCACCGTGTAGAGGGTCTGGTAGGCCTGCCCCTTGTCCATATCGTTTTCGGACCTCCAAAACCTTCTGCGGGACCTTCGGATATACCAGTTGTTCAAGAGGTCGATGAAGGAGACCATTGGGGCTATCGCTTTCTGCAAATCGTAGGCGTCCATGTTCTCGGCAACCTCGTGAACCAAGCGCTCCGACTCGGAGAGGATCCACCGATCCAAGGGGTTCTCGGGGTCCTCCGGCGGTGTATCGGGGGCCGCCTCGTCTATATTCGCGTAGGTGACGAAGAAGCTGTAGGCGTTCCACAGCGGAATGATGATGCTCTTCAATATCTCCTTGACTCCGTCGTCGGAGTACTTGAGGTCCTCCGCCCGGACCACCGGGGAATAAACAAGGAAGAGGCGCAGGGCGTCGGCACCGTACTGATTGATGATGTCAATCGGGTCGGTATAGTTCCGGGCCGACTTGCTCATCTTCTTCCCATCCTCGGCCAGCACGAGGCCGTTGACGATGACGTTCTTGAAGGCGGGGCTGTCGAAGAGCGCCGCCGCGAGTATTGTCAGAGTATAAAACCAGCCCCGGGTCTGGTCGAGTCCCTCGCTTATAAAGTCGGCCGGGAAATTGGCCTCGAAGTGTTCCTTCCCCTCGAAGGGATAGTGGTTCTGGGCGTAGGGCATCGCTCCCGATTCGAACCAGCAGTCGAGGACCTCCGGTACCCTCCTCATGGTTCCCCCGCAGGAGCATTTGTAGGTAACCTCGTCCACATAGTGCTTGTGGAGATCGTCGAGCAAGACCCCCGATTTTTCTTTGAGGTCCTCCCGCGAACCGATGCACTCGGTTGCCTCGCAGCTGTCGCACCGCCAGATGGGGATGGGATTACCCCAATATCGGTTTCGGGATATCGCCCAGTCCCGGGCATTTTCGAGCCACTTACCGAACCGCCCCTTCTTGAGGTGGTCGGGGACCCAGCAGACCCGGTCGTTGGCATCCAACATCTTGGATTTGACCTTTCCGATATCCACGAACCACGAGGATATTGCCCGGTAGATCAAGGGAGAGCTGCAGCGCCAGCAGTGGGGATAGGCGTGGAGATAGTTGTCTCTCTTCACCAAATTTCCCCGGGCTTTGAGCATAGTGATGATCTCCTTGTCCGCCTCCTTTACGAACATGCCGGCGAAGTCGGTCACCTCCTCGGTAAACCTTCCCTCGGCGTCGAGGGGGCAGACGACGGAGATTTCACTATCTTTCAGGGTATTGTAGTCGTCCTCGCCGAACCCGGGAGCGGTATGAACGATACCGGTACCGTCCTCGGTGGTGACGTAATCCGCGGTAAAGACCCGAAAAGCGCCGTTTTCTTTTTCTTCCGAGAAGTAGGGAAAAAGGGGCTCGTACTCCCATCCCTCGAGCTCACGGCCCTTCATCTCCCGAACCACGGTATACTCGCTCTCATCTTTGTAGTACCCGGAAAGGCGTTCCTTCGCCAGAATGTACCTCTCCTCCCCGTCTTGAGCGAGAACGTAGTCGATATCCTCGCCGACAGTAAGGGCCAGGTTTGAAGGAAGGGTCCAGGGCGTAGTGGTCCATGCCAAAAAGTAGGTGGAATCTTCGCCCGCCGCCTTGAACTTGACGGTTATCGCCGGATCGTGAACGTCCTGGTAGCCGCCTAGGTTGAGCTCGTGGTTGGAGAGCACCGTGGAGCACCGGGGACAGTAAGGAAGTATATAGTGTCCTTCGAAGATAAGGTCCTTGTCCCAGAGCTGCTTGACCACCCACCAGATCGACTCCATATAGTCCGGCTCCATGGTCTTGTAGTCGTTGTCGAAATCGACCCACCTTCCCAAACGGGTAATAACGTGGCGCCATTCATTGGTGTAGCGCAGGACAATGGAGCGGCAGGCCTCGTTGAACTCGGCTATTCCGTAGTCCTCGATCTCTTTCTTCCCGGAGATGCCGAGCTCCTTCTCCATCTCGTACTCCACCGGCAGGCCGTGGCAGTCCCAGCCGAACCGTCGGTCAACGAGCTTTCCCCGCATCGTCTGATACCGGGGTACGATATCCTTGATCGTGGAGGGAACGAAGTGGCCGAAGTGAGGCAGACCGGTGGCAAAGGGAGGCCCGTCGTAGAAGACGTACTCCTCCGATCCTCTCCTTCCGGAGAGGGACTGTTTA
>JBKHAJ010000277.1:0-4105 GCA_046542935.1 Spirochaetia bacterium | reverse complement strand
TTAGGGGCATTTCTCCTGGGGACGGCCCTCGTTCCGGCGGCCGCCGAATCCGCCTCCTATAGGTTCGAGCCGATTACGATCGACGACGGGTTGTCCAACTCGTCGGTAAGCGGCATGGTCCAGGACGAGAACGGGTTCCTCTGGTTCGGGACCCAGGCGGGGCTCAATCGGTACGACGGGTACGAGTTCGCGGTGATGGAAAACGATCCCTTCAACCGGAACTCCCTCGGGCACAACCAGATCCAGACGATGTACCTCGACACCGACGGGGCCTTGTGGATCGGGACCTACGGGGGTTTGGACCACTACGATCCCGATACCGAAACCTTTACCCATTACGTTCACGACCCGGATGATCCGGCATCTCTGAGCGACAACGTGGTTGTGGACATCCTTCGGGACAGCCGCGGTGACTTGTGGGTGGCGACCTTGAACGGCCTCAACAGGTTGATACCTGAAACGGACCGATTCGAGCGGTATCTCCCCGATCCGGAAGATCCGAAGAGTTTGCCCCATCATGTTGTGAGGACCCTGGCGGAGGATGCGGAGGGAAACATCTGGGTCGGGACCTACGGAGGACTCAGCAGATATGAGGGCCGGGGGGCGGGGGACAGCGCCGTGACCGGGGATGCCTCCGACGGATTTACTACCTTCAGTCACACCGAGTCGGATCCCGGGTCGCTTCCTTCTGACTTCGTCATGACCGCGGCGGTCGATCCGGACGATCCTAATGTTTTATGGGTCGGTTCCTGGGACGGGGGCTTAAGCCGTTTCGATGTAAGGACGGGGAGGTGTGAGAATTTCGAGCTCGAGGACAACCGAATCTATAAAAGCTACATCGACTCGAAGGGGAGGTTCTGGATCGGTACCTGGGGCGCGGGACTCATCCTCTTTTCCCGGAACGATTACTCGAGCAGGGTGTTCACCGCCGATTCGCAATACGGCATTACCAACAACATCGTCTATTCGTTTCTCGAGGACTCTTCGGGGATCCTGTGGATCGGCACCAACGGCGGGGGCATCAACAAGCTCGTGGATTGGAAGAACCGCTTCATCTTCCACGAATTCGATCCTGAGAATCCCTACTCTCTATCCGACGGAAAGGTGTCGGGTATCTACGAGGACAAGACGGGGACCCTGTGGTACGGCACGTACAACAACGGGATCAATCGGTTCGACCCGGATACGGGGCGTTTTTACCGGTATAAACACCATCCGGACGACCCTTCTACGATAAGCAACGATATCGTCAACAGCATCCTCCACGATTCACGGGGTAATCTGCTTTTCGCCACCAACGACGGCCTGAACCGGTACGTTCCGGAGACCGATTCCTTCGAGCTCATCTATCCCCCCGGTGACGGCGAAGGGATCCCCGATACCATCGTGTACGATCTTCTCGAGGACCGGGACGGGAACCTGTGGATCGGTACGTATACCAACGGATTGGGACTCTATCACACGGACGAGGACAGGTGGGAATATTTCTCCATGGACGAGAGTGATCCCGGCGCCCTGAGCAATAACCTTATCAGGTGCCTCTTCGAGGATTCCGAAGGGAGAATCTGGGTCGGCACGAATCTGGGCCTCAACAAATTCGATCCCGAAACGAGGGGGTTCGAGAAGTACCTCTACGATCCCGATGACCGCTCCTCCATCAGCAACGGAAACGTAAAGACGATCTTCGAAGATTCCTCGGGGAACATCTGGGTGGGAACGAACGGGGGAGGAGTCAACCTGTATCACTCCGAGGATGATTCGTTCTCCTTCCTCTCGTCGAAGGACGGCCTCTTGAGCAATATGGTCGTGGGGATCGAGGAGGACACCGCCGGCGATTTGTGGTTCGCGACCAAGCAGGGCGCTTCGGTATACGACCGCGGGGAAGAGAGCTTCCGGGTCGTCGACGACAGCAGCGGCCTCCTCAGTAACGAGCTCACGAAAATCTATCGCCGACCCTCCGACGGGAGCATGCACATCGGATCGGCCCAGGGAGTCACCGTGATACCTCAGGGCACCTATGAGGCAAGCTCCCACACCCCGGATATACTCTTGAGTGATTTCACCGTAAACGGCGGGCCGTACCGGCCGGACGGGACCGTCCCCTGGGCGCTTCAATCGATCGTCCTGGACAGGAAGGATACCCATTTTTCGTTTCAGTTTGCCGCTCTTGACTATTCGTCCCCCGAACGGAACACCTACGCCTATAAGCTCGAGGGTTTCGACAAGGAGTGGGTCTACACCGGAACGCGGAATTACGGAAGCTACACCAACATCCCGCCCGGACGATATACCCTCCGCATCATCGGTTCGGGAAGCAGAAAAAATTGGAACCGGGAAGGATTATCTCTTGCCGTAAGGGTCCTGCCGCCGTGGTGGCGGACCCCTCTTGCCTTTATCGGATACGGGATGCTTGCCCTCGCCTTTACCGGCTTCGGGGTTTGCCGGGTCAAGCGCAATCAGCGGAAGACTTTGGAAGAGCTCGCGAAGCAGGAGAGTCTCAACGCTGAGCTCGAACATAAGGTCAAGAAGCGGACCTCCGAGATCGAAGGGGCCAAACGGACGGCCGAAGAGGCTACTCAGGCGAAGAGCATCTTTCTCGCCAAAATGAGTCACGAGATTCGCACCCCCTTGAACGGAATGACCGGAATGCTCTCCCTCCTCCGGCGGAGCGGGCTTTCCGAAGAACAGCTCGACTACCTCCGTTACTGTGAGATTTCGGTGGAGAATCTTTCTCACCTCGTAGGGGACCTTTTGGATCTCGAGAAAATCCAGTCGGGGAAGCTCGTTTTCGCCGGGAAACCCTTTAAGCTGAGGAGCCTCGTCAATGACAGTGTACAGTTCTTCAAGCAGCAGGCGGATGAGAAAAATTTAAGTCTCGACATCGAGGTCGACCCGAAAGCACCAGACGCTCTCGTTGGGGATAATGCGCGGATCGCCCAAATCTTGAATAACCTTATAAGTAATGCCGTCAAATATACCGAATCGGGAGGCGTACGTCTTTCGGTTAAGTTTCTCGGTTATCCCGGCGGCGATACCGCGGCCGGGGAAGGGACTTTTGAGCTTACCGTCGCCGACACCGGTATAGGCATCGAGCAGGAGGGTTTGTCCTCGATTTTCGATCAGTTTTCGCGTCTGCCGACGGGAACGGGCAAGGCGACTTCAGGAGTCGGGCTGGGTCTTGCCATCGTCAAACAGCTCGTTCTGGGAATGAACGGGACCATCGACGTTACGAGCAGCCCCGGCGGAGGATCGGTCTTTACCGTCACCCTGCCTCTTCGGATTCAGGCGCCTCAGCCGGAAGGGCCGAAGGAGACCGGGAGCGTCGGTTCCGTGTCCGTGGACGGAGATATTTCTCTATCGGGGAGGGTTCTCGTTGCCGAGGACGAACGGATAAACGGGATGTACATCAAACGGTTTCTCTCCGGTATGGGTCTCGAAGTGGAAATGGCCGGGGACGGAGCGGAGGCGGTACGATTGTACGAGGAAGGTGATTTCGACCTCATTCTTATGGATATCGGTCTGCCGGAGATGACGGGATACGAAGCGGCTCGGGCCGTACGAAGGATCGAGGAGTCCCGGAGCGGGGGGGCATCGAACCTCCGGATTCCCATCATCGCGCTCACCGCCCACGCCTATCCCGAGGATATCGAGAAATGCTACGCCGCGGGGATGGACTCTTTCGTCTCTAAGCCGATTGTGGAACGCATACTTTTGGAGGAAATGGCAAAGTATTTGAGAGTGCCCCCGATCGTGGGGATGGAATTGGTCTAAATCACGTTCTCTCAGGGTTTTAGCTGAACGTGAACTTGGTTTAAATAGAGTAGCCTCAGTAATTCAAGCTATCACGGCCAATTAGAGAATTTTTATCCCCACGATCGGGGGCACTCTCTAGAGGTTTGACTCCCCTCGTTTTCGGCACTAGACTTTCACTCATAGCCTTTGGAGGGTGTATGAGAAGAATACGAACAGTCTTGTGTCTGAGTGTCGTTACACTCTGTTTTTTGGTTTTCGGTACCCGGCCACTCGCCGCGCAGGAAGGCCGCGGTGTCTCTTTGGGTATTCACGTTCTCGGAGGTGCTCGCTACGATAACGTGCGCATGTGCGT
>JBKHAJ010000276.1:0-4124 GCA_046542935.1 Spirochaetia bacterium | reverse complement strand
AGCGGTTTAAAGGATTTCAATGAAAATTCTACTCACTAACGACGACGGCATACAGAGCCTCGGGCTCAAAGCATTGGAAGAGACTCTGAAAAGGGATCACGAAATATGGGTGATGGCGCCGGATACCGAGCGGAGCGGTACTTCCCACGGAATCACTCTGAAGGACGCGGTCAGGATGAGAGAAGCCGGGGAAAGACGGTTTTCCCTGGACGGAACACCGGCGGACTGCGTCCTCTATTCGTTCTTAGGCGCCATTCCCGTCAAACCGGATATCGTGGTATCGGGGATCAATCTGGGTCCCAACTTAGGAACTGATATCATATATTCGGGAACCGTCGCCGCGGCCCGGGAGGCGGCACTCAAGTCGATCCCCGGCATCGCCGTCAGTTTGGACGCCAAGGCCCCTCCGTATCATTTCGAGCTCGCCGCGGAATTTACGGCCCGGAACCTGGAGCTCTTGGCCGGGCTGTGGCACCCTGATCACTTCATCAATATCAACGTTCCCAACACCGGAGATCTTTCCACCGGGTACCTCATCACTCATCCCTCCCGGCGGCTGTACAAGGACGGTCTTGAACGATTCGACAGTCCCGGCGGGGATACTTACCTGTTCCTGAAGGGGGCGGTACCCCACGCCGAGCCGGAGGATAATTCTGATTGGGAGGCGGTGACGGAAGGGAAGATATCGGTGAGCCCGGTGTATCTCCATCCGATAAACCACGAGTACGACAGGGCCTATTACGAGGCCCGGTTCAGGACCGCGCGATGACGGGTCTCGAAGACGCCGTCCGACTGTACGAAAGCGGCCGCTATGCCCAGGCGGCAAACATACTGACAGGTCTCGACGAGCCCGCGGGAGACAACCCACGTTCGGCTTACTATCTGGGCCTCTGTTACGTGAAGCTCGAGAAGTACGAGGAGGCTCTCATCTATCTCGAGCAGGTGGTTACCAGCTCCGAAGAAATCCTCCACGTCTATCAATCCAGAATGCTCTTGGGTTATATCTATACCCTCACCGGCAGGTTCGGCCTTGCCAGGTTCGAGTTCGAGAAGGTTCTGGAAATGGGATTCGAGTCGGTGATGACCTACTCGGCCTTGGGCTTCGTCGCCTACAGTAAGAAAAAAATCGACGAGAGTATCTCCTACTTCGAAAGGGGGGTGGAGATGGACGGAGAAAACGCCAACGCCCTCAACTCGTTGGGGTATACTCTCGCCGAGAGCGGACGAGACGTACCGCGGGCGGTGGACCTGTGCAGGCGGGCGGTCAAGAAGCATCCCGACTATCCCCCCTATATGGACAGTCTCGGATGGGCGCTTTTCCAGGCCGGGGACCTCGAAGAAGCCCGGAGCTGCCTTCGCAAGGCCTTGGACGGCGATTCGGGCAATCGTACTATAGCGGGTCACCTCAAAAAGGTCATCGAAAAAATAAAATCAAACGACTAAAGTATTTATCTCGTCTCGCCGATGCTCATAATGGAGTAAAAGAAATGGTTGAGGGAATTTATAGAACAGATATAGTCCTTCCCCGGATGCCGCAATCGGAACCGGCTTTGATCAAGGAGAACGAGATCAAAGCGATACTCTACCTCGGCATTATCGGAGATGTGACTCTTCCCGTCGACAAAGAGAACCACGAGGTAGATATTTTAGCATAGAAGGTGTATAGTTCTGTCGTGAGAGTGCGCCTTCCTTCTACCTCGCTGTTCCTGGTTCCTCTTTTACTCGTCCTCTTCACAGCACCCATACATGCACAGATCGACATGGACGAGGTATACGGCAGGGACGAATTCCGGTGGGGAGTCAAAGCCTTCAACAACGGTTATTTCAACCAGGCTATCTTGAGTTTCGAAAAGGCTTTGAGCTATACCCCCGAGGATATCCGGATCCAGGAGTGGCTCGGCCGGTCCTACTATAGGGCGGGTTTCGTGGAAACGGCGCTGCGCATTTGGGAGACAATCCTCGACCGCGGAAGGGGATCCGCTCTTCTTAAGAACAGGATCGATATAATCTCTTTTCGCAAGGGCTTAGGCAGAGAGCTCTCCAGGAGGGACCGATACGTCGTTGCCGCCGAGATCGAGGGGAGGCTCGAGGAGTACAACCTCTTCTTGAAACCCACAGCGATTCTCCCGACGGAGGGGGGGGAGTTCTATGTGGTTGCCTACGGTTCCAACGAAATCGTGCTCTTCGACGCGAACGGCGGACTCGAAAAACGGCTAAGAGGCGGACTCGTCGGGTTCGATCACCCTTTCGACGCGGTCGAGGGCCCCGACGGAAACCTCTTTGTTTCCGAATTCGAGGGAGACCGGATCACCAAATGCAACCAAGACGGTTATCCAATCTTTTCCTTCGGAGGACGCGGCCGAGGAGCGGGTGAGCTCGTGGGGCCCCAGTACCTCGATATCGACGACGCGGGATACCTCTACGTTACCGACTTCGGGAACGGAAGGGTCAGTAAGTTCGATGTGGAGGGTAATTTCGTCTTGAGCTTCGGTGAAAGAAACTCCGGATTCGCCGGGTTCCGGTCCCCTTCGGGGATTGCGGTCCGCGACGACCGGATCTATGTGGCCGATACGGTGCTGAAACGGATCAGCGTCTTCGACACCAGCGGAAATCACCTCGAAAATCTCGGGGAGGGGGTTTTGCGCGCTCCCGAGGATATCTCCTTTATCGAAGAAGACATTCTCCTGATCGCCGATACCGAGCGTCTCGTCCGCTTCGATGTGACCACCGAGCAGCTCGAGGTGATAAGTGATCTCGAGGGAGGGGGACGGCGGATTATGAGCGGCCGGATGGATGAAAACGGGAACATCCTGACCGCTGATTTCGAGAACGACAGTGTTCAGGTCCTCTCCGAGCTCTCTTCTCTCTATGCCGGACTCTGGGTGGATATTCAGCGGGTTGTCTCAAAGGATTATCCCTCCATTACCCTGGCGGTGGAAGTCTCGACCCGTTTAGGCACCCCGGTAACGGGCCTCGAGGGAAGCAATTTCATCATTACCGAGGAGGGACGTCCCGTGGCCGACCCCGCTTTCGACTATGCGGTCGATGCGGCGGAGGTGTCGGATTCGATGATCCTGGTAGAAAAATCTACCGCCATGGCCGATTACGGGGATCGCTTGAGCGAAGCGGTGGGGACCCTTGCCGGCCGTCTGAGAGGAGCGGGGAGGATCGGAATCGTTACCACGGGAGATACTCCGGTGGTCGATCTGGAATCCGGGGCTACTACCCGGGGACTGGTGGAGTCGGCTTTGCGGGGTGAACATTCCGATTCATGGAGGTTCGACACCGGACTGCGGTTGGCCGCCTCGGAGCTCGTCCGGGGAAACGCCCGGCGTACTCTCTTTTTCGTTACCACCGGCAACCTCGGCGGAGAGGCCTTTTCCCGGTACGGGCTCTTGGAGAGCGTTCAGTATCTTAAAAACAACAACATCGTCTTTAACGCGGTTCTCCTCGAGCGGGATGCGGAGGTGTCCGAAGAGCTCGAATTCCTAGCCCGGGAAACCGGGGGGGAGGTACGCTTTCTCTACGAACCGGCGGGGATCGAGCCCCTGGTCGATAAGAGCCGTAATGTGAGGAGCGGGACCTATTTCCTGACCTTTGAGTCGGTTACCTACGGTGATTTCGGACGGGCCTTTATCCCCGTCGAGGTCGAGGTCAATTACTACAAGCGGAGCGGAAGAGATGAATCGGGATACTATGCGCCGCTGGAGTACTAAAGGGTGGGAAGATCTGTGCAAAGGGTGCGGGATATGCTGCTACGAGAAACGATGGAAACCCGGAGTCGGTTACTACACCTGTTACGATAGTCCCTGTCAACACCTGGACCTCGAAACCAAGCGATGTATCATCTATGAAAGACGGTTCACCTTGTGTTCGGCGTGCCGGAAGATGACTATCTTCCACGCCCTCTTCGCGTCCTACCTTCCCGAGACCTGCGGCTACGTGGAGAGGTTTAGAATATGGCGAAAATCCTCCAGGACTCGTTCCTCTCGTCGAAAACCATATAATAACCGCTGAAAGTGCTCCAGAAGGGAATTTCTCCCCTGAGCTCGCGAGGCAGGGTAAGTTCGACCTTATACGCGGGACCCCCGGGGTGCCGTAAATCGGGAGATTCCTCGATCGAG
>JBKHAJ010000275.1:0-4129 GCA_046542935.1 Spirochaetia bacterium | reverse complement strand
CTCGAGCTCAGGGTAGCCTACGACGAGCCGGTCCGCATCCGGGAAGGCTTTTTTTCCGGAGAGGACCGCGTCCCGCTCCTTTCCGGAACGAAGTAGATGTCGAGGGGAGGATTCTTGCCGGTGATCCGCACCGGGATCTCCGGTTTCAGGAGTTTGCCGCATTCCCCGCAGGTAACCGAGAGGAAGTCTCCCTCGAGAATCGACTCGAGAAGGTTGTCGTCCTTTTCGGCATCGTAGCGGTCTTTGAAATCGGCCTCGATTATATTATCGCACGTACAGGTTATGCTCTTCATGATTCATCCTCCCCAAAAGCATAGGGTATCACCTTTTTATGAGAAAAAAAACATCATTCAGGGTTGTAAAGATAAGCAAGCCGAAGATGATGGTGACCCCTATGGTCTGGTACCGGTACACCGATTTCGGCTTGAGCGGTTTTCCTCGGACTCCCTCGATGACGAAGAGGACGATGAGCCCCCCGTCGAGGATCGGAATCGGCAGGAGGTTCATGAAGAACACCGCCACGCTCAAGAAGCTCAAAAAACGGAACAGCTGGGAAAATCCGGTTCCGATACCCAGCTTGAATCCTTCGGTGGCCACCTCTCCCACGTAATAGGTGATCCTGATCGGTCCGGACAGCGATTCCCGTACCTTGATTCCCTTGAAAAGCATACCGATGCTCTTGACCGTCAGCGCCAGGGTCTCACCTGCCTCGGCGAATCCTCTGGCCAGGGCCCCGAAGGGACCGGTAGGCGCGGAGCGGTATTCATCGAGGGCGAAGGAGAACCCCGGGTCGGGTGCCCCACCCTCGGCAGTCGGAATATCCAGGGTGACGGTTCTCGTCCCGCCGTCCCCCTCGATGGTGAGGGAAGGCGCTCCTTCTTTCCCGTTGATCGCCGAGATGACGTCGATACTGTGGTGGACATCTTTTCCTTCGACTTCGACTATCCGGTCTCCCGGCTCGATGCCAGCCGCCGCCGCGGCCGACCCCTCTCGGACCCGGCCTATCACCGGATCGATCCAGGCGTATACCCCGATCCTTCCGATCCCGGTGTCCGGATCCATCCGAGGGGTGATCTCGGTCCGGATTTGCCGTCCGTTCCGCTCGACCGTCATGGAAAGGGTCTCTCCCGGGTTGGCGACCACGGCCTCCTGGATGGCCTGATAGTGGTCGATCTCTTCACCTTCGATTTGGACTATCCGGTCTCCCGTCCGGAGCCCCGCCCGGTCCGCGGGAAGCTGCTTCTGTCCGGGAAAGGCCTCATCGGACATAGGGTAGTCGGAGGCGACAATGACCCGGTTCCCGTAGGTTTGGATACTAAACCCCGCGAGCCAGATAATCGAAAAGACTAAACCCGCGAAGAGGAGGTTAGCCGCCGGGCCCGAGAGGGACACCAAAATCCGCTTCCAGGGGGGAGCGGCGAAGAAGCTTCCCGGTTCTTTGGGGATCGATTCTTTCTCCTCCTGCCACGCTTCCCTCAGGAGGTGTTCCCCCTTCATCTTGCAGTACCCCCCGATGGGGAGCATGGATATCCGGTACTCGGTCTTCCCCCGTTTCCAGGATATGAGCTTCCTGCCCCAACCCAGGGAAAAGGCTTCGACCTCTATTCCCGCGAGGCGGGCGGCTATGAAATGGCCTGTCTCATGGATCAGGATGACGATCCCGAGCCCGATAATTCCTAGTAATATGGTTAAAATCATGGATCTTCACTCTACAGGAAAACACCGGTCTGTTCAACGACATTGATACTGCCGATCATTTGGGTTATATTGCCTTTAGAATACAAAAGTAACTCACGTAAAGGTATTACCATGCATCGAAAACGGATCATCATCCTCGGAAGTACCGGCTCCATAGGGCAGAGCGCCATCGCGGTTGTTCGGAGCCAGATCCGCGAGTTCGCACTCGTGGGGCTCTCCGCCCACACCAATGAAGAGCTCCTCCTCGAGCAGGCGGAGGAGTTCGGGGTGGAAAACCTCGCCTTGTCCGGTCGGAAGCCCTTGAGTGAAAAGATCACGTATCAGGGGGAAGAGGGGCTCTTGGGGATGATCGAAGAGATCGAGGCGGACCTGGTGTTGAACGGAATCTCCGGTTCCCACGGGCTCAAGCCCTCGGTCAAGATTCTAGAAAGCGGCCGGGATCTTGCCCTGGCCAACAAAGAGACCGTCGTCATGGGGGGCGAGGTGGTCAAAAATCTCGCGATGACCAAGGGCTGTACAATTATTCCGGTCGATTCGGAGCATTCCGCCATCTTTCATCTCTTGAGGATGGTCAAAGCGGAGCACTTGGCCGAGATAATCCTTACCGCTTCGGGTGGCGCCTTTAGGGACTTGAGCATCGAGGAGCTTAAGTACGTGACGGCGAAGCAGGCCTTGGTCCATCCTACCTGGAGTATGGGAGTCAAGATCACCATTGATTCCGCTTCCATGGCCAACAAGGGGCTCGAGATTATCGAGTCGCACCACCTCTTCGGAGTCGAAGCGGAGAGGATCAAGGTTGTCCTGCACCCCCAGAGTTTTGTCCATTCCCTGATCCGGACAATCGAAGGTTCCCTCTACGCGCAAATCAGCAAGCCCGATATGCGCATTCCTATCCAGAACGCCTTTACGTATCCGGATCTCTATGAATCCTACATCACCAACTTCGATCTCTTCGATAAAAAACTCGAGTTCTCCAAGCTCGACTTCGAAAAATACCGGATGCTCAAGATTGCCTTCGATGTTCTCGGAAGAAACGGTGCGTATCCCATCGTCTACAACGCCGCCAACGAGGTGGCCGTCTCCGCCTTCCTGAAGGGGAGGATTTCTTTTCTGGACATCCCCGCCGTCGTAGAGGAAGCCTTGGGCTTTGATTGGGGAAATGCTCCCCGGAATGTCGACGAGGTGCTTGACATTCACTCCAGGGCCACGGCAAAGACCCCCGCCGGTATCAAGGCGTTAAGCCCATAGTGCGGCGGAAGCACTCAGCTGAAGAGGTGCGCCGTCTATTAACAATTGTTATTCTAACATTTTAAATGTTAGCAATTGACAAAAATACTGGCATGTGTTAAATTTATTCTCAGAATATTAACAAGGAGTTTCTATGAAGATCCCGAAAGAGAAGCTCCTCGATATGTATCTCAAGATGGTACAGACGAGGAAATTCGAGGAAACCGCGGCCAGATTGTTTGTCGAAGGGAAGGTCCACGGGACCGCCCATTTCTGCATCGGCATGGAGGCTTCGGCGATCGGAGTTACCGCGGCCCTCGACAACGACGATCTCATCCTCCAGACCCACCGGGGGCATGGACAGAGCATCGGTAAGAATATGGATATCAACCGGATGATGGCGGAATTCTTAGGGAAAGAAACCGGATACTGCAAGGGAAAGGGAGGCTGTATGCATATAGCCGATTTTTCCAAGGGAAGCCTCGGCGCCAACGGCGTTGTCGGCGGCGGAATCCCCATCTCCACCGGGGCCGCTTTGAGTCTGCAGTATAGAGACGAAGATTCCATAGTCGTGGGATTCTTCGGCGACGGGGCGACCAACAACGGGGCGTTTCACGAGTCCCTCAACCTCGCTTCGGTCTGGAAGCTGCCCCTGATATTTGTCTGCGAGAACAACCTTTACGGGATGTCCACTCACGTCGCTAAGTCGATGAATATCGAGGATATCGCGGACAGGGGTAAGGCCTACGGTATAAAGGGGCTTTCCCTAGATGGAAACGATGTCGTGACAATCTATGAAGAAACTATCAAGGCCAAGAAGTACGTCAAGAAGAACGGTCCGATGCTGATGGTCCTCAATACCTACCGGTGGATGGGGCATTCCAAGAGCGACGCCCAGGTCTACCGGACTAAGGAAGAGGTCACCGAGTGGAAAAAGAAGTGTCCCATATTGAGATTTCGCGGCTTTCTGACCGGGGAAGGGATCGCCTCGGAGAAAGAGCTGGACGGATTGGACGCGCGGGCGCAAAAGGACATAGAGGCGGCCTTGGAGTTCTCGAACAAGAGCCCGGAACCGAAAATCGAAAACATCTTCGACGATGTGTACGCCTGATACGGGGGAGGATACTATAATGCGTGAAATTACCTATGCCGAAGCGATCCGGGAAGCCATGAGCGAGGAGATGCGGCGGAACGAAAACATACT
>JBKHAJ010000274.1:0-4184 GCA_046542935.1 Spirochaetia bacterium | reverse complement strand
ATCCAGGTCGACACCGCTCTTTATCTCCCGTGCCTTGAAAGAGTTTTCGTAGTTTTCGGGTATCTTGCTGAGAATATCATCGGGATCGAGTTCGAGAATTCGGGAGAGATTGCTCACCACAGTCGGCATACTCTTCTCATCGAGCTCGCCCGGAATCAGATCGATCGCAAAACTGTCGATATTAATAACGAGGGGAACATCAAAATTTGTATCGTAGATCTCTCCCCTCTGCGCTTCGATAGGTATAACTCTTCGTGCTACTTCTTCTGCCCGCTGTTTGTACTCGGAACTGTTGACGATCTGCAGCGAGAAGAGATAGAAAATGAAAAAAAGAAAAACCACTCCGACTATCCCGTAGAGGATATAGGTTCTCGACTTGAGTTCGCTGTTCCGTCCTCTGTCGCTTAGTCTGAATCCGTTACTCATAACTTTCCTGTCCGACCCTTCGGAAGGATCTGAAGATCTTCAAAAACCCGAAGAGAAACGGAGCAATCCCCGCGTTCAATCCCATTTCGATCCAGAGCTTGACCCCGAAAAGATCGGTTATCTCCCATGCCGAGACGAAGATAGCCCCGGTAAGCCCCGCAAGAAGGTGTTTGAGCAGGGTCGCCGTAGAGACAAGCAGCAGGGGAATAAACACAGGGTCTAAGAAGAGCTTCCCCCGGGTAATTCCGTAGATATGCCCGACTATCGCCTTTATGAGTGCATGAAAACCTAATGGCGAAAGACTCAAGAAATCCTCGATCAACCCTCCGGTGAAACCGGCAACCTGTCCCTTCATACTCCCCGTACGATTAGCGAAGAATACCAGGAGAACGAGGGATAAGTCGGGACTCGCGCCGTAGAGGGTGAGCCGCGTCAGAAGGGTCGATTGCAGGATCGCCGCGCCTCCGACGACCGCTACCGGCAGCCATATCTTAATCCGGTTCATTCGTTCTCCGTTTTGAGCACGAAAACGTGCTCGAGCCTCGAAAAATCGATTATCGGCTCGATTTCTATTTCCAGGGAAGGCTCGTACTCCTTGGCCCCTATCTCACGTACCCTGCCCAAATAGATCCCCGTCGGATAAATCGAGTTCATTCCCGATGTTATGACGATATCGTCGTACCTAATGTCGTTACGGGCGTGTTTCTTTACATAAAGCATCGTCAGGGTCGGTTTGACGCTTCCGTTCCCGGTAACCAGCCCCTCGTACCTGGATTTCTGCATCCGGGCGGCCACCTTACAATTCTGATCGTAAAGGGGCAAGACCACCGAACTCAAACTGCCCACGCTGATCACCTTTCCGACGAAGCCGTGAAACCCCTCCTGATAGGCTATGACGGGCATATTTCGTTCGACTCCGTGCATCTTCCCTTTATCTATCACTATGCTATTGAAAATGCTTCCCGGGTCTTTAGCAATTATCTGCGCGGGAACATGCTCGTATCCGAGCTTTCCCGAGAAATCGAGCTGATCCCTCAATTTACGGTTCTCCGCTTTGAGCTCCACTAGGTCCCTCTCGAGGGTCTTGTACTGGTTCAGTTGATCTTGCAACGTTTCGTACTCAGCGCGAAGTTTTTTGAGCTCCCGGATAGACCCGGCGGTACGGGAGAAAAAATCACCGACTTCGGAAAAACCGGCTTGAAAAATTGAGAAAAATGACTGTCCCACCTCTTTCGGCCGGAAACTCATTTTGTTCCCGGAAAAGATGAGAATTATTACGCACACGAAAATCAGTGCAGCAAAAACTACTCCCGTTTTATGGTGTGAGGTAAATTGTCGTAGCCGCATGGTTATCTACTAGTTGATATTATTGTAGATTGACTTTCCCGCGTAACTCCCCTTCTTCTTGGTGTGCTCGAAGTACATTCCGGCCCCCATAGCGACGCACAGGAGCGCGTTCTCTGCAAGTATGACCGGAACTCCCGTTTCCTTGGAGATAAGCTTAGGAAGTCCCTTCAACAGCGAGCCTCCGCCGGTCATAACTATTCCCCTTTCCACGATGTCCGCGGCGAGCTCGGGAGGAGTTTCGCCGAGGGTCCGTTTTATCTCTTCGATGACGGCGTTGATCGGTTCCTGCAGGGCCTCCCGAACCTCTACCGAATCGATTTCCAGGCGTCGTGGGAGCCCCGTGATCGCATCCGTCCCCTTGATCTCCATTTTCTCGATCTTCTTGTCGGGATAAGCATTTCCGATGGTAATTTTCAGATTCTCCGCTGTCTGCTCACCGATGATAAGGTTGTGGACGCCCCTCACGTGTTTGATGATCGACTCATCGAATTCGTCTCCTCCGAGCCGTATGGCGTTGGAGACCACCATTCCCCCCAAGGAGATGACCGAAATCTCGGTAGTCCCCCCGCCGATATCGCAGACCATGTGACCCGCCGGCTCGTTTATGGGCATGTCCGCCCCTATAGCTGCGGCAAGAGACTCTTCGATGACCTTGACCTCCCTTGCTCCGGCCTTGTAGGCGCTCTCCTCTACCGCGCGCCTTTCCACTTCGGTAATGCACGTCGGAACGCCTATAACCATTCGAGGTTTGACGAACCAGCGCCTGGGAAGTACCTTCCCGATAAAATAACGAATCATCTTTTCGGTCGTTTCGAGGTCGGCTATGACACCGTCACGCAGTGGGCGGATCGCGATTATATCCCCGGGGGTCTTCCACAGCATTCGCTTCGCCTCGGCCCCTACCGCGACCACCTTCTTTGTTCCCCGCTCGACCGCGACTACCGAGGGTTCGCTTATGACTATTCCCTTACCTCTCACGTATATGAGGGTGTTGCAGGTGCCTAAATCTATTCCGATATCCGAGGTAAAAGCATCGGCCAGTTTACCCATTCTCTCCTCCTGTCTAATTGTAGTATCGCAGCCGGGCCCCGTAGTGAGAGGGATCTATCTGAAGCGCCTTTCTCCATTCGGAGCGGGCCCGTATCGAATCTCCAAGCTCCGCGTAGATCTCTCCGAGTTGGAAGTGAGCATCTGCGGACCGCGGGTCTTTTTCCAATATCATCTTATATTGATTTTCGGCTTTTAGGTAATCCTCCTTATCTATATATATCTGACCGAGGAGAAATCTGCTCTTTTCTTGGACAGATACGTCTTCGGTCCTGTTTATCGTCCGTATCAGATATTCTTCCGCCTTAGGTATTCGCGCGAGCTTGTAATACGTCTGAGAGAGGGTCAAATACAGAAGATCGGAGGAATTCCTCTCTACCGCGATTTCGAAGTATTCTGCACTCTTCTCATATTGTTCGAGCTGACCATAGGTAAGACCTAAGTATTCGTAGATATCGTCCGCCTCGACTCCGTTTTTTAAGGCGGATTCAAGAAAATGGGCCGCCTGGTCCATGTAGTACCGGCCTTTGTGATAGTATGCCTTTCCCAAAATGTATTCGACCTTGTCCGGAAACGGCAGATTATCCGGTAACCGGGACTTTCTGAGGCTTACAATCGATTCATCGATAAAGCCGAGCCGATCCTCCATGGAGAACTCGCCTAAGGCCTGATAGAACCGCGCAAATCCGTGAAACATCAAAGCTTCGGCGTTCATCGGGTCCTCACTCAGCACCCGGTTGCTGTATGAAACGACCTTTCCATATTCCTGGTCCTCCCACAGTTCGTAGACCGACACGGGTCCGGCTGTATCCCCTTCAATACGCTGCCCGGAAGAGGAGATAACCAAATATGCGGTAAGCCCGCCGCCGGCACAAAGCACCGATGCAACAAGGCTGAGTAATATAATTCGCCGTCTATTTCTCGTTCTCTCGGCGGAAAACCCGTACCGCGACTCGGGCAGATACATGAGATTAGTATGCCACGAAAATTCTTTTTTTCATAGAGGATATGAGAACAAAGATGAAGGAAAAGGCAGGCCTGTAAGCCGGGTTCTGTCGGGGACCGCCATCTATCTGGGACCGCCGTTGCCGGCGGCCTCGAGCAACCTACCCGCGGATGTACGGGCGAGCAACCCCTCCGCTGCTTGGTCTTGCTTCTGGTGAGGTTTGCCGTGCCTTTCCCGTTACCGGGAAAGCGGTGGGCTCTTACCCCGCCGTTTCACCCTTGCCGACCGCGGCCCGCAAAGCGGTACCGCGTACGGCGGTATAATTTCTGCGGCACTCTCTAGAGTTTCTTGCTCACCGAAGTAAACATGAAACTTCCGGGTATTACCCGGCACCATGCTCTACGAAGCCCGGACTTTC
>JBKHAJ010000018.1:0-21774 GCA_046542935.1 Spirochaetia bacterium | reverse complement strand
TCAAGAACCACGATGAGATACGGCGCATCAAGGATTCGGGAAGTATCCTCGCGGAGCTGCTTCGGGAGCTTGCGAAGATCGTCGAGCCGGGGATAACCACCCTCGAATTGGACGGTTTTTCCCGGGATTTCGTCGAGCGAAAGGGGGCGAAGCCGGCCTTTCTCGGACATCTCGATTATCCGGCGTCTCTCTGCACCTCCGTGAACAACGAAGTCATCCATGGAATTCCTAAAAAGCGAAAATTGAAATCCGGTGATATTATCGGTCTCGATTTCGGTGTCAATTACAAGGGATACATAAGCGACGCGGCAGTCACCCTTCCGGTGGGGAAAATTTCCGACCCGGCTCAGCAACTCATGAACACCACGAGAGAGGCTCTCGAGCTGGCCGTCGAGGCGGCCCGGGAGGGCGGCCGGATCAGAGATATTTCAACGGCGGTCTATACTCACGCCCGCCGGGCCGGTTTCGACGTGGTGAGGGAGTTCTGCGGTCACGGAGTCGGCTTCGAGGTGCACGAGGCCCCGCAGATTCCCAACTACATCGGCAGGGGACCTAATCCGCGGCTCAAAGAGGGGATGGTACTCGCTATCGAACCGATGATAAACGCAGGAGGTTCGGAAATTGCCATACTCGACGACGAGTGGACGGTCGTAACCGCCGACGGGAGTCTTTCCGCCCATTTCGAGCACACCGTTGCAATTACGGCCGACGGTGCCGAGATCCTCACCGACGACGGGGGAGACGTATGAGACACTCCCCGAGCTCGGGCGCACGCCGGCTCGTATGCCTCACGGCGGTTGTTATCCCGCTGCTCCTCGTTTCCTGCGCGGGATTTACTTCCCGGGCGCCGCGAAGTTTTAATCGGGTCGCCGAGCGGGTCCTTCCTTCGGTTGTCCAGGTACAGGTAACCACGGTGAAGACACAGGTCCTTCCCGAGGGTGAGGATTTTCCCTATTCCCCATGGCATTTCGGTCCTTTCGACCCGGAAGAAGAACTCCCCGACAGCCGGGACTTCGAATCTCAGGGAATCGGCTCGGGGGTTATCATCCGGTCCGAAGAAGATTCGTACTATGTCCTGACCAATCAGCATGTCGTGGGCGACGCTGATACAATCCTTGTGCGGCTCAACGACGGGCGGGAATACGAGGGGACCCTCTTAGGGAGCGATTCCCGCAAGGATTTGGCCCTTATCCGTTTCTCAGCCGATGACGCCGGGATCGTGACCGCCCGGATGGGGGATTCCCGCCGACTCGAAGTGGGTGATTGGGTCGTGGCGATCGGAAACCCCTACGGATACGAATCCACGGTAACCGCGGGCATAGTGAGCGCCATCGGCCGCCGGGGTTTCATAGGGAACATAAACGATTTTATACAGACCGACGCGGCGATCAATCAGGGAAACAGCGGCGGTGCTCTGGTAAATCTGAAGGGAGAGGTCGTGGGAATTAACACCTGGATTTCCACTCCCACCGGGGGAAGCATCGGGCTGGGGTTCTCAATTCCGATCAACAACGCGAAGAAGGCGATTGAGGACTTCATCGAGTTCGGATCTATCCGCTACGGCTGGGTCGGGGTCAGTGTCGGGCCGGTCCTCGGGGATATGCTCACCTCCATGAACATCGACGAAGATGTCCGGGGTGCCTTTGTATTTCATGTCTTTCAGGGTTCTCCGGCACACCGCTCCGGCCTTCTCCCGGGGGATTATATAACCGCCGTGGACGGATCGGACATCCGCGACTCTAACGAGCTCGTTCTCGTAGTCGGAGACCTCTACGCTGTGGAAACCTACGATTTTACCCTTATCCGTGAGGGAAAGGAAATGACACTACCGGTTACCGTGGGACTCCGGGAATCTGACGAGTCCATCACCAAGCGGAGCGGAAGGCTCTGGCCGGGTATAGGGATCTATCCGATTACACCGGATCTGAGGGAGGAGCTGGGACTCGATTCGGGTATCGAGGGGGTCTTTGTCGGGGATATCGAACCGAATACTCCTTTTCAGCAAGGCGGGGCTCGGTTCGGGGACGTTATCGTCGGTATCGATTCTCAACCGGTGCAAAGTATGTTAGATTTTTATTCGATAATAAACGGTAACGACACCGATATCTTCGAGATCAGGTGTATCAGAAACGGCACCGAGGAACGGTATACGGTAACACAATAACGATTAGAAAAGGTCACTATGAACAAAGAATTCTTATCTTACAACACCGTCCGCAACAACGCCATCAAGCTCGCCTACCAAATCTACCGGGACGGATTCATACCCGACGTCGTTTATGTCTCGCTCAGGGGAGGCGCCTACCTGGGAAACATCATCAGTGAGTATTTCAAGATTGTACGGAAGCAGGAACGACCGGTATTCTACGCCGCCGTAGTCGCGAGATCTTACACCGATGTCCGCCAGCAGGAAGGTATCATGATCGACGGCTGGACATACTCTCCGGAATTCCTCCGGCACGGCGACAAGGTTCTCCTCATCGACGACATTTTCGATTCCGGTAAGACAATCAATCATCTCGTCGAGGTAATCGTCGAGAAGGGACTTCCCCGCAAGGATGTCCGTGTAGCCGTTCACGATTACAAAGTCTTTTCCTATAAATCTTCCGCCGAACCGATCCATCCCGATTATTATTGCCGTAAGCACGTCATCGAATCTCCCGAGCAGGATCTATGGATCCACTATTCGAGTCACGAGCTGGTGGGATTGAGTAAGGAAGAGCTGGAAGAGAACTACTACAAGGATGATGAGTCTCTCAAAGAGGCGCTGTCCATACTCGAAACACAATGAAAAGGGTCCATCCGGTTCCGACAGTCCCCCGGAAGACCTACTCCTGGCTCCAGACCCTATCTTGATCACCTAAGTTATTGACCCACAGTCCGGTGCTCGAGGTGCAGGCGTACATGAGATCGTCGGCAGCCGCTGCGGTACCCCGGTTGTCGAGGAAGAGCTCGAGAATCGTCCCTGTCGAGAGGGTGGTGTTCAGGTAGTTGATCGAGGTCGAATAGCTGTCGATATCGGGCCGCGCCGGGGCGAGGGCGGTGAGATCTTCGGTCCCGTCGAAGGGGACTTCGTAATAACCGTTGTTCGACCCGATAATGAGAATCGGAATATCGGTCCCGGAAGGGTTAACCGTCAGGAGCTCCATATCGTAAAAGGTGATATTCTGATTTTCGGTGGACGGGCTTACCCCGACGTGCCAAAAGGTGTTTCCCTCTTCCAAAGTGTAGAGGTTGCCGCTTGAGTCGGTAAGAAAGAGCAAGTCCGCCGGAAGCTCGGTGTACACGGTGCTGTCCGCAAAGAATATTCCCCCGAAATTATGCGGACTTATCGTCCCAACGGCCGAATCGGTCATTGTCGCCTCGGTGAGAACGTCCGAAGTACCCGTAAACAAAATGCCTCCGCTTATCACCCAGTAGTCGGTCCCGTCGAAGGCGGCGTCGAAGATGAATCGGGGAGACTCATCATCAGGCAGCCCGAGGGCGGTCTGATCGAAATTTAGCGGATCTCCAGCCTGGGAGTGCCACAGGGTATAACCGTCTGCGGTTCCGCCGTCTTCCCTGCGGCAGACGAAGAGAGTGTCGTGGGCAGAGAAAACGGTCATTATATCTTTGCCGTTGATTTCGGTGTCCGCTATCTCCGTCCAGTCCGTACCCGATGTATCCGGGCGCCGATAGAGGCGGGAGACCCCAGCCTCGGTCCTGAAGACCGAAAAGATGTATCCGTCGAAGAATACAATATTTGAGCTGAGCATGTTTGTTTCCGGAGGGTCCACCGCGGACCAGTCTTCGTCTCCTCCGGCGGAGCGGGTGTATACTTTTCCCGCGGCGATGTAGTAGTTGTCATTGTCGGTCTTTGTCATATTCCAGACCTTGAGGCTGTCGGCGAGTCCCCGGTCCCGCTCGAGCTCCGACTCGATCTCGAGGCTGTAGAATATGCCTAAGTCCCCCTGGGTGCAACTGACTGAGGCCGCGGCGGCGCCCGCCAGGATAACGAGGGGAAGGAGTATGTAAATTATTCGGTTACGGTTCATTCGGTGTCTCCCTTTTCTTTGCGCTTAGAAATGGTAGAGGGCCGATAGGGAAATTTCGAGAAAGTTCCCGTATCTGTTCTGTGAAACAAGCTCCGGCTTGGTGTACCACTGGGGCACGAACCAGTAGGCCAGATTGAGGCCGATGGCCCAGCTGGACAGAAAGTTCCAGTAGAAGGAAGCCCCGGGCTTCAGGATAAGCCCAACGTAGAGCTGGTCCCCGAGGGTGGTAAAGTTGAGGCCCACCCCGATGTGTAAAGGAATCTCGAAAGGATACTTGAAGAAGAAATAGCTCAGCTTCGCCGTTATCGGGATAACGGCAAGAGTCCTTCCCAGGGGACTAAAGCTGAAGCTTCCCGCGAGCTCCCCGCCCAAGGCGAGACGCCCGGTTAGGAAGGCGCCCCATTCTAGGGCTCCCATCCCGCCGAGGCTCAAATTGGTCGGTACGACGCCGCCTCCTCCGAAGAAGAAGAGGGGTATAAAGAGTCCCGCCTTGATACTGAACATTTGATCTCCGAGACCGTAGGAAAAAGTCGGAGTATCCTCTATGTCTTCTATCTCTTCTCCCGGCTCGGCTCCTTCCTGCGCGCCTAGGAAACCCGCGGGAACGAGCATCAGGAGGATAATTGCGATGATTATTAGAGACTTTCGTTGTTTCACTGTTTCCCTCTCACGTAATTGTAATCAATACTATCACCCGCCCCGCAATTTATCAACAGACCTCGCTGTTGAGTACGGGGGTCTTACCCTGATATACTGCTCCCGAATTAGTCAAATTACAGGCGGGAGAATCCATGAATATCGTCGAAAGAGTAGCAGATAGCGTTAAAATCCGCAACATCATCGTCAGTGTGTCCGACAAGTCGGGGCTCGAGGAATTTATCCCCGGCCTCGTGCGGACCGCACCGGGAATTACCCTTTTCTCCACCGGAGGGACCTTCACGCGCATCGAGGACATCTTGTCAGATGCCGGGCTCGATTCGGGGCCCGAGGCATGCAGACTCGTCCGGATCTCGGAGTATACCGGTCAGCCGGAGATGCAGGGGGGGCTGGTCAAGACCCTCGATTTCAAGATATATCTCGGCTTGTTGAGCGAGCCTTTCAATTCCAGCCATGAAGACGACTTAAAGCGCACGAATGCGGTGGAGATCGACATGGTGGCGGCAAATCTCTATCCTTTCCAAAACACGGTGGCGGACCGAGACTGTACCCTCGAGAGAGGCAGGTCTAACATCGATATAGGAGGCCCCTGCATGCTCCGGGCCTCAGCTAAAAACTATCTGAGGGTAGCGAGCGTGTGCGATCCTGCCGATTACCCGGCAATAATCGACGAGCTCGAGAGCACCGGGGGCGCCCTGACCCTCGAAACCCGGTTCGAACTGGCCCGAAAGAGCTTTGCCCATACCGCGGCCTACGACGCCGCAATAGCAGCCTATTTGGCGGGTATCGATCCTCAGAACCTCGACGGTGAATATACCGTCGATTCGGACAAGGGAGGGACGGAATGAGCGGAAAGAACAGTGATCTCAAGCGGATGTATTCCGCCGTCGAAGGTGACGACTTTCCCGAAGAGGTGGAAATCTCATTCAAAAAGGGGAACACAAAACAGACCCTTCGCTACGAAAAAGTCACCTGGACTATCGAGGGGGAAGAGAAGGGGTTGCGCTATGGGGAGAATCCCGGGCAGCAGGCGGGACTTTACCGATTAACAAACGGCAACCTCGTCTTGGGAGAAATCGAAGCGATTCTCCCGGGGATGTACCTTGCCTCCGATGTGGAGCTCCTGCAGTCGGGAAAGCATCCCGGGAAGACTAATATAACCGATGCCGACAACGCTTTGAATATCCTCAAATATTTTACCGACAAGCCCTGCGCGGTCATTGTCAAACATAACAATCCCTGCGGAGTCGCCTCCGGCGGCACCCTCGAGGATGCTTACATGCGTGCCCTCATGGCCGACCGGATCGCGGCCTTCGGCGGGGCCATAGCCGTGAACCGGCCGGTGGACAAGGACACCGCGGCCCGCATCACCGAGAGCTACTGCGAGGTCGTGGCCGCTCCGGACTTCGAAGAGGGGGTCCTGGATATATTCGCGGCCAAAAAAAACGTGAGGGTTATGCGGATCGGGAACATAGAACGGTTATCCGAGTTCGTGGGGCGCAGGTTTATCGATTACAAATCCCTCATAGACGGTGGGCTTGTTCTCCAATGGTCCTACGAGCCGATTACCCGGAGCAAGAAAGACCTTCTCCCCGCCGAAAGCGAGTACCGGGGAAAGAGTTACCGGGTGAACCGGGAGCCCACCGAAAGGGAATACCGGGACATGCTCTTCGGCTGGCTCATCGAGAGCGGTATTACCAGCAACTCGGTCATCTACGTGAAGGACGAGGTGACGGTGGGAATCGGCACCGGCGAGCAGGACAGGGTAGGCGTAGCCGAGATAGCCCGGGACAAGGCCTACCGGAAGTGTGCCGACCGGATCTGTTTCAACCGTACCGGTGTACCCTTGAACACCCTCGATGACGAAGACTCCCGGCGGGAAATCGAAGAGGAAGCCGCCCGCCTCCACGGGGGACTCGAGGGGAGTATCATGGTTTCCGACGCCTTCTTCCCTTTCCGGGACGGCATCGATGTGGGACTCAGGGAGGGGGTAACCGCCGTCGTACAGCCGGGGGGTTCCGTAAGGGACTTCGAGGTTATCGAGGCCTGCAACGAGTACGGGGCGGCGATGAAGTTCACCGGACAGCGGAGCTTCAAGCATTGACCTTCTTCATAGAAACCTACGGATGCCAGATGAACAAGGCCGAATCCTTAGCCCTCGAGCGGCGCTTCGAGGAGCGCGGATGGACCGCGGCGGCATCAAAGGATCACGCGGACGTTATCGTCCTGAATACCTGTTCGGTTCGGACAACCGCCGAGAACAGGATCTGGGGGAGGCTCGGTGAATATACCGCTTCGAAAAAGAGCCGTGACTTTACCCTCGTCGTTGCGGGTTGCATGGCGGAAAACCTCAAAAACGCTATTCTCGAGCGTGCCCCCGCCGTGGATTACGTCGTCGGCACCTTCGAAAAGTTTCATCTCCCCGAGATTATGGAAGCCGAGGCTCCGGAGTACCCCGGGGAGAGGAGCTACAGCTTCCAGCCGCTCCACTCCGTCCGGGGTGATTTCTCCGCCTTCGTGCCCATTATGCACGGGTGCGATAACTTTTGCACTTACTGCATAGTTCCCTATGTGAGGGGACGGGAGGTCTCACGGGGCAGGGATGATATTTTTCGAGAGCTTAAAGATCTCGAGGAGAATGGGGTCAAGGAAGTCACCCTCCTGGGGCAAAATGTCAACTCCTATGTCGACGAAAGGGGGGAAAAAGACTTTCCGGGCCTGCTCCGGGACATCGCCCGGAATTTCTTGGGAATAGGATGGATCCGTTTTCTGACCTCCCACCCCAAGGACTTTTCTCCGGAGCTGATCGAGGTGATAGGACGCAACGATACCATATGTAATCACGTTCATCTTCCGGTACAGCACGGATCAAACCGTATTCTCGAGCGCATGAATAGGAGATACACACGGGATGAATACTTCCGCTTGACCGAGGAGCTCCGCTCCGCCGTTCCCGGGGTGAGTTTGAGTACCGATATACTGATCGGATTTCCCGGGGAGACCGAAAAGGATTTCCACGATACCCTAGATCTCCTCGAGGCGGTCCGCTTCGACGATGCTTTTACCTACAAATACAACATCCGCCCCGGCACCCGGGCGGCTTCGTTTTCCGATCACCTTCCGGAAAAAATAAAAGGGGAACGCCTCGAAATGATCATTGAAAAGCAGCGCGTAATAAGTCACAATGTTAAGAAAGAGAAGCTCGCCACCCGCCGGAGCATTCTCATCGAACAGTTCTCCAAGAAGGACCGTAACGAGGTTCTCGGGAGAACGGCGGGAAACGACATGGTTGTGACCCCCGGAACTGCGGAGGAGATCGGATCCTTCGTAGATGTGGAGATTGTCTCCCTCGAGGGGGTTACCTTCAGAGGAGAACCGATACAATGATCCCGTGGAAGTTAATATCTTTTCTGATTATTCTTACCCTCGTTGTCCTGTTCGCCGGGTTCAACATCGCGAATACCGTGGATATCTCCCTCGGATTCAGAACCTTCGAGGACATTCCCATCTTCATCGCCCTTTTTATCGCGTTTGTTCTCGGGAATTTCGTCATGCTCCCCTTTGCCTTGGGTAAAAACAGACGAAAGAAAAAGGCGAAAGCGGCGAAGGCTCAGGAGAAGCTGGAAAAACAGGAAAAAAAAGAGGCCAAGAAGGCTCGAAAGGGCAGAAAGGGTAAGGAAGAAAAGGAAGAATCTTTTGATACCACGATTTTGCCTGAGGGAGACATATTCCGTTCCGATACTAATAGCGATGAGGACACGTAATCGGACACGACAAATCGCACCGCTTCTTCTTCTGATTTTCTCCTCCTTCCTCCCGGCTCAGGAAGTCGGGGAAGCATCCGAGGCCGAGGTCGGCGATTTTCTCCGCCTCCAGGAGGACACCGAGGCCGTACGGGAACTCTTTTCCGATTATATGTCCCGGGAGCGGAACATCACCGAGGTGGTGATATTCCTCGAAGACCTCCTTCCCCAGATGGATAATTCCCCTTCCAAGCAGTTCCTTCTCGGAGAATCCGCCGTACTCCATGAGCTCCTCGGAAGGCTGGAGAAGGCCCAGAATCTCTACGAGCGGGCCGCGCTCTTTTTCCCCGAAAGAATCCTCCACGAAAAACTTCTCCGTTCCGCGGAAATTCTCTTCGAGACGGGTAGTTACTCGAGAGCCTCTTCGCAAGCCCGGGCGATACTCGCCGGTGCCGCAGAAGATGAGATCATGTTGGCCGCGGAGACCCTTCTTCTGGAGATCGAAGCCTGTTCGGGCTCCCGGGAAGAGACGAAACGGATACTTCTAAGACTGCTCCGGACCGTACCCGATGCAAAGTCGGCATCCCTCCTCTACCGCTGGTACCGGGCGGCCGTCACACTGGAGCTTGCAGCGGAAGCGGAGCGTCTTGAAAAACTTATAATCGACGGCTTCCCGGGGAGCCCCGAGGCGGCCCTCCTCACGGGGGAGGGGCCTTACGCCGAAGGGGTCAAGCCGTCCGATTATCTCCTTCCCGAGCTCCTCGAAAAGGGTGTTCCCCGGAAGACGCCGAGCAGTGAAACGGCGGCCATTCAGACGGGGTTCTTCAGGAATCGTAAAAACGCGGCCCAGATGCGGGACCGGCTCATTGAAAAGGGATTTACCGCCGAAATACACGAAAAATCGATAGGGGGGGATAATTTTTACAGTGTTCTCGTTCCCGATATACCCCTTTCACGTTCCCAGACAACGGTACTGGCTTTGAAGGAGGAAGGTTTCGACGGTTTCCTTGTCTTCGGAGAGTGATAGGGTTAAGTGCCGTGGATTCAGGATCCGTCCCCTTCTTCAAAATCGATAACTTCGATATGCTGATAGACAAGGGCGGGATTTTCTTCGGCGACGAACCCGTTGACACCGATTATGCCCGGCTGAAGAACGAGGGTGCGCACGAGGGTGTTGCCGCTTACCTCTACAGCGTATTCGGCTGCATAGGTCAGTGTCTCCTTGAGGGTACGGTTTTTCTCGAGGACCTTGAACTCGAGAATAGTATCATTCCCGATATGGTAGAGGATATACCCTCCGGACAATACGGTATCCTTTTTTGTCAAGGTAAATGAAGGATAGTCGAAGACGACTGAATCGCCCTGTTCGGAGATGAATTCACCCGATAGATCTTCCGCCGAAAAGGAAGGGGCGTAGTCGGTTTCCTCGGCGGTATCGAAGGGTGAACCGCCCTTGACCCGGTAGTACTTTCCGTCCCACTGGTAGCTCTCGTTCTGAAAATCGTTGTCGTTCACGTCGATGGTAATCGTATCGAGGGATGTGACGTAGACGGCGATATCTTTGATGATAAAGGGGACTAACTGATTCTGTCCCGATATGAAAACGCTGTTGGGTATCCGGGAGCGGTGGGTGGTGCTCCATTCATAAATCTCCTGGACCTCCTCGGAGTAGAAGGAAATCTGCCTCTGGTCGATATCGAAAAAGATGATATCCCGGGATGCTTCGCCGTCCTCTCCGCTATGGGTAAGCCTCAGCCACGGATCGTTCAAGAAGGATTCAAAGGCGGAAGACCCTTGAGTAAAGAGTTCCTGCAACTGACGTTCCTCGATATCCTCTCCGGGTATTTTTTCGGTTCTTCCCAAGACGTACTTGGTATCCTGATATTTCCAGTAGTACTCTTTTCTGACGAGGTCCATCAGATTGTCCGATTCCTTGTCATGGCTAAAAGCGACGATAGGGAAGCTGATGCCGTTCTTCTGACCGAGCCTGTAGGCGGGGGTACGTTCGTGTTCCTGGATCTCGATACTGCCGTCGGCGACTATCGAACAGATGTTCTCGTAGTAGAGTCCCACTCCGTTAGGGGCAAGAGTCTTTCGGTAGATATCGAGGGTCCTCTCCCCCGATCCGTTTATGCCAGAGCAGACGATTTCGAGGTTATGATCTCCCACGATATCGGCAAGGGTCAGCGTGAAGGTGCGGAAGATCGTTGCGTTGGTGTCCTCACTCCAGGTTATCCCGTACTGATTGCGCACCGAATCGAAATCGACGACCCCGACTCGTAAGGGCGCCTCCGGATTGTCCTTGAGCTTCATGATCAAGATCTGTTCCTCCGACTGATCGAAGTCGAGGTTGTCATTTTCCACATGAAGAACCGTATATCGAGGATCGGGGGTTGCTTTCAATTGCTCCGAGTCGGCTTTTCTCAAGGATTCGAGCTCCCCGGTAATACTGCGCTCTTCCCGGGTGGGTTCCTCACTCCCCGGCTCGAGAACCTTAGGTGAGGGGAGGGAAGACGTTTGCGGAGGAGCGCTCTTGGTTCCAAAATCACAGGCCCCCGCAACTAGTAGAATGACCGGTATGAGCATCAAAGGGAATATGTAAAGATATCGCTTCATGGTTCGCGATAATATCTAAAAGTATTTTTCCAGCTTGTGCAATACGTTTTTCCGGGTTTCTGCGAGAGATTCCCGGCATTTGAACCCGGCGGCGGTCTTGTGACCTCCCCCTCCGAAGCTCTGAGCGATCTCAGCGACATCGATGTTACCCTTGGACCGAAGGGAACAGCGGAGGACCCCCTCGGGGTTCTCTTTGAAGAAAATAGATACCCTTATGGCTTCGCTCTTCAAGGGAATATTTATGAAAGTATCCGCCTCCTCGTAGGAAGCTCCGCATTCGATAACGGTTTCCTTGAGCATAGTCTGCAAGGCTACCTGGTTGTCGAAGAAAAGATCTAACGACGAAAGGACCTTAGACTGAAGAATAAGCGAGCTTATCGAGTTGCTCTCGTAGATCTTCGAGTATATGTAGTTCGGCTCGACACCGATCGAAACGAGTTCGTATGCGATACGGAAGGTCTTAGCGGTGGTCTTGGGATAGACAAATGATCCTGTATCGTAGACGATCCCCACGAAAAGGGCCTCCGCGATCGGCTGTGTAATCGTGCATCCCATCTGAGTAATCAAACCATAGAGGATTTCACATGTAGAGGAGGCGTTTTCCACAATGTGATGTTCCGAGAGAATATCCTCTCCCCCGGAGTGATGGTCTATAATGCCGTATTCCCTGACCTTAGGGATTACGAGGTCCCGCAAGAGGCCGATATTGTTGATGTCGTTCGTGTCGAGAATCAAGAGCACGTATTCTCCGACGTCTTCGGATAAGTCGCCTTCGTCATTCAGGACTCCGATAGTGCCGTCGGGATCGATGAAGTCGTACTTGTGGGGAGTGGTATCGGCATTGAGAATCATCACTTCCTTGCCGAGCTGCTTCAGAGCTTCATACATGGCCCTCTCGCTCCCGAGGGCGTCGCCGTCGGGAGTTTCGTGAGCGGTGAGAATGAACTTATCATAACCGAGTATAAAACTAGTCAGCCCCTGGATGTTCATCTGCGGACCAATTGTTCTTCTACGGCGGCGCTCCGCTTGATTGTTCCGTAGGCTTTGATAGCCCGCCTCGGAGTATAGGAATCGATAAAAGCGGCGGGTTCCACGACGTGCTGTGCCGGGATATCTCCGTTGAACCCAATAACGGTCAGACCGTCGTAGATGTGTTCAGGATGGGTCCGGTTAACGGCACGAGAGCTCCCTCCGATGACCGCCGCTTCGCCGATGTTAGGTTGTCCCGCGGTGTCCGCGAAATTGGGAAACAGGAGCACGGTATCCAGTCTCGCACCCCGCCCGATATGGTTACCGGGAAGGACGACGGAATTGACTACTTCGGCCCCGGAGCGTACATGTACCCCTTCGAAGAGGATTGAATTCCTCACCGTCCCCTCTACTCTGACCCCCGGTGAGAGGATGGAACCGATAACGGTTCCCCTGGTCCCAATAGAACTTTCCCGGGCGGATACCTCTATTTCTTCGAAGAACCGGGGAATTCCCTTAGATCCGATCCGTTTAAGAAGAAGATTTCCTAAATAAAGCTCCTGCAGAGAATTCTGAAAAACCCCCACGGCATCGAGCTCCTCCATGGAGGTAAAATAGATGTCCAGGACATCCCGGAAGAGTGATTCAGGAGAAAAACCGGAGGATCCCGCGGGGTAGGTCCGTTCGATGAGCGCGATGAGCCTTTTGCGATCACAGCAGAATATATTTTGCGGTGTACCGTCTACCTCTATTTTAAAAATTTCGTCCCTGCCGCATCGGGATACGAGGGAATCGAGATTCCGCGAATCCATGAGAATAACCGATGAGAGGGAATAGCACAGAACCCGCTTCGTCTCCAGTCGTTTGAGAAGGCTTACGAATTCCTTCAGATCGATATCGTCGTCGATAACCGAACAGCCGGTATTCCTCGACTCCCCATGATCTATAAGAGAGGCATGATAGTCACGGCTGCTTACGACGTAATGCCACATCCCGTTGTGATGTGGTATACGGTCGTCGAGAGTATTGGCATAGGCAAAATCGAGGGCCCGGAATTGCCCCCAGAAGGGAAATAATCCGAAGCCGTCCTCCTCCTTGAATCCGGGGATCTTTCCCGTAAGGGGGAGATCAAAGAATAGATACGTTGTTTCACCGGACATCTACACTACCTTGAACAAAAAGGTTATGTACAGGCCGGAGTGTAGTTTTAAACGCACCTTTTCGCCAAGTATGTTCATCGGAAGAGGGTCCGCGGTCTTGAGGGATTTTTCTTCGAGAATCGTCATAACGAGAGCATCTCCTTTTCGGGACACCACGGCGACGGCGTCCGGTTTGTTCTCGTCGACTACCGTGAATACCGCCTTTTCCGGTACGACGTAGAGTTTGTCGTCGGGCTTGAGAAGGAATGGCCCTGTTCCGACGGCCTTGTTATCGATGAACACCCGAACCTTCATCGGCCTCTTTCGACCGGCTCCTCGGAGGAGGAAAAAGAGGCCTAAGCCGATCCCGGCGAGAAAGATAACGGCAACGGGAATTATCCAAAAGAGATTACTCCCGAAGAACCCTCTGAACTCGACCTCGGTCGATACGACTCCCGGGGTAAATACCTCGAGACCGCCGAATACGAATCGGACCCGCGCTTCGTAGGATCCGGGCCCGGGCATCTGAGGAAAGCTTATGGGAATGGAGACATCGGTTACTCCGTTTGACGCGGGAGTCAGGGTAACATCTTCGGCGACGAGATATTCGTTTCCGCTCTTTTCGAGGGTAACGGTGATTCTTTCGACCGCTACGACTGGGTCGTCGGTGAAACCTACAGCCTGGAGCTGAAAGGTCATCGCCGATTCTCCCCGCGGGGAAGCCGGTTTGACGGAGAGAGCCCCGGTAAGCTCGAGAACGGCTAATAAATCTTGGGTTTTCTCGGCAAGCTCCTCTTTGGTCGGTTCTTCCGATGTTTCGGCGTATCCCCCGGCAAGCTCTTCAGCTATCTCCCGGGCGGCCGAGGCGGGACCTATCCCTAAGACCTGGATCTTCCACCCCGCTTTCTGGATGGTTCGGGCATTTTCGAGAAAGGCGTGATTGAAGCTCCCGTCTTCGGTGTAGTATTTACTGTCGGAAGGCGCTTCCTGCTTACCGTCCGTGAGGAGGAGAAGGTATTCCCGCCGGTCCTTGCGATGGTACTGCTCGAGCGAATCACGAAGGACATCGAGGGCGTTTCCTATGTCGGTAAAGCTCCCGTCGGCCTCGATCTCTTCTATCGCAGCAAGGTACTCCTCGATTTCCTCATCGGATTGTACGGTTTCGGCGAAAAGGAGTTCCGCTTGCCCGTAGAATTGGATGACCGCGATAAAATCCCCGGGGATGAGGACTTCCCTCACCAAGGAGTCCTGCACATAGTCCTTTACGGCTCCAATTTCTTCTTCCATGGAAAGGGATTTATCGAGTACGATGAAGAGATCGATATTTTCCTCCCGGGTATCCGCGGCCAGGTTATGACCGAGAAAAAGAAGAAAAAAAACACAAAAAAATGATCCTAGAAATTGTTTTTTCGGTGTCTTCCTCATATACTTAGATAATAACACGGAGAGGGGGACAGAAAAAGAATAAAAAATTAAAAAAAAAAAAAAACGTGCTT
Organism: Spirochaetia bacterium; assembly: GCA_046542935.1. Classification (GTDB taxonomy): domain Bacteria; phylum Spirochaetota; class Spirochaetia; order SPDA01; family CAZSGZ01; genus JBKHAJ01. The sequence goes on along the minus strand of JBKHAJ010000018.1, from coordinate 7,120 downwards.
TACATTTCAGGCACCTTGTTGTTAAGCTATATTAGATCATTTTTTGTAAGGAGAAATTATATGGCGAGTATAGATCTTCCTAAGAGCCCAATGGTTTTTCATCCCGAAAAACGGAGCGCAGTCGGTTCTAGGAACTCCCTGGCCCAGGAAAGCCGAGATCAGCAAAAAGAAGTAGACAGGCTTCTCGAGGAAGAGGTCGATAAAGTTTTAAACCACATTTCATCTAAGCTTCCTACAGAGGTATTAGAGAGATTAGATGTAATGGGTGGCCTCAAAGAGAAACTCTACAATTACTTCAATCAGAATTACCAGAATATGTTCAACCGGTACATTACCACGACTGAAGACGAGATGGTAAAAAAGGTCCGGAACTTCGTAGACCGGGAAGAGATGAAGATCCTTACCCGGTACACTCCGAAGGAAATCGCCGAGCTCCTCGACCAGGTAGGCGGGATGGACAAATTCAACACCGGAGAGATCGAGAAATCGGTGGTCAACATGTACGGACACCTGCAGGGACACATCCAGCGGGGCGTGAACGATCTGGAAAACCACACCAACTCCCTGCTCAGGCAGAAAACCGACGTCGGTGCGTTTATCCGGGGTGAGAACGCATATTCCGTCGTCAAGTGTTCTTTCAAGGACAACATCAACCGGCCCAACATGGTCAGCGACGTTAAGCTTTCGGTGAACATCCTCGATTCGGAGCTCATCAGCCCGATATTCCACTATCAGGTAACTGTTGAATACCTGATCAAGGACCTTATCTCCAAGAACATTACCGACATTATCGACAAAGAGATAGAAGGCTGGAAGGATGAACTCATGGATGAGGGCAGAGAAGAGCCCAACGACAGCGAGATCATCTTCGAGAAGATGCGCCGGGTCCAGAAATACACCGACGACGAAAAGGACAACCCCAAGTCAAAGCGGTATCAGTTTCTTGCCAAGGACCTGATGGACCGTATCGAAGGACTTCGGGCCGAAATCGATCCCGAAGAGTTCGATCAGGCGAACATTCGGGAAAATCTCAAAAAGATCATCGACCTCGAAAATATCCGGAACAGGGGTTTCAATACCGCAATCAACTCCATCACATCTATCTTGGACACATCCAAGATGGGCTACCAGTACATCGAAAACCTCAAGAACGGACGGGAGCTCATCGTCCGGGAATACGAGGAGACCAACTACGACAACCTTCCGGACGAACGGTACGCGATCCGCATGAAGTACTACGATAATGCTCAGCTCATCGAAGAACGGAAGGCCTACGACGTGCAGCTGCAGAGCTTCGAGAATGAGGTAAATCATCTGTGGGACGTCCTCGAGATGGTCTACGAGGACTCTAAGTTTATGAAGGGAGTCGTCGATTTCGACGATCTGTCGAGGAAATACAGGAATAAGATCCGTAAAAAGATAAAAGCCAAAACCGGCGATCCCCTCTACGAAGACATCGAAAAGAGCTGGAACGAAATAAGCTTTATAAAACCCGCGGAAACCAAAGTAGAACAGCTTAACAGGACGTATCTCTACGAGAAAGATTCGATGAAGAAAAAGCTGGTCATGATGCAGAATAAGATGCAGGACATGTACGGTTTCCGATACCCGATCCAGCGGAGGGTCATGGAAGACAGGCTTTCTTTCTTGGAAAAAGAATTCAACAAATTCGACTACATGATCAACCCCTACCATATCCAGCCGGGACTGCTCCTCGATGTGGACATTACCTCTATCAAGAGGAAGAAAGCGACCCTCGACGGTATGGCCAATGTCCTGAATGAGTTCCTCCACGGTGTTTCCAAGGGATTCCAGGATGCCGCTTTCGCATCTTTCTCCAGGCGGCGTTCCACCGTACGGGACGACATCAGCATGCACTTCGCCACCGACTTGGATACCGAAGGCGAAGAAGAGGGGGCCGGACAGAGTTATCTCGATATGCTCAACGCTCCGGAACCGACCGTGACCGAAGAGGCCGAATCAGCCCCGAAAAAGCGGTCTACAAGCAAGTCGAAATCGACTCGAACGAAATCCTCCTCCTCCAAGAAGGGAGTCGTCGACAGCGGTTCCAAGAGCAAGCGTGGACGAAAGAAGAAAGGTTCCAGCGATTCAGAACTTACCACTCTATAACATTGAATTGAGTAAGCCTATCTTCCTCAGGGGAGATAGGCTTTTTCTAACGACTCATAACCAAATAAGGAACGACATATGATAGCCGAGAGTTATCAGTACGAAAGACTTAGCTCCCGGGAGGGATTCAATACGGCGCTTCTCCATTTCAAGGCCGTTACCGGAATGCTCGGAGATTTTGAAAAGGGGAGTAATCTAGCCGATTTGTTGAACGATCGGATCGAAGAGAAAGAGTTAAAGCCTGAACAGATCCCCGCGATCATCAAGGCCGTGCTCGTCGATAAATACGGCTACCTGGGAAAGTCGTTCAATCTCGACTCTACCGTGGAGGATTTCTCCGACTTGAGTGACGAGGTGAGAAAGTGGAAGGCTGTCGACTTAGTGGTGATGTACCTCCATCCCGAGCTCGGAGTAACGGTGATCAATCCGAAGAATCCCCGCCATTGGGAGCAGGTAGGAAAACTCAAGAGAGACGAAATCGTTACAGTCTATTCCGGAAGTTTCAACAAGGAAAGCAAGGAAAATCTCCGCGACAACGCGATCGCTACCTTTATAGCGCTCTTGAGCGGCAAAAAGAATAAGGTATCCACTGCCTTGACCAAGGGATCCTTCACTTATACGCCCCCGAAGAAGGAAAAAGCGAAGAAGGCGGAACCTAAGAAACCCGGAAGACCTCCCAAGAAGAAGAAGGCGGCTAAGTCCTCCGCACAAGGGGCCGCTGAAAAGCAGGCGCCGAAAGAGGAGGTCCGCAGCACCGGAGCTAAGAAGATGACTCCCATGTATTCGGTACCGGTGACCAACGAGCTCTTCCACAACGGAAACGTAGAGGCGTGGAAGCGGATAATACAGAGTTTTACCTCCAAGCATCCTGACTGTGACGTATATATATTCTACGAAGGCGAAAGAATACACGACATCAACACCCTGTTCAAATGGGGTAAGGTCAAGCACGGTAGCTCTATCCTCTTCGCCGTCGTTGGGGAAGATATCAAGGACGTGGCCAAGCTCCAGAGGTATCTCCGGCAGGGGGCCAGTCCCCGGTTCGAAGATTTTTTAAAATTTCCGGTCAATCAGATTCCCCCGCTCTTCTAGGAGGGAAAAGAGGCGAGTATGAAGAACAATACACATTTTTTCAGCAGGAATGAGTACATAAAAAACGAGGATACCACCGCAAAGCTCGGGCTCCGCGGCCGGGAGGCTAACGATTTTGCCGCTATCGATCTTCCCATCCTTCCCGGATTCATCCTCGATTCCGAAGTTGCCGCTCATCTCGAAGATGTAGATCTCAAACCGATACTCAAACAGAATATGAAGAAGGCCGAAAAGGTCACCAACAAGGTATTCGGCGATCCGGAAAACCCGATGTTGGTCAAGATCGTAGTAAGCCCCAATCTGGCGATTGTCCATTATCCGACCCTGCATAACTACGGACTGACCGAAGAAACCATACCCGGATTCAAGAAATTCGTCGGGGACAACTTCGGTTTTCACGAGATCCAATTCCTCCTCAAGGGAAACCTGGAGGTGGAAGCACGGATAGCGGAGCTCGAAAAGCGCCCTAAGGACATGGAGGTTATCAACAAGCAGATCGAAAACCTCACAAAGGAAATGAAAAAGGGCGTCACTATCAAGGACAGGGAAAAAAGCCTTGTGCCTTACCTCGCCCTTCTACCCGAAGGGTTCCTCTCCGACGGATATGTACAGCTCGAGCTGGCGTTGAAGCGTATAAGCCGCATGCTCAGCTTCGACGAGATGAACGACGATGATGCGGCACTGCTGATCCAGCCTATGGTCCACGGAAACTACGGCGAGGACTCTGCGAGTGGGTATTTCTACACCAGGAACATCGTTTCCGGCGAAAAGCGTCTCCAGGGTGAATATTTCGAGAATAAGTTCGACTCGGTAGGCGGTGAAGGCAACGACATAAACAAGATCGGAAAGGGCTTCCATACGGAACTGGTTAAGGTTGCGGGAAAAGTGGAGGACCATTTCAAAGAGATCCGAACTATACGGTTTACCATCGAAAACGGCAAGGTTTGGCTCATCGATCAGCGCCCCATGATGACAAAATCTACTCAGGCGGACATTCAGACCCTTCTCGATCTCAACAAAAGAAAAATAATAGACGACGAATACCTTATCGGTGCCTTGAAACCGGAACAGCTCAACGAAATTCTCCATCCGGTGGTCAACATGAGCTCGGTTAAGCCGTTCAAGAAACTCGAAGGGGGAATCTCCGGCGCACCCGGTGCGGCCATCGGTCGGCTCTACTTCAATACCGAGCGGCTCATCGAGGCGCGGAAAGAATCGCTGCAGCTCGGCGAGGACCCCCGGTTCATCCTTTGCATGGAGGCCACCTTTGCCGAAGACGTCAAGGCAATCGAGGTCGCCACCGGGGTATTGAGCTCCGAAGGCGGGTATGCCGCTCATGCCTCGGTCGTGGCCCGGCAGTACGGAAAGGTCTCTCTAGTCGTCCCCGAGATGAAGATCAGGGGGAAAAAGGCAACCATCGGCAACGTCACCCTCAATGAGGGGGACATGATTACCCTGAACGTCCCTAACTACGGAGACCCGCAGATCTTCCTAGGTCAAGCCGAGCTCATCGAACCTGATCCGGAGACCTCGGGGCTTCTCGACTTTATCGATATCGTCAAGAAGAACGTACACAAAGATTTCCACGTCCGAGCCAATGCGGACACTCCGAAGGACGCAGCCCTAGCCCTCAAATTCGGTGCCGAGGGGATCGGTCTTTGTCGGACCGAGCATATGTTCTTCCTTGAAGATCGGATTAATGTTTTCCGTGAGATGATTCTTTCCGATACTTCCCAGAAGCGGTCCGCCGCTCTCAAGAAGCTCGGAAAGATGCAGAAGGACGATTTCTATAAGATCTTCAAGGTAATGAAGGGAAGGGAGGTGACAATTCGGCTCCTCGACGCCCCCCTCCACGAATTCCTCCCGCACAATAAGGACGAGATGGACTCTTTCCTCGCTTACATGAAGAAAGCGAACAAGGGGAAGCCGATATCAAAAGCGGCGGTGCAGGGGACAATGGATTCTTTAAGGGAATTCAACCCCATGCTCGGTCACCGGGGATGTCGCATAGCCATCTCTTTTCCCGAGATTTACGACATGCAGATGCGGGCGATTTTCGAAGCAGTGTACGCCCTCAAAAAGGAGAAGATAACCGTCTATCCCGAGATCATGGTACCGTTGATCATGAACGAGAACGAGCTCAAAATGATCGTTTATGGAAAAAAGATCGAAGGACGGTCATACCGGGGGCTGGTGGATATCGAAAAGGAGGTCCGTTCCAAACTGGGTTCCCAGGCGGTACCTTACAAAATCGGTACTATGATCGAGCTTCCGGTGGCGGCCCTCGGAGCAGGGGAGATAGCCAAATACGCAGAGTTTTTCAGTTTCGGGACAAACGACCTGACCCAGACGACCATCGGTCTGTCGAGGGACGACTACAACTCTTTCATGCCCGACTACACCCAGTTCGATATCATCGACGGAAATCCCTTTCAAAAGCTGGACTCCCACGTAAAGGAACTGATTGCAACAGCGGTACTGCGCGGTACAATGACGCGCCCCGACCTCAAAAAAGGTCTCTGCGGCGAACACGGCGCGGTGCCCGGGAATATCAAGTTCTGTATGGATTCCGGCCTTGATTATGTCTCCTGCTCCTCGTACAGTGTACCCATCGCGAATTTAGCCGTCGCTCAATTCAATTTTGAGAAGAATGCATCGGAAGGGTAAATTTTCTTAATGCTTGCGGCGGAGACAAAAACCATATTAGCGGAAAAACAAGGGGCCTTCGGGATGTATTATCGAAGGCCCCGTTTTTTTAGCGGCACAAGCCGGCCGACGTATAAACCCGATCGTGTCACTTACCAAATGCTGAACTTATTGACCCCTTCGATGATGAGCTTCGCCGCTTTCTTCGCGTCCGTTTGGGGAACCTTGGCTTCCTTGCTCAAGGTTTGCACGAAAAAATAATCAAGCGATTCGAGGACGTCTTCTCGGGGATAGAAGACGATCGAAAAGTTGATCCCGGTGGGCTTTAAAATTGTAAAGGACGAATATGTAATAATGGGTTTTTTACTCACCATTACTTTTGTCTGGTTCTTAGCGGTATAGATCTCGAGCTCGTTGAACCTGTGGGGAATCTGCTCCTTTGAGGATCGGCTCACCGGTTCGACAAACTTATGTGCATATGAAGGGGGCTCAACGAGTACGAAAAGCTTGTTTCCGTCGGTTTGAAAAGTCAGCCCTTCTTCAGTCAGATAGATGCTCTTTACTCCGCTGTAGGCGACAACCTCGTAAACGGAGTAGGTCGAGTTTGTATCGAAAAAGGACGAGACGATATAGCCGCCTTCACGGGGCAGCTTGTCTTGCTGGTATGCTTGAAAGAGATCGAGTGCTTTTTCCGCCATAACTTTCGTTCCTCCTGTACATGGTTAAGTATATGTAAGAGTGACGGGTTAGCCAAGCCGATTTTATTTTTTTTTTGTAAGGCCCGCGATCGCGGGGATTGAAGTTTTACCTCAGCGCATCCGCTTTGGATTTGAACTTCGATGCCGTTTCATGTACCCCCATCTTTTCGTAAACTCTCCCAAGATTCCAGTAGCCCCGCCAATCCTTCGGGTATGTATCGATTATCCGTCGGAAAACCGCAAGGGCCTGCTCGTCTTCTCCCGATTTATGGAGAAGCACGCCGAAGATAAGCAGAAGGGAGGGAGAGGGATCCTTGATATATTCGAGCCCTTTTTCGAGGAGAAGAATGGAGCGGTCCCGCTTTCGTGTCTTGTCGTAACAGTAAACCAGTCCCTTCAGATACTCTTCATTCCTGGGATGGAGACGCAGGAGCTGGCTGTACACGACGATGGCGTCCTTGTACCGCTTGGTCTTTCGATAGCAAATCGCGAGGAGCCGCTGAGAGGTTTCATCGGCTCCTCCGTAGGGTATTAAATGAACTATTTGGTCCGCC
>JBKHAJ010000273.1:0-4217 GCA_046542935.1 Spirochaetia bacterium | reverse complement strand
GACGGCCGAGCTCGACACCTCCCCCATTTCCACGAGGGCTTCGCCCAAGGGCTTGAGTCCTATCCCCTCCCCCTCGGCATCGGGGCCCTCAGCGGGTTCAGAAATATCCGGCTCCGACAAACCAAGGGTATCCGCCTCGAGGACGGCCCCCTTCAGGGCCCTGAGGCTGTCGTCGATAACCGCCGCTACCCGTTCGTCGAAGTCTTGATCGTCCTGTTGAAGTCTATCGATAATCTGCTGCAGGTTTACGCAGACCTTCTCGATCGATCCGAATCCGAGAAAGCCCGCGTTTCCCTTGACGGTATGGAGGCTCCGGAAGGCGCGGGAGAGGGGTTCGGTATCGGAGGGATCGTTCCGGTAGAGCTCGAAAAGCTCCTGCACCGATTCGATGAGTTCAGCCGATTCACGCTTGAATCCTACTACCATCTCGGTAGTTACGATCTCGTCTCCCGTCTCCCCGAGGGATTCTTCCGATTTCTCGAGGATACTTTCTAGAGCAATAAGAACAGCCCGGATGTCCTGGTCCGAATCGAGAGTTATGTACCGCTCCCCCGGCTTCTTCAGCTCGTTTTCCTTTTCGATAAGTTCGCCGATCATCCGTGTCAGGAGATCGACCCCCGCTAAAAGAACATCTATAAGATCGGTCGAGATGGTAAGCTCCTCCGATCTGAGCTTATCGAGGACCGACTCCAAAGAATGGCTCAGGTTCTTGATCTTGGTAAGTCCGATGAAGGAGGCGACACCCTTTATGGTGTGCATCGAGCGAAAAATAGAATTGACCGCCACCGGATCGGGATTGTCTTCAAGCCCGAGGATCTGCTCCTCCATGTTCTCGAGGTGGTCCTGGGATTCCTGAATAAAGGAATCGAGTACCTCGATATCGTAGCCCGATTGCTTTTCCTCTTCCCGCTCTTTCTCGGATAGGCCGGCCTCCTGCGGGAAAAGCCCGGGCAACCGGGTCCTCACTTGCTCGAGGTCGCTATCGAAGCCGCCGGAAAAGCCGTTTTTCATCCCCTCGGCAAAGAGGGTATCGACCCTCTCCACGACGCTTCTCTGTTCCCCGGTCAGGTCCTCTCGAGAGAGGAGTTCTTCCGTGTATTCTTTCAGCTCCATAGCCCCGACTAAGTCTCCCGGAATGAAGGAATAGCATCCCCTGATGAGCTCCGCGGCGGCGTCCGGCCAACTCATATCTTCTATCCCGTGAGCATGTTGACGATCTTGACCAAAGAGGGGGGATCAAAAGGCTTGACTATCCACCCGTTGACTCCGAGCTCTTTCCCCACCTGTTTCTTCTGGGCGCTGCTTTCGGTAGTTAAAAAGACTACCGGTTTCTCCGCGTCGCCGGGCCTCGCCTTGATTCCCTTAACGAAGTCGAAGCCGTCCATAATCGGCATATTGACATCGACGATGAAGAGATCCACCGGCTTTTCCGCCGCCTTCTTGAGCCCCTCTTCGCCGTTCTCGGCTTCCACGATCTCACAGCCCTCCGGCTCCAGTGCCTTTTTTACCAGCATCCGAATGGTAGAGCTGTCGTCGACACACATTACTGTTTTTCCCATCTACTATTCTCCCTATGCAATTCTAGAAAAGTGTAACGTCTCCTGTGAGAGTCCCATCTCCTTCCTTTTTATCCTTCTCCGAGGGAAAGCTCTCGTCCACGGTCAAACCGAAAGCAACCCACTCTTCCCGAACGGTAAAGTGCTTGACGGCTTTCTCTTTGAAGGATTCCACCGTCTCTTTCACCTGAGCGGGGGGAAGAGCCTCTTCCCCGCAGAGCTCCTCTTCGGCTTCGGAATCGATATCCCTGAGGATCTCGATCATATGCTCGAGTACCTGCCGGGTTATATCCTGAAACTGAAGCGAGGTGATGACTTCATTGAGATTTTTCGTCACCGCTTCCGAAAGGGTTTTGGTCTGTTCCACCCCGCGTCCGACATTTTCCACCTGCGAAGAGAGAACCTCGCTCATGTTTTGGGAAAATTTCTGGTACTCGGCAATCGATTCAATTGCGCTTTGGACCTTCTCGGTCTGCACCTGACGGGATTCCCCCACCACGGCCACGATCGATTTTATCAAATTGGTGATATTCTCGGCAAGGTCCTTCGAGCGCGCGGCAAGACGCTGTACCTCCCCCGCCACAACGGCGAAACCCTTTCCCTGCTCCCCCACCCGGGCGGCCTCGATGGAAGCGTTTATGGCAAGGATATTCGTCTGATCGGCAAGGTCGGTAATATCCTCGGTAAAATCGTCGATCTGTTTGACCGATGCCTCTATTCCTTCCATATCCCGGCTGAACCCCTTACCCACGTTTCTGAAGTCGGCGATAAGCTCCTCGATTTTCCGAATGTCCTCGGTAAGGCGGTCGGTGAGCGTTTTGAGACTCTTTTCCCCCGAAAACATCCCCTCGAGCAGCTCTTGGATGCTGGTTCCCACCTCCTTGCTGGTATTTCCTATGGAAAAGATGCTGTCGGTCACCTTTACCGTCGACTTTTCCGACTCCGTGATGACGATGTCCGCCATATTCTTGAGATAGGGTATCCCCTCGGAGAACTCGTTCAGAACCGTACGGACCCGGTGCATGCGGCTTTCACGCTCCCTGGTCATTTTTTCGAGGCGGTCCTTCTCCGCCTCCGCTTCTTCGAGTCTCGTCTTGAGCTCCTCCGAATCGTAGAGGGTAATACCGGTGGGTTCTATCTCCCCGGCATCCCGCTCCGTCTCCGCGGCGGGCCTTTTTAGAAACGCCAGGACCGCGCAGCCCGCGATAAGAGCCGCGGTGACAATCTTAAAGGGCAGGGACGAAACGAAGAACAAGGAAACACTCGATATCAGAGCCAGGCTGGTTAGAATTTGTATTTTCATAATTCTTAATGACAAAGTATATCGATTAGAACCGGTTATGCAAGCAGGATTTCCGTCAACGATAGAACTTCGTACTTAGAGACCGGTTTGACGAGATATCCCGTCTTGTCGTCGGCACGAGGAGGATTCATTTTCATCAGGCCGTCTCCCGAACAGAGGATCACCGGATAGCGGGAATTCCGGCCCCGCACGTAGGAGAGAATCGATTTTCCGTCGATCCCCGGCATGTGATAATCGGTAATGAGGAGATCGTACAGTGCAAAATTACCTTGAATCTGCTTGAAACCCTCGGCACTGTCGGAAAAACAGGTAACCCGATATCCCCGATCTTCGAGCACCTCCTTGAACATGGCGCAGATCGTCGCATCGTCGTCGATGACGAGGATGTTTCCGGCTTTGCTCTGAGATACAGGGGTGCCTTCGCAAGCAGATTTTTCCCCGGAACCTCCGGGATCCGCACTGGGGCGGCAATAGTGGATCGGAAGGAAAACTCGTGCGGTGGTACCTTCCCCGGGGGTACTGTAGAGAGAGATATTCCCGCCCGCGCCCTTCACTATCCCGTGAACCATGGACAGACCCAAACCTTCCTTGTCCTTCTTTCCGGAAAAAAATGGATCGAATACCTTTTCCAAGTCCGACCGCCCCATACCGCATCCGTCGTCGCTGACGGTAAACCGGACGGATCGAGGTTCTCCGGCTTCGTTATCCTCCGTCGGGATAGTAAGCTCTACATGGATATGTCCCTCTTCACCATCCAGGGCCTCGAGGGCGTTGGAATAGATCTGCTTGAAGATCTCCTGAATATACTCGGGTGCGATGGAGACGGTGCAGGAAGCGGTATCGATCTCATAGGTCACCCGGACCCCGCGGGGAGCGGAAGCTGCGGCCTGCTTGACCATCTCCTTGACGAGGAGCCCTATCTCCAGGGGTTTCGCCTCCAACTCGTCCGGCTCGAGGAAGGTCCTCAGCTGAGCCACCAGGGTTCTCGCCCTTCCCACGGCTTTGTAGATCCTTTCCACGTTCTTATCGATCCCTTTGCAGGCGGCCTTGCCCTCCATGAGCTCGACATTCCCGTTGATAATCCATAGGGCGTTGCTGAACTCATGTGCAATGCCCGCCGTCAGGGTCTTCAAAGCGTTGATCTTTTCGATCTGCTTAGCCTTCTCCTCGACCCTCCGTCTCTCGGTCACGTCCCGGGCAATAAAGACAAGACTATTGCCGACTCCGTTGTCGTCCTTTACCGGGGTCATTGTCGCGTCGAGGAGAAGCTCTCTTCCTCTTTTGTTCGACTTTAGAAAGGTGCCCTTCCAGGATTTTCCGTCCTTTATGGCGGTTCGCATCGTTTCACAGAACCGGTT
>JBKHAJ010000272.1:0-4260 GCA_046542935.1 Spirochaetia bacterium | reverse complement strand
GAAGAGACACCCTAAAAACAATTAGTGATTCAATTCTAGCATTCTTCGGTACTTTTAGTACAGGAACCGCTCTATCTCTTCGAGGATGAAGGCTCCTTCCTTGAAACATCTTCCCGTCGGAGGCAGAGAGCTCAAAAATATCTTCCCGTACCCCTTGGTAAGTATTCGCGTGTCGAGAATAGCCACGACGCCCCGGTCGTTCTTCTTACGCATCAGCCTGCCGAACCCCTGCTTGAGCTTTGTCACGGCCTCCGGGACCGCAAGCTCGAAGAAGGAATTCCCTCCCCTCTTCTCCACAGCCTCCATCCGTGCTTTTACCACCGGATCGGTGGGCACCTGGAAGGGAAGTCTGCACAGTATGACTATTTCAAGGGTTTCTCCGGGGGCGTCCACCCCCTGCCAGAACGATTCGGTGGCGAACAGTACACTTGAAATATCGGTGTTGAACCGGTTCAGCAACCGGGTCCGATCGTCTTCCCCCTGCCGCATAGTTGTAATTCCCAAAGGAAGGAGCCGTTTTCGGACCTGTTCGTACACCTCGGTGAGCATGGAGTATGAGGTGAACAGTACCAGTCCCCGTCCGTCGGTCACCTCGAGGAGGGACCCGATAAAATCAGTGGAGAAACGGATGTATTCCTCTCCCGCGGTGGGAGGAGGCGCATCGGTGGGAACGGTCAGAAGAACGTTGGTTTCGTAGGGAAAGGGTGATTCCAGATAGCGGCAGCGGACCTCTTTCCCGGAGGTCTCCTCTAAACCGACCCGGCTCATCCAGATATCGAAACTCTTCTGCACGGTAAGGGTCGCGCTGGTACACACGACTGAATCGTTTTTTTCGAACAGTGATTCCTTGAGAATTCCCGCGACCTCGAGAGGGGTGATGATAAAAGAGCTGAAAGGCTCGCCCCTTCCGCTCCTACGCCTCTCGATCCAGAAAACGTGTTCCGGATCATCCGCATCCTCACTGAACTGCCGCAGGAAATCGGCGCTCCCCTCGAGCCTCTCCGTCACCCGGGAAAGCTCGTAGGCCTCGGGAGATTCCAGAGCTTTTTCGCTCAAGCGTTTGGGTATTGTGTACACTTCGGAAATGAGAGCCAGGAGCGAATCGTGAAGCTCCACGAGATTTTCTCGTATATCCGCCGCGGGCTCATCCTCCCCGTAGCCGGTTACCCGAAAGGAATTACCCCCTAGGCTTTCGAAAAGTGTTAAGGTCCGGGAATCGAGAAGCTCGTATTTTTCCCGGATATCGTCGATTCGGGATACGAAGGGGTCGAGGGAAATCCCCGGAACGAGTTTTCTGAGACGAGAGAGGAGCCCTCCTCTCCGTTTTCCCCGTCTTCTTACCAGTCGGCCGAGCTGTTTATTGAGGCTGAACCGGTTGAGAGAGGCCGAAAAGAAGGAGGTGGCGCATGATTCCATGGTATGGGCCTCGTCGAAGATAACTCTCTTTGTCGGCGGCAAGACTGCGGTCATGTCGAATCCGGTCTCGTTCATCCGCATTGACAGATCCGCGAAATAGAGATGATGGTTGACGATTATCAGATCCGCCGAGGCCGCTTCTTTTCGTGCTTTGAGAACGAAGCACTGTTCCCGGTAGGCGCACCTGAGTCCGACACAGGTGTCACTCTCGGAGCACACACTCTGCCATACCTCCTCCGTTGGGTAGAACGAGAGGTCCGATTTCGACCCTTCTTGTGTCTTCTCAGCCCAGCCTCGTATAGCCGCAAGCTCCGACTCCCAATCGGTGAAGAGCTCCCGCTCCGCCTCCATCTCTTCGATCCGCCTCAGACAGAGATAGTTTCCCCTCCCTTTAGCGACGACCGCTTTTATCTCCAGGCCGAGAACCTTCCGAATTACCGGAATATCTTTCTCGTAGAGCTGATGCTGGAGGTTGATCGTGTGGGTGGAGACTATGACCCTTTCACTGTTCCTCTTTGCCCAGTGGAGAGAGGGTATGAGATAAGCGAAGGACTTGCCTACGCCGGTACCCGCCTCGATAACGGCGACGGCATCGTCGTTGAATGCATGGGCAACCGCTTCGAGCATCGACGCCTGCTCGTTCCGGGGCTCATAGATCTCGAGGTTCCGGTCCAGGGGACCGCCCGATTCCACGATCGATCGTATTTCATCGATATCGAGGTTTTCCCGTTTCCAAGTCTCCACCGGCTCGGCCACAACGTAGAGCTCGGCAACCGTGTTGTCGACGATGAAAAAGCCGATGCCTTGATTTCCCAGGCGGGAGGCAACGCCCAAGTCCGCGCCCGAGGGTCTAACGGTCCCCGAGGGATGGTTATGGATGACCACATCCCCCTTCTCCATAAAGGGGAAAAGGGCGGGAACTTGGTCCGAATTCCCTCTCGCCGGTGCTGAGACCTCCTCCACAAGGCCGGACTTTCCCATTCTACCGACAAAGAGTACTTCGTTATGAAAAGCGTCGCGAAGGGTGTCTGAAATAGTTTCGATTACCCCTTTGTCCAATCGTTGTCGCGGGTCCACACCGCATTATAGGAGTTCTTATTGACAGGAACAATAGATGCGGGTATCTTCACGCCCAGGAGGCAGGTGATGATTGTAATGAAGTTCGGCGGAACCTCAGTTGCCAACGCCAAGATGATGGACAACGCCTTAGACATCGCGGCGGAACAACTCAATCGCTCCCCCCTCTTAGTCAGCTCCGCCATGTCCGGGATCACCGACACCCTCCTTGCAATCGCGGACAGCTCTCAATCGGGCGACGAGTCCAAGGCTGCCGAGCTTATCGAAGAGATCCGGGAACGACACATCTCCACCGCCGATGAGTTTTTGAGCGGTAACAACCTTATCGAGGCTCTGTCCGAGATCAAAGCTCTTATCGAGAAGCTTTCCTCTCTCTCGAAGGGACTTTTACTCCTCCGTGAATGCACTCCCCGAAGCGGTGACGCATTAGTCTGCTTCGGTGAGCTTCTTTCCACCACCCTCCTCTCCTTTCGGGCCAAGGAAAGGGGAATTCGTGTAGAGCTTTTAGACGCGCGGGAATTCGTGGTGACCGACGACGAATTTTCATCGGCCTCGCCTATCTTCGACGAGACCTACGCAAAGATCCGATCGGGCATCCGGCCCGAACCGGGAAAGCTCTTGATAACTCAAGGCTTCATAGGCACAACCCGCAGCGGAGCGACCGCCACTCTCGGGCGCGGCGGGTCCGATTTCACCGCCACAATCTTCGGGAGCGCGCTGGAGGCGGAGGAGGTACAGATATGGACCGACGTCAACGGCATCATGACCACCGACCCGAGGATCGTATCCGACGCCTATACAATCCCCGAAATCAGCTACGAGGAGGCCGCTGAGCTCGCCTACTTCGGAGCCAAGGTCGTCCATCCGTCGACAATCCAGCCCGCGGTCAAAGCCGGTATTCCCGTCCTCGTCAAAAACACCAAGGATCCCGACGGGGTCTATTCGGCTATAACCGCAAACATGTCATCGACCGGTCTCAGAGCTATAGCGGGCAAGAAGAAAATCACTCTCATCAACATCGAATCATCCCGTATGCTCAACGCGTACGGGTTTTTGAGCCGGATCTTCGCCATTTTCGAGAAACACCGGACTCCTGTCGACCTCATCGCCACCTCGGAAGTATCGGTATCCATGACCATCGATAACCCTAAAAACCTCCTCCCCATTATAGAGGAGCTCCAAAGCATAGGCGGGGTATCGGTACAGGATGATAGGGGAATCATCTGCTTGGTCGGACAAAACTTTTGGAAAGACTCCTCCTACATAGCCCGGGTTTTTCAGGCCATGAAGGGGTTCTCGGTGGGAATGATTTCGTTAGGCTCTTCCGATATCAACCTTTCCTTGGTCGTCCCGGAAGCACAGATGGAAGAGGCCGTCAAAAGACTTCATAAGGAGTTTTTCACGTAAGGGGACAGAGGGTTCCATGGAGATAGACTTTTACAAGACCCACGCCTACGGAAACGATTACCTCCTGGTGGATTGTGTGTTCAAAAACTCACTTGGAACCGAAGACTTCCCAAGGATTGCAAAGAGTATGTGCCGCAGACGGACCGGTGTAGGAGCAAGCGGGGTAGTGTTTCTGACCCGCGGGAATGAGCGTCCGGTACGAATCATCTGCTACAACGCCAGGGGGCTCAAAATACGCTCCCGGTTCGATCCTATCCTGTGCGCGAGCCGCTACCTCTTCGACACCGGTTTCGCCGACAAGGAAAAGATCCTTCTAGAGACTCCCGAAAATCCCGTCGATGTACAGGTTATAGACAGCAA
>JBKHAJ010000271.1:0-4298 GCA_046542935.1 Spirochaetia bacterium | reverse complement strand
AAAGTCAAAGGTAGTGCCCCCGATCGTGGGGACACGTACCCCAAATGGGTTATATGTAACCTGAAAATATCTCAGTATGTTACAATTAAAGGAGGAAACGGATGGGTATGAGACAAACCCCTGAGGAAGAACTCGAAAAGCACCTAATGAAGGCGATTATCGATGACCCTTTGATCAGAGACAAGACCAATATCTCGGTAAAGCACGAGGACGGAGACCTTCATCTGATCGGAAAAGTCGGTTCCGAAGATGAAAAACAGCGCGTTGAAGAGATCGTCAAGGTCAACACCCGGGAGGAGAAGACAATAGTCAACGAGCTGACCGTCGGTTGACCTCGGCGCTACCAGTCCAGCAGTCTGCGTTCTCCTTCGAGTTTCCGGATATCCGTGACATCCTGGCTCAACTCGACCACCCCTTTGTACTCCCCGTTTTTGAAGAGGGGAAAGTATCGTATATAGACGAACCTTCCCTCGAAATTGATCCAAAAATCGGCAGCATCTTTTTCCTTTTTCCGAAAGCTTTCCACGATCTGCTCTACGATGTGGACGCTCTTCGGGGGATGGCAGTTCTGGACCGACCGCCCGATGATTCCGGGACTGCGGGGAAAGATTCGGTCTGAGGAGGCCGAGTAGTAACGCACCTTATCGTTCTCGTCTACGTACGTAAGATCGAGGGGGAGGTTTGTGAGCATCAGGTTGAGCTGTTCCTGGGTCAGTTCACCTTCCTGCATGGGTATATCCTGCCCGGGCCCCCGTGACAGTTCAGCGGGCGCCGCCGTTCCCGCGGAGCCTTCCCGAGAGGCGGCTCCGGCCTCCCATAGGGCGCCGGGTTTTATCCAGGCGTATCCGATATCCGGTTCTCCCCGCTGGATTTCCGCCCAATCGTCGCTGCTCAACCGGCGCGAAGCGGTAGGATAGAGGATCTTCTCTTCCATGAACAAGAGGTTTTTGACCCCCTGGGACAGCGATTTGAACTCGGTCTTGATACTGTTGATGTCTCCTTCGTCGAGGGCGGTCTCGAGGGATTTCAACATTCCGCGGATTTCGTCGTGCTTTCCCCACATAACTTTCGAGGGGCCTTCGAAGCCGGTCCGCTCTAGGTAGGGAAAAAGCTGGTTCTCCTTTCGGGCAAAGTGCTTTTCTATCTCTTTGAATGTTTTGAGCTCCCTCCGAAAATCCTCGAAAGCGGCCGGTTTATTGGATTTGAGCTTCCCCAGCTTCTTTTTGAGCGATTTGAGAATCTCCCTGGCTCGCTTGTTTTCATCGATGTACGTCCGGATCGGATGTCCGGGCATGTTCTTCGGGCTTTTGTGTTTCTTGAGGGTAGACTCGAAGACCGACACATGGACGTCGCAGAGCGCCTGGATCTCTTCGGGGGGAAAACCCTCTTGGATGAGGGCATTCTCCATGGCGGATATCTCTTCAGGGCTCACGTTCTTGATTAGTACCGCGAAGTCTTTCTTCACCTCATCCACCGAAGCTCCGGCGTGCAGGCTCTTGATTATTTGTTTGAGCTTATCCTGTTTTTCCCGATCGTTTTGTAGATATTCACTCATCTTCTTTTGCCTCCGGATTAAAACTTACTTACTCCCGCATGGATCGGCAACAGCGGACTCTCGAAGGGGAGATTAAAAAATATTTGTGGAAATCCCGAATATCGTGCACAATAGAAGGGTATGCTCGAACTAAGGGACATGAAGCCGGAGGATATTCCGGAAGCGGTGACCCTGTTTAACTCGAATTATCGCAGGCTCAGACGGCGGGTTCCGGCCCTCCCGGAGCGGTTCGAATCGGAACAGCCGGTTAGCGACTTCCTCGCCGAGATTCTCTCCCGGCATTACGGCGTGACCGCCTTCGAGGGTGATCGGCTTGTGGGGTATTGGACCGCCTACCGAATTCCCCAATTTCACGGGAACTGGAAGGGAGCGTATGCTCCTGAGTGGGCCCACGCATCGATTACCGATAAGCGGGAAACAATATACGCCGAGATGTATGAACGGATGTGTCGGAAATGGATCGACGATTCGTGTATAACTCATACCCTGTCCTTTATGACTACCGATAAGGAGCTCAAGCGGTTCTCTTTTGAAAAGGGTTTCGGCCTCCTGTACATCGATTCGGTCAAAGAGATAGAGAGGCTGAGCGGGCAATCGCCCCGGACCGTCATAGAGGTAGCTCCGGCGGGGAATGATGACCTGGACGCTCTCTTCGATCTGGAGAAGAAACTTTTTCATTTCCTCCTTTCACCTCCGGTTTTCCGCTGGAGCGATCACAAGCCGAGCTATGAGAGTGTAGCGAGGGACCTCCAGAAAGAATCGGTGAGATACTGGGTGTGTAGACAGGACGACCGGCCCGCAGGCTTCATCGTTCTCGACCTCGAAGAGCACGAGGGGTCCGAGCTCATAAATGATTCACAAAGCGCCTACATCCGGGGCCTGTACGTGGAACCCGAGTTCAGGGGGCGGGGCATCGGATCGGCCCTTCTCGAAGAAGCGTGCCGGTGGGCTTCTCAGGCACGGATCAAGCGGTGTACCGTGGACATGGAGTCGGCCAATGGTCTGAGCAGGAGTTTCTGGCTGACTCGTTTCGTCCCGGTGTGCTTCACCGCCATCCGGAAGCTCGACGACCGGCTCTATGGGGCCAGGACAGGATGTTTTTGATATGGATTTCTACGAGAGTATAGCTGATTATTACGATTTAATTTTTCCGTTCAGACCGGTCCAGGCCGATTTCATCCGCCGCCGAATGAAAGAGCTCCCGGGGTCTAACGAGAAAAAACGGATTCTCGACGTAGGATGCGGTACGGGGGCACTTGCGGCCGAGCTCGGACGCGAGGGGTTTCTGGTTACCGGAATCGATTTCGACGAAGAGATGGTAGGCCGGGCCCGCGAGCGCGGGGGGGCGGATTTTCGAAGTCTCGATATGCGCCGGATCGATACCGAATTCGAGGGTGAGGTGTTCCACGGGATATTCTGTTTCGGAAACACCCTGGTCCATCTGACCGACCCGGGGGACATAGCCGATTTTATACGGAAAGCAGCCTCCCTGCTCGTCTCCGGAGGAAGGACGGGTGTCCAGATTATCAACTACGACCGGATTCTCGACCGGGATATCCGCGGACTTCCCACCATCGAGACCGATCACATACGTTTTCAGCGGGATTACCGGCTGGATGAGTCCACGGGACTCATCGATTTTCATACCGTCTTGACCGTCAAGGCTTCGGGCTTGATTTTGGAGAATACCGTCCCTCTCTACCCGTTGCGTCGAAAAGAACTCCTCACGTATCTGACCGAGGCCGGATTCAGCGAAATCGAAGAGTACGGCGGGTTCGACGAGGAGCCCTTCACTCCGGACAGTATTCCGTTGATCGTAACGGGATCGCGGTGAAAAAAACCCGAAGTTTTATACAGGTCTTTCGTCTTTACATGGTTCTTCTCGTCGGGGTCTCCCTTCTTCCGGTAACGATATTCTGGTTTGCCGATGAGATAAAAAGGTTCAACGAAGAAGCCCTGCAGCTCAGAGAACTGTACCTGGATTCCCAGAAGCTCCTGATAAAGACCACCGTGAACAATACTGTGGATTATATCACCTATTCCCAGGAGAATACCGAAGCGCGCTTGAAAGATACGGTCCGCTCCCGTACCGAAGAGGCACTACGGACGGCGGAGCACCTCCTGGAAACCTATACAGGTACGATGGACCGGGGAGAGCTCAAAGATCTGGTCCGCGAATCGCTCCGTGCAGTCCGCTTCAACAACGGCAGGGGGTACTACTTCGCCGTCGATAGGCGGGGATACAATCAGCTCTTCGCGGCGAGTCCCGAGTACGAGGGAGAGCACTTCCTCTCCCTTCCCGACGAGAATATGGTCGAGGTAGTCAGTAATATGATTCGGCTTGTCGACACCGATGGCCGGGGCTTCTACGAGTATTACTGGATGAAGCCCGGCGGGGAAGATGAAGAGTTACACCGGAAGATCGCTTACATCGACTATTTCGAGCCCTTTGACTGGATTATCGGTACCGGGGAATATATCAATGACGTGCGAATGGACATTCAGCAAGAGGTAATATCCCGGGTCGACAATATAGAGTACGGGGAAGACGGCTATATCTTTATTATCGGTTTCGACGGAACCTTTATTCTGCATCCGGAACCGACATATGTGGGGACACGGCAGCTCGACCTGACCGATCCGGAGGGGATTCCGGTGGTCAAAGAGCTGATCCGGGTCGCCCGGGAGAACCGGGAAGGGGGGTACTTCCTGTATCAGTGGCCGAAGTACAGCGAGGGAGTCG
>JBKHAJ010000270.1:0-4388 GCA_046542935.1 Spirochaetia bacterium | reverse complement strand
CCGCTTTCGGGAGATCGTCATCTCCACTCCGGGTAGCTTCAAACCGAACGACCCTGTCTCGGTCCTCGCCGCCTTCAAGCCGTACAACACCCGAGTCCGGATGATCGCCGACCCCGCCGGGGCTCTCGAATACGCCCGGACGAAGGCGGAAGAGACCGGGGGACCTATCTGCGTAACCGGATCCTTTTATATGGTGGCGGAGATACGCAGGCTCGCGGAGTAGATTATTCCGAAGGGGCGCCTGATTTTTTCAGCTTAACCTGGTATACTGACTCCTGTCTTGGAACGAAAAAAGCCGCAGAATAGAGAAGATATCCGCGATCTCAACAGGCTTGCCTGGAACACCATGCTTTCCGATCCCCAGGCGGCGCTCGATATGTGCACCCGCGCCCGGAAAGCGGCGGAACAGCTCCAATACGAGGAGGGAATCGCCGAATCCTGCCTGAACCAAGGGTGGTGCAATATCTATCTCGGGCATTACGACACGGGGCTGCCGGTGCTCCAGCACTCCCTCGACCTCTATACCGAGACCGAAGACCTCGAGGGATGCATAAAAAGTATGAACGCCATCGGGGTCATCTACCACAATATCAGCAAGTACGAATCGGCCCTCGAGTATTACACTAAGAGCCTTGCCTTAGCGGAGGCCTCTAAAAACGAGGAGCGGGAGCTCACCGCCCTCAACAATTTAGGCGAGTTCTATCAAGAGCTGGGCAACCACGAAGAAGCTCTCGGCTATTTCGGGAAGGCCCGGAAGATAGCCGAACGTACCGGAGACAGAGAACGCCTTGCCACCGTCTTGGTCAATACCGCCCTGGCCAACCGGCACCTTTCCCAGCATGCCGAAGCTCTCGAGTGCCTGGAACGGGCCACCAATTTAGTGAAAACCCTAAAAGACAATATCACCCTTAGCCGGGTCTACACCGCCATGGGGACCGTCTATCTCGAGATTGGACGCAGCGAGACAGCCGAATCCTATCACGCAAAGAGTATAGCCCTCTGCAGGAGCACCGCGAACCGGCACGGCGAACTGGAAGGGCTCTTCAATATGGGAGAGCTCTTGAGCCGTACCGGACGGAAGGATGAGGCGGTTGCGAGTTTTATGTCGGCCCTCGATATTGCACGGGATATCAACGCCCGGATCTACGAGGAGCGCAGTCACAAACGGATAGCCGAGATAGAAGAAGAGCGGGACAATTACGCCGAGGCATTGCACCATTTCCAACAGTTCTACCGTATAGAAAAAAAGATATTCAACGAGCAGGCCGAAAAGCGGCTGGAGAATCTCATCGCCCAGCACGAGATCGAGCGGTCCCAGAAAGAAGCGGAGATCTACAAACTCCGAAACATCGAGATGAAGAAGAAATCGAGCCTCCTGGAATCGGCCTATCGAAGGATCAAGGAGATAAGCGAGATAGGACAAAAGATTACCGCGTCTCTCGATATCGAAAAGATCGCCCTTACCATCTATGATAATGTCAAGCGGATTATGGAGGCCGATTCCTTCGGTATCGCCCTCTACCATTCCGCCACGAATACCATCGAATACCGAGTGTTCATCGAGGGAAGCGAGCGGATCCCCGTTTTCACCGCTCCGGCGGACCCCGGCGACAGCTACGCCGCCTGGTGCATTATTCATCGACAGGCGGTCTTCATCAACGACAACGATGCCGAGTACCCAAAATACCTCTCCGACCGGCCCCAGGCTAAGGGGAGACGCTCGGTTTCTCTTATCTATCTTCCCCTGACCATCGAAGAGAGGATCATCGGAGTTATCACCGTTCAGAGCTTCGTCCGGGACGCCTTTACAATCCACCACCTGGATCTCCTCAAGGCCTTAGGCTCGTATATCGCCATTGCATTGGAAAACTCCATCATCCACGAGCAGGTTAACACCCTCAACACCCTCTTAGTCAGGGAGAAGCGGGAACTCGAATCGGCAAACCGGAAGATCGCCCACATGGCCAACCACGATAACCTGACCGGACTCCCTAACCGGAGGCTCCTCTACGAACTTGTCGGACAGATGATTCCTCAGGCCCGGAGACACAAGCAGATGTTCGCCCTCTTCTATATCGATCTGGACAACTTCAAGCCCATCAACGACGAGCTCGGCCACGATCATGGAGACGAGGTGCTCAAGGTCGTCGCCGAACGTCTCACAAACGTATTGAGGAAATCGGACACCGTCGCCCGGATCGGCGGGGACGAGTTCGTCACCATTATCAGTGATGTTCTCTCGATGGAGCAGCTCGCGAAGGTCGCTGAGAAGACTATCCGGAGCCTCGAGCCTCCGATAACGGTACAGGGTATCAGCCGCGAACTCGGGATGAGTATCGGTATCAGCATATTTCCCGAAGACGCCGAAACCTTCGATGATCTGTTGAAGAAGGCCGATGATGCGTTGTATACAGTCAAAGAAACCGGAAAGAAAGGATACTGCTTTTTCAAACGAGGAGACCAGGGCAGACAATGTATTCATCTCGACTGAAACGCCTTAAACCCTACGTCCCCGGGGAACAGCCCCGGGACCGGAGGTACATGAAGCTCAACACCAACGAGAACCCGTATCCTCCCTCATCTCGGGTCGCGGAGCTCTTAAACTGCTACTCCCCTGAAGATTTGAGGCGCTATCCCGACCCCGGGTCTCTCCGTTTGAGAGAAGCGATAGCGAAGCGGGAGGGGGTCCGCTCGGAGCAGGTCTTCGTGGGAAACGGCTCCGATGAGATTCTCTCGTTCTGTTTCTTCGCCTTCTTCGACCCGGAACGGGGGCCGGTCCTCTTCCCCCGGCACACTTACAGCTTCTATCCGGTGTACTGCAACTTCTACGGAAACCGGTTCCGACACATCCGGATGGCGAAGGACTTTTCCATTCCCACCGGCACGGTGATGGAAGCGCTGAACGGTTCGGCGGGATACATCTTTCCCAATCCCAACGCTCCTACCGGTATGGAGACGAAACGGACGGACATCGAGCGTATCGCCGGGCGGGCGAAAGAGCTCGATCTTGCCGTCATAGTCGACGAAGCATATATTGAATTCGGCGGCGCCACCGCGGTTCCCGTGCTCGAACGGTTCGACAATCTGCTAGTTGTTCGAACCTTTTCCAAAAGCCATTGCCTCGCCGGGGTCCGATTGGGATACGCCGTGGGAAATACCGGGATGATAGAATCCTTGACCATGGTCAAGGACTCCTTCAACTCCTACCCGGTGGACCGCTTGAGCGAAGAGATCGGCATCGCCGCCATCGAGGACGAGGACTACTACCGGGATATCAACCGGAAAGTCATCGTATCCCGGGACATGCTGACCGAAACCTTGAGAAAAGAAGGGTGGACGGTCCTTCCGTCGAAGGCGAATTTCATATTCATGATGAAGGAGGGGCTGTCCGGAAAGACAATCTACGAGCGGCTCAAAGAGGGCGGGATACTCGTCAGGTATTTCGAACATCCCGGCATCGAAGAGTACGTCCGGGTGACTGTGGGAACGGAAGAGGAAACGGAGGCCTTTATCGCCGCGTTGAGGAGGCTCACATGAAAAGCCCGAAACGGATGGCCGCGTGTCCCTGAACTGGAGGGAGATCGACCTCATCCTCGATGAGCTACCCCTCGAGAACAGTCACATCCAAAAGATCCATCAACCCGATTTCAAGACCCTCCTCTTCGATCTCTACTCACCCGGGCGGCGGTTTTCCCTCCTTATCAGTCTCGAGCAGAACCGGCTGCGGCTCCACGAGGTGACGAAGCGGCCTCAAAACCGGGTCAAGCTCCAGCGTTTCGCCCAATTCTTGAGGTCCAGGATTACCGGGGGACGGATTACCGAAGCTTATCAGCTCGAAGGCGAGCGGATCGTCAAGATCACCGTCGTGCGGGGAGGAGAAACAAGCATTCTATGGATACGGTTATGGGGAGGCGCCGCCAATGTCATCGTAACCGATGCCGCGGGGGAAATCCTCGACGCCTTCTACAGGAGACCCGCCCGTTCGGAAACCACCGGTGAGATGTTTGATCCCGAGGGTAATCCGGAGGCTTACGGACTCAAAGGGAAACCGAAGCGGGATTTTTCGGTCAGGGATATCGAAAGCGAAGAGCCTTTCAATCTCCGGATCGAGAGGCACTACGGCCGTCAGGGGCTCGAGGAGGCCCGTAAAGCGGCCCGGGAAAAGGCGCTCCGTCTTGCCGGGGAAAAGGAAACCCGGCTCGAATCGTACCTGAAGCGGGTTACAAACCAGATCGAAGAGTACCGGGACTACGAGCGATTCAAAGAATTCGGGGACATCGTGGCGAGCAATATCCACCGGTTGACCGAGGGAGACGCCTGGCTGACGGCGGAAAACTTCTACCGCAACAACGAGGATGTTACTATCGAGCTCGATACCTCCCTCTCTC
>JBKHAJ010000017.1:0-22505 GCA_046542935.1 Spirochaetia bacterium | reverse complement strand
GGGAGCTCCGTTCCTCTGAATATAGTCCGGGAGCTTCTCCTCTATCTGCAGGGCTCCTCCGGCGATCCGCTTCCCGAACCTCCCGGGGCGGCCCGGGTCGAAATCTGCGCGGTTACGGGGAAACTCGCCGGCGAGGACTGTCCCGCCGTGGTAAGGGAATATACCCGAAAGCCGCCCCCTCGGTGCGGCGGCGACCACCAAGGGGAAGCCGCAAGCGGGTACGGCCCGGAGTTCACATCCCAAACCGGTTCCTCGTCCGCCTTAGGCGGCGATCGAATTACCATTCTCCGCCCCGCCGACGGAGCGGTATACTACTACGACGATTCCCTGCCTCGGGAGGACCAGGCGGTGCTCATCGAGGTCCGGGGCGGAACCGGGCCGGTACGTGTCGCCACGGCCGGCTTGGGAGAGCAGATCCTTCCCGCAGGCCGGGATTCGTGGTATCTTCCCCTGCGCCGAGGTGTTTATTCGATCACGGCCGAGCGCGGCGGACACTTCGATTCCATCACTATCGAGGTACGGTAGTTTCTTCCATGACTTGGTACGACATCGTCAAATAGTACTTCGGCCTCATCTGCGTTCTATACCGGCTGCCTGTTATCCTTTCACCGGTAATCTTGAGGCGGCTTTTCAAAGGTAACGGTAAGGGCGAAGCTTCCTCTGTACAAAAACCGCGGAAAGGCTTAAAATAGAGTAATATTTCTGCATAGTAAACTGGGAGATCATGACAGAAAAACGCAAAACCTCGACCTACGACGAAAGTAAGATTAAAACTCTAAGCTCTCTCGAGCACATACGTCTGCGTACCGGGATGTACATCGGCCGCCTCGGCGACGGTACGGATATGGACGACGGGATCTATGTGCTGCTGAAAGAGGTCATCGACAATTCCGTCGATGAGTACATCATGGGGCACGGCGACAAGATCGACGTCAGTATCGACGGCAGCAAGGTGCGGGTCCGGGACTACGGGCGGGGCATCCCATTGGGCAAGCTCGTAGACTGCGTTTCGGTCATCAACACCGGGGCCAAGTACAACGATGATGTATTCCAATTCAGCGTGGGCTTAAATGGTGTCGGGACGAAGGCGGTGAATGCCTTGAGCTCCTCCTTCAAAGTCGTCGCTTTCCGGGATGGGAAGTACGCCGAGGCGCATTTCGAGCGGGGAAAGATCAAGGAACGGAAACAGGGGTCCAAGAAGGGCGAAAAGGACGGAACACTCATCGAGTTCATCCCCGACGAGGAAATTTTCGGGGAGTACGAGTACAACCTCGAGTTCGTGGAGCAGCGTCTGTGGAACTATGCTTACCTGAACAACGGCCTTACCCTTTACCTCAATAAAAAGCCCTTCATCTCCAAGAACGGCCTCAAAGATCTCCTTTACGAGGAGGTCGGCGACGAGACGGTCTATCCCGTCGGGCACTACACCGGGGAGCATATCGAGTTCGCCTTTACCCACACCGGAAACAACGGCGAGACCTTCTTCAGTTTCGTCAACGGGCAGTTTACCAGCGACGGGGGGACCCACCAGAGCGCCTTCCGGGAGGGGATACTCAAGGGAACCAACGAGTTCTATCAGAAACAGTATTCCGGGGTGGACGTTCGGGAAGGGATCGCCGGGGCCATCTCGATCAAGCTGAAGACCCCGGTCTTCGAGAGCCAGACCAAGAACAAGCTCGGCAACACCGAGATCCGGGGCTGGATCGTCCAGGAGATCAAGTCGGGGATCGTCGATTTTCTCCACAAGAATTTAGACGCCTCCAAGGCCTTGGAGGACAAGATCATCCGGAACGAAAAACTCAGGAAGGAGCTCAACGCGGTCAGGAAAGAGGCCAAGGAGGCAGCCAAGAAGATCGCCCTGAAGATACCCAACCTCAAGGACTGCAAGTATCACCTCCAGGACGGGGAGAAGGGGAGGGAGTCCACCATCTTTATCACCGAGGGGCAGTCGGCATCCGGGTCGATGGTTTCAGCCCGGGACGTCTACACCCAGGCGATCTTTTCCCTCCGGGGAAAGCCCCAGAACATGCACGGAAGGAAGAAGGCCGCCATTTACAAGAACGAGGAGCTGTTCAATATGATGGTGGCCTTAGGCATAGAGAACCAGGTGGAGAACTTGAGGTACGGGAAGATCGTCATCGCCACCGACGCCGATTACGACGGTTTTCATATCAGAAATCTCCTTTTGACCTTCTTTCTTACCTATTTCGAAGAGCTCGTCATGACCGGGCGAATCTATATATTAGAGACCCCCCTCTTTAGGGTCCGGAACAAGAAGGAAACCCGGTACTGCTACAACCTGAAGGAGCGGAATACCGCGATGGAGGAAATCTCCTTTCCCGAGGTGACCCGGTTCAAGGGTTTGGGCGAGATATCACCTAAGGAGTTCGGGCAGTTCATAGGAGATAACATCCGTCTCGTCAAGGTAGACTTAAAGACCATTAAAGGGGTTCAGGAGATGCTCGAGTTCTACATGGGCAAGAATACCCCCGAGCGGCGGAGTTTCATCATGGAGAACCTGGTCTAATGGCCTACGCGAAGAAGCTCTTCGATCATAATTTTCTGGAATACGCCTCCTACGTTATCAAGGACCGGGCGATTCCTAACTTAGACGACGGGCTCAAACCGGTGCAGCGGCGGATCATCCACTCCCTGTTCGAGATGGACGACGGCAAATTTCACAAGGTGGCCAACGTGGTGGGGCACTGTATGAAGTATCACCCCCACGGGGATGCCTCCATCTATTCCGCCCTCGTGGTGATTGCCAACAAAGAACTTTTCATCGACAAGCAGGGGAACTTCGGGAACATCCACACGGGAGACCAGGCCTCGGCGGCCCGGTACATCGAGTGCCGGATCAAGCCGCTGGCCAAAGAGCTCCTCTACAATCCCGAGCTTACCCGGTACGAGCCCTCCTACGACGGGCGGAACAAGGAGCCCTTAGCCTTTCCCGCGAAGATTCCGGTGGTCCTAGTTCACGGCGCCGAGGGGATCGCGGTGGGTATGTCCACCCGGATTCTGCCTCACAACTTTACGGAGGTCTGCGAGGCGGTGAAGAGCACGCTGAAGGGGAAGAAGGTGGAGCTCTATCCCGATTTTCCCACAGCCGGGCTCATCGACGTCTCCGACTACGAGGACGGACAGGGAAAGGTCCTTTCCCGGGCCAGGCTCGACACCAAGGATCCCAAGCGTATCGTCATCCGTGAGCTCCCCTTCGGGTCAACCACCGAAAGTTTGATCAACTCCATCGAAGCGGCCGCCAAGAAGAACAAGATCAAGATCGCCGGCATCAGTGATTTTACCGCCGAGGAGGTGGAGATCGAGATTAAGCTCGCCCGGGGGATCTATAACGACGAAGTTCTAGACGCGCTGTACGCCTTTACCGACTGCGAGACCTCGGTTTCGGTCAACCTCTTGGTCATCGACGACAACCAGCCCCGGAGCATGACGGTAAGCGAGGTCGTGGAGCACCACGCCGGAAGGCTCGTGGAAATACTGAGGGCCGAACTCAAGCTCGAAGAGGGACACCTCAAGGACCGGCTCCACATGCGGACCTTAGAGCAGATCTTCGTGGAGGAACGGATCTACAAGAAAATCGAAACCATGAAGACACAAGCCTCGGTAGTGAAGGCGGTTATCGACGGTTTCAAGCCTTTCGCCGATCAGATAAAGCGGGAGGTGACCGAGGAGGACGTGGAGAAGCTCCTGAAGATACCCATCCGGCGTATTTCTCTCTACGATATCAACAAGGCCAAGAAGGAGATGGAGGAAATCCGGGCCCGCCTTACGGAGATCCGGAAACATCTCAAGAACATAACCGACTACGCGGTGGGATTCCTGGACGGGATCATCGAAAATTACGGCTCCGAGTATCCCCGGCGGACTGAGATCATGAGCTTTGACCGGGTGGACGCCCGGGAGGCGGCCGTGCGGAACCTGACCTTGAAGTACGACCGGGACACCGGCTATTTGGGGTACGGCTTAAGCTCGGGAACGGCGCTCTTCGACGTGTCGGTCTACGACCGTATCTTAGTGGTGAGGAAGACCGGTGTCTACTCGGTGATCGACGTTCCCGAGAAGCTCTTCGTGGACAAGGGGATGATCGCCTGCGGCCACGCCGACAAAGGGCACCTGGCGAAGAAAATCTTTTCGGTGGCCTATCTAAACGAGGACAAGCAGCTCTATTTGAAAAGATGCGTCATCGATAAGTTTATCCTCGAGCGGCCCTATCACTTGGTCCCCGAGGGATGCAGGATCTTAAAGGTCACCACCGACCCGAACGCCGTTCTCGAGGCGAGCTACAAGGCGACTCCTCGGATGAAGATCACCGAGGAGTCTTTCCCGGTCAAGGATTATCTCGTTAAAAACGTAAAGGCCGCCGGGGTGCGCCTGAGCACCAAGGAGGTCAAATCGGTCAAATTTACGAGCCCTAAAAAGCGGACCAAGATAAGTTCGGCAAAAAGACGGTGAAGAAAGAGCACTGTTTTTACCGCTGCTACACCATCGCTCCGTAGAGCATTCCCGCGAGGGTGGACATAACCACAACGATAAGAACGTAGACCGCGGTTTTTTTCAATCCGAGCTCCCCCCCTATTACGAGAAGTGAGGGAAGGGACATCGACGGTCCCGCTAAAAGCAGGGCCAAAGCCGGACCCTGACCCATCCCCGCTCCGATGAGCCCCTGCATGATCGGGACCTCGGTCAGTGTGGCGAAGTACATCAAAGCGCCGGCGACGCTTGCTATCGCGTTGGACAGTACTGAATTCCCGCCCACCGCTTTTGCGATCCATTCTTCCGGCAGGAGAGCCATGTGGCCCGGGCGGCCCAACAGGAAGCCCGCGACCATTACTCCGGCGAACAGCAGGGGAAGGATCTGAACGGCGAAATCCCTCGTCGCGGTCACCCAATCCTTTAACTCGTTCCGTTTGAACCAGCGGACCAAGGCATAGAGAAGGAGTAGCGCGAAAGCACCGGTAATCAGGTATTTCCACCGGTAGATGAAGTCCCATACCGCCGAGGAGCCGCTCGAGGGGGCCCAGTTCAGAAATACGAGAATACCGATCATGCTCGCCATATACACTACGGTCTTGCCGAGACCCCGCTCTTCTTCCTCCGGTGCCTGAAACATGGCGGCGTTAGTGACCCGTTCGGCGTCTTCCTTTCGGAATATCAGGTGCATCAGGAGACCGATGATGAAGGCGAAGACTATCGCCCCCACGGCCCTCGCGACACCGAGCTGGAACCCGAGGACTTTAGCGGTCAGTATTATGGCTAATATATTTATCGCCGGCCCGGAGTAGAGAAACGAAACGGCGGGTCCGATCCCCGCGCCTTTCTTGTAAATTCCCTTGAACAGCGGAAGGACCGTACACGAACAGACCGCGAGAATAGAGCCGGAAACCGAGGCCACACTGTAGGCTACGGGTTTCGGCGCGTCGGGGCCTAGGTATTTGACGACCGCCTGCTGGTTCAGAAACACCATGATGGCCCCGGCGATAAAAAAGGCCGGGACTAAGCAGAGCAGGACATGCTCCCGGGCGTATTCGGCGAGCATGAAAAAGGACTCGTGGAGCGCCGCGGTTACCCTCGGCGCGCTCCAGGGCATGAAGAAGGCGACGAGGAAGATTCCGGTTAGAAGAACGAGAAGGCGGTTTTTCTTTTCCACCCAGAACCGCATCAACAGTCCCGGTTCGGTGTTTTTTTCAGTGTCCGCCATCTGCCGCGGCCTTAGCGGATTCGACAAAGCCGGATAACTCCGCGCCTATCGCGGCCCCGGAACATGCGTATATCCATATAGTCGGTGTTGCACCTTTCCAGCTGCATTCGGACATATCAGCTTTCCTCCTTGATGATCACCGCGATTTCTTCCGCGGTCATGACTTTTCCGGCCTTTTTTACCTCGCCGTCGACGGCTAAGGCGGGAGTTACCATAACGCCCATCTCCATGATGGCGTCGAGGTCCGTTACCTTTTCTATATCAGCCTGGATACCGGCCTGTACCAACGCTTCCCGGGCGTTCCGTTCGAGGGCGTTGCATTTCGGACATCCTGAGCCGAGAATCTGTATTTTCATAGTATTTCCTCCGCTTATGTCTATTTTCTATTTGGCAATATAACCAATAAATCGGGATCTGTCAACATCTTAGTTGACCGACCCGCCGTCCCCTTCAGCGACGCCGGATTTACTGCAGCCGAAAGTCAGTACTATCAGAGAGTGCCCCCGATCGTGGGGACAAAAACCGGCAAATCAGGCCTCCGTTAGTATTCAGCTTTTTGGGCATATTGCAAAAATTGAGGAAGCTTGTCAAATATATTGTTGGCAGTATTGCCAAAGAAGCAATAATTAGTTATACTGCTCCTACGATACTTCACAGAGGAGAATGACTGATATGAAGAATATGGATGACAGAAGCTCAAAGAGCATGGGGTTCTTTGAGCGTTATCTGACCCTGTGGGTGATAGTATGCATCGGGATCGGGATTTTCCTCGGAAAAGTCGCTCCGTCTTTTGCGACGACCCTCGACGGGTTTGCCATATATGTAAAAGGCGCGCCTGTTATATCCATCCCCATCGCCGTAGCCCTCTTTCTGATGATGTACCCGATCATGGTAAAAATCGATTTCGCAGAAGTGATAAAAGCGGGAAAAAGCGGGAAACCGGTAGGGCTTACCCTGTTTCTCAATTGGGCGGTGAAACCCTTTACCATGTACGGGATAGCGATACTTTTTTTAGGCGTCCTGTTTCGGGGCTTTATCGGCGCGGAGGCGGTGGACCTCGTCAAGATGCCCTTTGGTCTCGATCTTCCCCTCGGCGCGGAGCACGGGGCGGGAACGGTCGTCCTTCACGAAGGCGTCAAGATGCTCGAGATCCCGCTGTGGCGGAGCTACCTTGCCGGAGCTATCCTCTTAGGGATTGCGCCGTGTACGGCCATGGTCTTAGTGTGGGGGTATCTCGCCCGGGGAAACGACGGGCTTACCCTGGTCATGGTGGCGATAAACTCCCTGACCATGCTCGTCCTCTACGGTGTGTTAGGCGGTTTTCTTTTGGGCGTCGGACGGCTTCCGGTGCCCTGGCAGGCGCTTCTCCTCTCTATTGGAATCTACGTGGCCCTTCCCCTCGTCGCGGGATTTATCTCCCGAAAGCTGATAATCAAACACAAGGGTATCGACTGGTTCAAAGAAAAGTTTCTCCACGTCTTAACGCCGATAACCATCATCGCCCTCCTTTTGACCCTTATTCTTCTCTTCTCCTTCAAGGGTGATGTCATCGTGAGTAACCCCCTGACAATCCTGTGGATAGCGATACCCCTTTTCATCCAGACGAACCTGATTTTTTGGCTCGGGTACGCCGGGGCGAAGCTGTTGAAACTCCCCTACGAATACGCGGCCCCTTCCGCGATGATCGGAGCTTCGAACCATTTCGAGGTGGCGATAGCCACGGCGGCCATGCTCTTCGGACTTTCCTCCGGGGCGGCACTTGCGACGGTTGTGGGGGTATTGATCGAAGTGCCGGTCATGCTGATGCTCGTCGGCATCTGCAAGCGAACCGTGCACTGGTTTCCGAAGGAAAAGGCGGCATAGCGGAGGTATGTGCCGTCTATCGCCCCGCATGCGGGGGCTCCTACCCGCGGCGGTAAGGTATATTCCTTCGCTAACGAAGGGCGGCGCGGTGAGGAGCAGTTCGAACCCGTTGTCGGTATTAATTGGCGGGATGCCATGGTTTGGATGAATGCTTTTACGGAATGGTACAACGATCACGCCGCCGGATCTGCCGAGACGACAGAGCTTCTCGCCCCGGTCTACTCTGCCGACGATACTTTTACCGGGCCGATACGGCGGGCGGACAACTCCGCCATTACGGACGCCCTGTTCGTCAACCCGGACGCCTCAGGATTCAGACTGCCGAGGACGGCATCATGGGAAAAGGCCCTCCGCGTTGAAATACCCGCATACGACGAGGAGGGGAACCCGAAGCGGCGGCGGCTGTTCCCCGACATCGACGGTTTGAACTCCGAGTGGTGTTTCGACCGGGGAGATGCAGACTCTGAAGCCCCTGTCCGCTCCTGGCGCGGCGGGGGGGAGGCGCTGCGGAGGGTCCCCTGTTCCTGTGCCGCGTCTCCTCCGATTAGATCGATGTCCCCGGAACGTACGTCAGAAATGCTGGGCTTCAGGTTCTGTATAAACGGACAGTAACTATTCAGCAAGTGCCGAGAGATCTTACCGGTATAATGAAATAGGCTTCCCTACAGATTCTTGCCGAAAGCAGCTGGGAAAGCGAGGTGCTGCTCGCCCATGCGTCCGGGGGCTGGTCGCACCCTTCGGGTGCTGCTCGCCCATGCGTCCGGGAACTTGCATCATCTAAGATACTAGACTCTTTTCTGCCAAGTTTTTGGATTCCTTTTGCAGTCCAAAACGGCAAGCACAACTGCCCGGTCTTTTTCTACAAGATAAAATAAGCCAAAAGGAAATCGTTCCAGTAGTCCTCGCCGGATTTCATCATAAATTTTCTGAAATAACTTGGGATTTCTCTGAATACGTGAAATCATAGCGTCGACGGAGAGCAAAAATCATCACCCAATCCTGCAGAACATCTTTCATAATACAGATAGGCTTCCCGAATATCTTCTTCCGCTTCGGGGCGGATAATGATTTCAAGCGATTTAATCGCCATGCTGTATTCGTTGTTTTACTTTCTCCCATGGGGAACCTGCATGAGGATTGCTATGGTACGCATCGAGCCGCTTACCTATTTCTTCTTTCTCGGTTGACGTTAACTCGACAGCTTCGGGAACTTCCCGAATGCTGTCCCAAATATCCTCGACTAACCGTATCCGTTCAGAGACATTTAATCGTAAAATATCGTCCTTTGATATGGTACTCATGTTTATATCATAAAAAAAATGGTGTGCAAAAGCAATACGCGTGTAATAAAGACTGTAAGTTCCTCCACGATTTTCAGGACCATCGGATTGTCCATCCGAGTTCATTAAAAGATCCAAACCAATCCGGCTAATGCCGCGAAGAGCAACGCCATAGAGAGTTTGGCGGCGCCGAGGTGCTTTTTGAAAAAGGATGCGATCCGTTCATGACGGACGCCGAAGAGGACGATGCACAGGACCGCGAGAAGGGGAACTATAAACGCGAAGTTGTAGAGGACCAGGCTGCCGATTCCGAGCCAGGTGACGTCGGTCTGGACCATGAAAGCGATAGTGGGGAAATAGATCTGTCCGGTACAGGCAAGCTCCAGCACCGCGACAAAAAGCCCGGTTAGGAAGACTCCCGCCGCGAACGCGGTAGAACCTGTTCCGCCGCGGATAGATGTGTGGATTCTCCGTTTTACCTGTTTCGGCAGCTGCAGCGACATTTCGGAAATCTTACCCTGTCTGATAAGGAAATAATCCCTAATTGTCAGCACACAGAATACCGCGGTAACCGCGGTTACGCATATCTTGAGGACGAGCCTGAGGAGTGTAAAGTTCATACTCATCCGCAGGAGGTTGAACAGCCCTAATCCGATAAAAAAATAAGCGATAAAGATGCCCGCAGCAAAAACAAGTCCGAAAAGCGCGGTCTGTTTTCTGCTCCTGCCCCGAAGACTCAAGAACGAAATAAAAAAGAGGAGGGTAGCGAAGGCGCAGGGATTGACGCCGTCGATAAGACCCGCCGAAAAAACCGGCAGAAACGACAGACGCATTCTCTTATTCCCGCTTTCGGGAGCGTTTTCTTCGGTTATCCTCGGGCGGTATTCTCCGTGTTCGGCGTAATACTTCAATTCGGGAACGAAATTTGTCTCGATAGCGGTATTACCCTGATACGCGTTGTTTCCGATAATCAGCACCGGAAATACGGTAAACTCGAATCCCTCTTCTTCGAGCCTGCGTTCGCACCGCTCATATCCTTCGGAGGATATAATGTCGTATATCTTGAGTTCGACGATGACGCCGCTTTCAGCTTCCGCCTCGGGAAGGAGTTTGTCCGTAAAGTCGTCACAGTGACTGCATCCGAGTTCGCCGTAATATTCCGCTTGTACCGATGTCCGGGATTGAGCGCAAACTGAGTACGCGGAGATACATAAAATGAATAGACAGATTAATCTACGAAGCATCATTTTTCTTGAGCCTATTGATCATGTCCCACATCTTATCGACGGCGGCTTGTTCTTTTTCGTTCTGCGGCCGCTTCCACGGCATTGAAGGTCGATACAGGTGACTTGAGACCGGAACCGTTCGATGTACTCCATCGGGATATTATACCGAAAGGGATGGGGCGGGGCCTTATTCACTCTCATTCTTCCTTAAAAACTCGTGATACTTTTTCCGCGCCGCTTCGGCCGGTGCCGGACGGGAACGATTCTGAAGAATCCGCCGTTAAAGAGATATTTTGAGAGGATCAACCCTCGAGGCTTTCCGGAAGGGACTTAACGTATTCCCTTATTTCGTCACGCACCCTGCGGTAGACCGCGAGGATCTTCTCCTCGTCCTGCATGTCCTTAGTCAGCCGGGGAGGATCATCGAAGCCGTGATGAACTATCTTCGTCTTCGCCGGGAACCAGGGACAGTTGTCGTCGGCGTCGCTGCAGACGGTGACGACGTAATCGAATTCCCGCACCGGGAGTTCGGCCGTGGTTTTACTCGTCTGTTCCGAGATATCTACCCCGGCTTCGGCCATGACCCTGACCGCCCGGGGATTCAGCCCGTGGCTCTCGATCCCCGCGGAATACGCTTCGAAGATATCACTCTTGAGCTCCCCGGCCCATCCTTCCGCCATCTGGCTTCGGCAGGAGTTTCCCGTGCAGAGAAAGAGTATTCTTGGTTTGTTGATCATTCGGATTCCTCTCTGATTCAGCCGAGGTTCAGCATCGCGTACTGCTCTTCGACGTTTGACTTGATCACATTTTCTATGCAGCCGATAAGGTTCATCACGCAGGGACACCGGAGGGAATAGTACACGGAGGTCCCCTTTTTTTCATCGCTGATGATCCCGGCGTTTTTCAAGAGTGAAAGATGCTTCGAGACCGTCGATGTATCGGCACCGATCATCTCGGTCAGCTCGCACACGCAGTAAGGTTTCAGATGAAGCTTTTCGACAATAAATATTCTCGTCGGATGAGCGAGGGCTTTGAGGATCTTCGCCCGGACCTCGCTTCTGATTTTTTCTTCTTTCTTCATCCCATTAATTTGGTAAAAAAGCCAACAAAAGTCAATACGTGGAATAATTCTTATCCGTACCCCTATTCATGAGTGAAAAGAAATGTAGACTTCTATATTAAATAATAACTATATTTGGTGATGTAAAGGAGGACACTATGAATCGTTTACGGAAAGGTGATGCGGCTCCGGATTTAAATCTGAAAGATCAGAAAGGTAAAATTGTCAAGCTCGAGGATTTCGCCGGGCAGAAGCTCCTCGTCTACTTCTATCCGAAGGCCGACACCCCGGGTTGTACCAAACAGGCCTGTAGTATTCGTGATTCGAGGGCGGATCTCGCCGAGGCGGGAATAGCGGTGGTAGGAATTAGTCCCGATGTGTCGACCGCCCAAAAAAAGTTCGAGGATAAATACTCCATCAATTTCCCGCTCCTCTCCGATCCTGATCATAAAGTCGCGGAGGCGTACGGAGTATGGGGCGAGAAAGCGATATACGGAAAGAAATCGATGGGGATTATACGGTCCTCGTTTCTCGTCGACGAAAAGGGCAATGTTCTCGAGGCGTGGTACACAATCAAACCCCTCGATACGGTCCCTAAGGCATTAGAAGCGCTCGAGATGTACAGGAGTAACTAGAGTTTCCGGATGCTGTATTCACAACCGCAGTAGCTCTGCCGGTACAAGTCGAACTTTTTGCTCAGCTCGATACTCCGATTAAATCCGGAGCGCTTCTTGAAGTCCACGGGAAGAAAGCGGTCGGACCGGTTCCCGACTGAGAAGATGATGCCGGAGTTCTTGTGGGGGCTTATAGTGAGGGTCGTGGTAAACCGGTTAATTCCGGTATCCCGGGTCTTAGCGGCGGCAAGCTTAAGGTTATAAGCGAAACAGGCCCTGCATCGAGGTCCCCCCTCGGGTTCTGCTTCGAATCCCCGGACCCTTTGTTTCCACTCGTCGTGGGCATAG
The DNA here is from genome assembly GCA_046542935.1 of Spirochaetia bacterium. GTDB lineage: Bacteria > Spirochaetota > Spirochaetia > SPDA01 > CAZSGZ01 > JBKHAJ01. The sequence goes on along the minus strand of JBKHAJ010000017.1, from coordinate 10,398 downwards.
GGCTCTATGATGAGTTCCGCATTTAATATGTCCGCGAGCCTTTCAACGGAGAGTCTCCGTTTGTCCCACTCGTTTTCGGGCCAAATATTGGAATTGGCGTAGTAGAGGACCGGTTCATACCCCTCTTTCCTGAGTCGTTCGACGGATGCGGATGCACAGGGCCCGCAGCAGGTGTGGAGGAGTATCTTAGATCCTTCGGTCATTGTACTGTTTTCCTCTAAATAGTTTCTCTATGACGTATTCATATTTCATTCATAACTTTCTGCTAGATTGGAAACCGTAACAAACACACTATTATCCGTTAGGAGGGATAAGATGAAACAGATAACACTTGTATTCACGTTGCTTGTCGTACTTTCACTAGGTAGCGTATTCGCTTCCGGGAGTCAAGAGCAGGAAGAGGGACCTTGGGGATTTCGAGACGGCTATCAGGATGAACCGATCGAGCTTACCGGCAGGGTAATTTTCCCCGGATACGGGCATCTCGAGCTGGCGGCCGGCGGTGAAACCTACAAGCTCATGGTGCCGTTCTTTCTCCTCGATAAGGTAGACATACAAGAGGGAGAGACAGTCACCGTCGAAGGATTTCTCGTCCCCGGCCCGCGATGGAGTGATGAGGACGACGAAAAACATCTTGCGGTAACGAAGGCAACCGTCGACGGGAAAGAATACGAGCTCAGTTTCGGTAGAGGATACATGCACGGGCGTATCTCCGACGACCGTTTCAACAGCCGCGGTTACGGCCCTTCTGGAAGACACGGTCCCCGCGGCGGATACGGTCACATAGGTCCCGGCGGCTGTCGGGGAAGGCGGCGGTAGTAGATACCTCCCCGATGTATAAACAGCCTCAGATCGTCGACCCGGAGCGGAGATTCCCCCGCCGGGGCGGCGTCTTTTTTTTAAGGCCGAATTCCTATTAGAATACGGAGAGACAAAAGCGGAGTGAGGATGCGGCAAAAAATCTTAGTCGTCGACGACGAAAAGAAAATTCACGATATGATAACCGATTATCTCGATTCGCTCGGATACGTTACCTCCACAGCTTCCGACGGCAAAGAGGCATTAGAGCGGTTTAACCGGGACCGGCCGGACCTCGTCGTTCTCGACATTATGATGCCCGGAATAGACGGGATCGACGTAACCCGGCGTATCCGATCGGAATCGAACGTGCCGATTATTCTTTTGACCGCGAAAACCCGGGAGAGCGACAAGCTCATCGGACTTGATACCGGGGCTGATGATTACATCACCAAACCATTCAGTCTCAAGGAGCTCGAGGCGAGGATCCGTACGGTCCTCCGTAGAACGGGGGCAAGTGAATCGAGGACGGAAGAGGCGGAACCGGTATCCTATCGAAATATCGAACTCGATCCGGGAAAGATGGCGGTCCGGCGCGGGGGAAAACCCGTCGATCTTACCACAGCGCAGTTCAAGATTCTAGAGACCCTTATGAGGAGCCCGGGACATGTTTTTTCCCGGATGGATCTCTTGAAGAGCTTTCAGGAAACCGCTTTCGAGGGGTACGAACGCACTATCGATGTTCATATCAAGAATATCCGGAAGGCCCTCGAACCGGACCCCGCCCGGCCGATCTATATCTTGACGGTGTGGGGGGCCGGCTACAAGTTTGCCGAAGAGGAGTCCGAAAGGTGAGGGGTGGACTCGGATTCAAGTTTATGGCGGCTTTCGCGGCGGTGATCATAACGGGCGGTGCCGTTATGTACACGGTCATCAATCTCTCCACCCGGAGACAGTATCAAACCTTAGCCCGGGAAAGCGACATAGCCGCCGCGGAAGCTTTGTCACGGCTCTTCGCCGGCTATTACGAGCAGACCGGCTCGTGGAAAGGAGTCGAACGCTTTTTTCGTCTCTTGACCGAACGCGAGGAGCGGGTGGATGAAGGCCCGGGGGGACATATGCGGGGTCCTAGGGGAGGGATGATGATGCGCCGGCTGGGTGTTTTTTCGAGAATCGTACTGATCGGACCTCGGGGCGGGGTCGTGTTCGATTCGCGGGGTTCCCTCGCGGGGAGCTTTCATCCCCCGCGGCATATCGAACGGGGAGTTCCGGTACGTGCTTTCGGATCCGTCGTAGGACGCCTCTTCGTCGGTACCATGGTGGAGCCCGCCCTCGACCCGGTGGAACGGAGATTCCTCAAGCAGGTCAACGTGATGGTAATCATAATCTTGAGTGTCGTTCTCGCGGCGGCACTTCTCATTACCGGGTTCCTCGTACGGCGGATAACGGGGCCTCTCAAAAAAATCGAGCGGGCGTCGGAGAAGATCGGATCGGGAGATTTTTCCGCGCGGGTATCCGTCGCAAACCGTGACGAGCTCGGGAGGGTGGCCGGCAGATTCAATCGAATGGCCGCTTCCCTCGAAGAGGCGGAAATATGGCGGAGACAGCTTATCAGCGATTCGGCCCACGAGCTCAGAACACCGATGAGCCTGATTCAGGGAAGATTGGAAATGATGCTCGAAGGGGTATATGACATCGACCGGGAAAACGTAACCCGTGTATACGAAGAGGCCCGGCACATGACCGACCTCATCGAAGAGCTCAAATCCCTTTCCGACGCGGACCGGGGCGAGCTTCTATCACGCCGCGGACCGGTGGATGTGAATCGTCTTACCGAACGGGCCGCGGAATCATTCCGTAGCCGCACCGAAGCCCGCGGCATCCGTTTGGAAACTCGGCCGATGAGCGATGCCGCCGTCGTCGAGGGTGACGAAGGCAAGCTCTACCAGGTGGTGCTCAACGTCATCGGGAACGCGGTCCGTTTTACTTCCGACGGAGGATCGATCGAGGTGCGAACCGGACGAGAGGCTACGGGAAAGGGGAGCGGTGTTTTTATCTCGATCGCTGATACCGGACCGGGTGTTCCCCGGGACAAGCTCGACCGGATCTTCGACAGGTTCTACCGCGTCGACGAGGCGAGGAATCGGGAGCACGGGGGGCGGGGACTCGGTCTCGCCATCTCGAAGGCCATCGTGGAGAGCCACGGGGGAACGATCCGGGCACTAAATTGTCCGGCCGGGGGCCTGGAGATCCGGATCTTTCTCCCCACCGGGGAGTAGAAAACCATAAAGAGTGCCCCCGATCGTGGGGATAAAAACGGCCTAGATGATCAATCTGTAACGAATAACATGATTTTGAGGATAAATCGGAGTCTCCGGCGGGATAATTACAACTATAATCTGTATTTAACCGAAAATCGTCCCCACGATCGGGGGCACTCTCAAAATCATAGGCTTCGCGGCACAAGAGTTCCTACTTTCGGGGTGCCCGGAGATTCGGTCTGCTCACCCACGCCGCCGTCAGGGCAATCACCGTCGAAGCAATCATACCGTAGAGCGCCAGGTAGCGCATCTCGAAGACCTTAGCGAGAACTCCCATAATTCCGCCGACGAGGACTGCCGTAAAGGCCATCCGCCTGTTGAGATCCCGCTTTTTTATGAACATCAGAGCAATAAACAGGGTCGGAACGATCCCCGCGGTATATATTGCAAAGGCCTCCAAGAGGATGCCGATGATGTCGCTCCTCCCTATTGCGGCAACCGTTCCCAAGATCCCCAGGGCGACAACGATCAGCCGGGCCCACAGGGTGCTGCTCTTTCCCAGGATGTCGTGGGTGATGATGCTCGAGGTCATCACCAGACTGGTGTCCACCGTAGAGATAATAGCCGACAGAAGCCCGAGGAGAAGGAGAAGACCACCGATTCTCGGCAGCTTGGTGAGGAAGACGGTGCTCAACAGGTCGTTCGCGGCGAGCTCCGGCAGGTGGTGCCGACCCCACATCCCGATAAGGGTGATGGCCACGGCAAAGACGATGACGCCTAAGCCCGCGTAGAAGGATGATTTTTTCGCAATCCGCGGGGTCTTCGCCGTCAAGAGCCTCGAGAACATCATCGGACAGATGAAGTACGAACCGAGGACGAGGGTTATGTAGTAGATAAAGTCCTTCGGGGTAAATTGCTCGTTTAAGAGCTCGAACCGGAGGGCCTGGGCCGGGACCGGCTCTCGGATGAAGAGAAACAGGACCGTAAAGGCCACCGCTGCGATCAAGATCGCCTGCTGCAGAAGGTCGGTCTTCAATATCGAGTTTTGCCCTCCGAAGAAGCTGTAGAGGATAATCACTAGGGCAATCCCCGGAAGTATCAATGACGATTCCCATCCGGTCATCGCCATGACGAGCTTGCGGGCGGCGACGAACTGCGCGGAGATTATTCCTATCCAGGTAAGGACGATGATGATACTGACGAGGATACGCACCTCTTTTCCCATGGTTTTATGGGCCAGATCCGGGAGGCTTGTCGCCTCGGATGCGCGGACCTTTTCGGCCAACAGGACCGACTGGAGCACCAGTCCGATTCCTCCTACCGCGAGGAACCAGAAGGCGGGAAAGCCTATCCGGTACGAGTTGTTGGCGAGGCCCATGGTGGAGCCGCTCCCGATCATCGACGCCATGAGGGACGCGGTGACGAAGATCCGGCGCTGCCTTCTTCCCGCGAGGATGTACTCGTTGAAGTCCTGGACCTTCCGAAAATCCAGTATTCCGATGGTGAGAAGAATCACCGTGTATCCGATCAGCAGTAACATGGTCCCTCCTTATCTTTCGGCCGAGCATACCAAAAAGCGGTAATGCTTACAATGCGGCTTGCTCCCCGCCGCGAGAATCCCTATAGTTCTAAACTATATGAAACTCTACAATCCCGCTGTGTTTCAAGGGTCTTTACGTAAAAACCGGTATTTCGAGGGGTGGTATCTCAAACATGTAACCGCCGACGGATCGGATTCTCTGGCGCTTATCCCGGGAATCTCTTTAGACCGGAGACCGGGAGAGGACAGGTCCTGCTCTTTTATTCAGGTCATACACGGAGCGGAGGGGAGGACCTGGTGGCTGGAGTATCCGGATAGCGAGTTCTCTTTATCCCGGCGGAGCTTTGAAATCGGTGTCGGAGACAGCCGTTTCGGTCTCGACGGCTTATCAGTCACCGCTTCCGGGGCCGGAATCGAGATCGCGGGGGAGCTCCGCTACAGTAATCCGGTCGAATATCCGGTTACTCTTTTATCACCGGGGATTATGGGCCCCTACCGCTTCGTGCCCTTCATGGAGTGCTATCATGGCGTGGTTTCAGTGGATCATCAGCTCGAAGGCTCCATCGCCTTAAACGGCCGGACAATCGATTTTTCCGGCGGCCGGGGATACATCGAAAAGGACTGGGGGAGCTCTTTTCCCGAGGCGTGGATCTGGGCGCAGTGCAACACCTTTTCCCGAGGGGACGGAGCATCGTTTATGTTTTCCCTCGCGAAGATCCCCTGGATGGGGAGGTATTTCCTGGGGTTTTTATGCTTTTTCTACGAAAACGGTACTTTCCACCGGTTTACTACCTATACCAAGGCGGGGATATCCCGTATCGATTATGACGGCCGCCGCCTTGCCGCCCGCATTCGGGGCGGAAAAGGTGAGGAGGGATGTGAGCTCGTCTTCGAGGCGGTCAAGCGGCGGTTCGGGGACCTCAAGGCGCCTAACCGGGGTGGGATGTCGCGGACTATCAAGGAGAGTGTCGATTCGGACATTTCGGTGCGCCTCTCCGGTCCCGGCGGCACTGTCCTCTTCGAGGACACCGGAAGCAGGGCCGGTCTCGAGGTTATAGAGGAGATATTCGCGTATCTGCCTGAGGATATCTCAGCCAAATAGGAGGGAGCTTCCGGGAGTGTGGATAATCTCCTTGAAAAAGTATTACACTTACTAGTAAGAAGGAGAATCATATGCGCATTACCGCCAAAGGACAGGTTACGATCCCCCGGGAAATACGGGAAAAGACGGGGCTGCTTCCCGAAACTGAGGTAGAATTCGAGGTTCGCGATTCCGAGGTCATTATAAAAAAAGCCGGTCCCGGAAAAACGACACGCCTGGGGCCTTACCTCAGAGTACTACGGGGAAGCGCTGAGATTTCCCTGTCTACCGATGAAATCATGAAATTGACCCGGGGTGATGACGATGGTGATGATTGATTCATGTGTTCTTCTCGATATCATTACCAATGATCCCCATTGGTATCCTTGGTCTTCAGCTGCATTGGAAAAATGGGGTGAAGGTCATGAATTGGCTCTCAACCCGATCATCTACAGTGAAATTTCAGTCGGTTTTAAACATATAGAAGAATTGGAGCGGGTAATTCCGGCAACTGTTTTCAGAAGGCTGCAACTACCCTGGGAGGCGGCATTTCTGGCCGGTAAAGCGTTTCTCCGATATCGGAAACTCGAGGGAAAGAAACGGTCTCCTCTGCCCGATTTTTATATCGCGGCCCACAGTACTGTCTTGGGGATTCCTCTTATTACACGGGATGCAAACCGTTTTCAGCACTATTTCCCCGAGCTAAAACTCATAGCTCCGTAAAAATGGCGACCGCCTTTCCGCCGATATTTCAGGGGCCGAGCAGCCCCGCCCGGCCGGAGGCTCACCGTCGAGGCGGTCAAACGGGGCTTCGGGAGCCTCAGGGCGCCCGACCGGGGAGCCATATCGAGGACTATCAAAGAGAGCGTGGATTCGGACATCTCGTTACGCCTCCCAGTCCCCGGCGGCTCGGGCCTCTTCGAAGACGCCGGAACGAGGGCCGGCCTCGAGGTGAGAGAGGAGATTTTCGGTTACCTGTCCGCCGAGTTTTCAGGGAGCGAATAGTCCGGTCCTGCGGGCCGCGGCTACGGCTCCGGTTCTCGTGGAACTTCCCGTTTTTTTGAGGATGTGTTTCATGTGATTGGCCACGGTGTTGATACTCACGGAAAGCTCTTCGGCGATTTCCGTATTGGTCCGTCCCTCCGCGGCAAGGGTTAAGACCTCCCGCTCGCGATTACTCAAGTGGAAGTGACTGCAGTGCACATGTTCATCCTCGCAGTCAAGCTGATGCAGGACATCCCGGGACCGCTCGACCAGGGGGGGCATCCCCAGCTCGACCGCCGTACCGAGGGCCCGCGTAAGGTATCTCCGGGACATGTGCGGTTTCCCGGATAGCCTCCCGAGATCGTAATCGATCCAAGCCCTTATGACCCGGTCGCCGTAGCGCTCTGCAAGGGCGGAACTCTTTTCCAAGTGGAGGACGGCTCTATCATGGTCTCCAAAGGCGTGAGCCCCCAGTCCCAGGGCACGTTCCCGGTAAAAAGGGCGGACAAAGTAATAAGACTCCAGAGATATGAGCTGGGGGTAGACCTCCTGAGCGAGGCTCCGGTCCATGCGATAGTCCGAAAGAAGAAGAAGGAGGATGCACGCCCGGGCTTTCAGGAAGGGATGGACCTGCCGGCCGCCGAAGAGGGACTGCAGGAGCGATATACATCGGGGAACATCGAAGCACCTCCCATGGATCTTTCCGCCTATAATCTTTCCCGCCGCAGCATGGAGATGGACGGGATTGGGCTCTAACGGAGTTTTTCTTTGTATCTCCAGAATCCGGTTCACGAAACGATCGCCCCGTTCGAAGTCGCCGGTGATGTATTCGAGGTGTGCTCCGGTCAGCAACAGGCAGGTATGGTCCGGCTGTGTTTCAAGGCCTATCGCTATCTCCTCCCGGGCAACGGCCCACCGCCCTTCCTGGACTGCCGTTCGTGCGCAGAGGTAACACACTAAACCGATGTCCGAGGCATATCCGACTTGCCGGACACAGGACTTCATACGTTCGAGCTCGTATTCGTTTCCGTCGTAACAACCGGTCGCCTGCTTGTTGATGATTTTTCCGTACCGTATCAACACTTCAGAGTAGCACCCCGAATCATGGGGACATATTTCTTCCGCATGAGAGAGCAGCTCGAGGGCTTTTTCGGGCCTACCCGAGACGTACTCGAGGTGGGAGAGCGCGATCAACACGCGTGCTTGGGTGTCGGTATTCCCGTTTTTCATCGACAGCTCCCGGGCCAGGTGATAGTTCCTTTCAGCTTCGGGGAAATCCCCACACAGATTGAGCATTGCATTGCCATAGGAAAGAAGGACTTCCGCCTTAATCGAAAGGTCATCCGGGACCTGTTTCATTGTTTGCTCAAAGAAAGGATCAAACCTCATCGTACCGGGGTGGTGATAACGGTAAGTAACCGCAGAACGGATCATCCCCTCCTGGTCATTGTGTGAACTGAAGTAGGCGAAGGCTTCGGAATAATACTTGATTCCTTCCTGCTGTCGTCCGAGGTTCATCAGTGCATCGGCATAGCCGACAAGGACATAAGCTTCGATATTACTCCTGGGCCTTTCTTCGAGAGTCCTGACCACCGCCTCGTAAACCCGGGCGGCTTTCTCATGCTCTTTATTTGCCAAAAGGTCCTTTCCCGCCGATAGAGCATAACTTTTCCATTGTTCATCGCCGGAACCCAGTCCCGATTCTTTTAGAAGCCGCATGAGTCGGAGGTTTTGAGTAGTCGTAATATTCTCTTTTCCCGACTCGATCCGGTCCGCTAATCTTTGTGAAAGATTTCGCCGTTCATCCGCCGGAACACCCTCTCGGACCGCCTCGGCGAAGATACTACACCAAAAGCTGTATTCACCTCTTGATGAATCATAGGAAAGGAGACCGGAATCGATCAGCTCTTGGAGTGCCCTGCAGGCCGTTTCCGGACCGAAGGATTCGGTGATAAGGGGAATGTCCGCCTCCCGGAATTCGTAATCCAAAAGGGAAGCAGTGTCGATTATGCTTCTAGCCGGCGCTGACAACCTCTCGAGCATTTTGCTTATGAGAATAAAAATTTCGCGGGGGATCGTCGTATCGAGGGCTTCGAGAATATCATCCTTTGTGCCCGTGTATCTGCCGGTGATAATCCGACACACCTCCTTGAGAAACAGGGGATTACCCTCGGTTTTATCGTAGATTCGTCGAAAGAGGGTGGTATTCCATCGCCTCCCGAGGAGTGCCCTGGTCATTTCTTCGGCGCCGGTTCGGCTCAGGTTCTGGAGGTAGATTTCGTTATAGGAAAAATCGTGTCGAACAGCGGAGAGGAACCCGGTGAGGTGGGGGGCAAAATACGAGGGGCAATCCCAGTAGGAAAAAACGATCCGAAGGTGAAAATCCTTCACTTCCGGACAGACCTTTATTATATCGCCTAGAAATTCGGAATCGGCGTGATGGATGTCGTCGAGGAGAAGGACGATATCCGAAGATAGAAGCCGGGCCCGGTGTATGAGGGCTTCGGGTCCGGCACCCCCCGCGGAAAACCCGGTAAAATTCTCCCACACCTTCCCCGCCCGCGTACTATCTTCCTCATGGAACAGGTGGGAGAGCGGAGTCATTCCGATGACTTTGCATAATGATTCGAATTCGTCGAGTAATCGGCTTCTTCCGGATCCGGGCGTTCCCGAGACGGCGAGAAAGGCTACGGGATCATCGATATTGAGAAATGCAATGAAAGACTGTATCTCTCGGGAGCGCTCCGCTAAATCCGGACACATCTTAGCAATATAGTCCGCCGGCTTCATAGGATGCTCCCCCACGGCATAGATGCATCATAAACTCAATTAATGGGGGAGACAACTATTTTTTTTCTACAGGCGCCCGGAACAAGAAAAATATGGCCGGCATTGATCATATCTCCGAAGGGATTGACTCAAACTGTTCCCCCCGCATCCTACTCTTGTGCGGTGCCGGCCCGGCGGGGCACGGCGTTCTGTCCCCGCCGGAAAACCCACAGTTTCTGACTATTGGGTTCTTCAGGCTCCTTCCCGGTACCATATCGAGTAGTCACTCCCGCCCCGTTCCACAGTTTCGGGATCGGGATAGCTGTCCCCCGTCGACATCCATCCTTCCTGAGTATTCCCGTTGTCGAATATCCTCCCTAATGAATAATACGGGGAGTCCGAATCGCCCTCTACCGTTGTGCTTAGCTTGTACCAGAGAGACCCCTGTTCGGTCCATTCTTCTGTAATTTCGACGGACCCGGTTGCTCTAACGGTGTCGCCCTCGAGGTCGTCGTAGGCGGTAAAGGTGTTATCGGTTTTATACTCTACCCGTGGGCCCGACTCGTTCGTTTCTCCGACATACTCTGGGTTTACCCAGGCTCCCACGATTGACCACCCCCCTTCGGGACCCGCGCACCCTGAAAGCGCTAAGAGTCCCGCCGCGATCAAAACAAACACACCCGCCGCAAGCCATTTTCGTCTTTTCATACCTTACTCTCCTTGTTCTGTGGAATAGTTTTTTCGGTTTCAATGGTAAGGGAGGGAAGGAGCGAAATATATAGCCATTAATGGCTATATTTTTTTCATCGACCACCGCGTAGCGGCCGGGGTGGCGGTAAAAGGGCCGGTTTACAGCCTGAACAGCTGTTTCGGGTTCTCGTAGAGGAACATGCGGGCGACTTTTTTCGCTTCGTCGAGGCCGAAGAGCCCTTCTTCCATCTTAATCGAGAGCGCCTTGGCGATAT
>JBKHAJ010000269.1:0-4407 GCA_046542935.1 Spirochaetia bacterium | reverse complement strand
GACAGCACCGTAACCTTCAAAAACCTGAACCTCGCGGGCTTCGAGTTCTCCGGAACCGTCTTAGAGAATAAGCGTTTCTTTGCCTGCAACTTCTCCGAGTCCGCTTTTCTGAAGTGCAACCTTACCCATGTTGCCTTTACCATGTGTTTTCTCGATTTTACCCGTATCGAGGAATGCGTCTTTAACAACGCGTACATACTCTCCACGGTCCTGTCCGCCTCGTCGATACGGGACTCCGACTTCACAAACTCCGATCTCCTGCATTCCAACTTCAACGGCCTCGAAGCGGAGAACGTCGATTTCAGCTACTCCGATCTCTACTTTTCCTACTTTATCCGGTCCCGTCTGACCGGCGTCAAGTACGTAGACTGCAATCTCAAGAAGACCAACTTTACCGGCGCGAAGCTCGAAAACGTGAGCTTCAAATACTCCAACTACGAGGAAGCCGATTTCAACGGGGAGAACGAAAAGCCTTTAGAGATCAAGGAAACCGGCGAGGGAATCGATATATCATGAAGGTATTCTTCTACTTCGCGGTCATCGGATTTTCGAATACCTATCTGATCGGACCCGACGAGGGGGGTGATGCGATCATCGTAGATCCCGGGGTGATGGATGTGGATCTCTTGAAGCTTATCGAGAACAACGGCTTTTATATCCGGAACGTCCTCGTAACAAACACCCACGAGGCGCATATCAACGGTCTGAAAACCCTTTTCAGGATCTACGACTTTACACTGTACAGCGGGGCCGATGAGGTCGGCGACTATCCCAGCAAACAGATCGGAGACGGCGAGACCGCGGACTTGAGCGGTATCGAGGTGACCGCGTACAACGTGTCGGGACACTCCAAGGACAGCATGGTCTACAAGATATCGGATATGCTCTTTTCGGGGGATGCCGTCGGGGCCGGACGTCTCGGAGACAGTCCGAACAACTACGCCAGGGCAATCCTCAAACACACCATAACCGAAAAGATAGGACCTATGGACCCTGTTACTCACATCTTTCCCGGACACGGCCCTCCCTCTACACTCAGGGTCGAAAAACTGTACAATCCCGCTTTTATCGATCCAGTTCAATGAGGATATCGTGGAACCGCTTCGGCATCGGCGCTTTAAAGGTATGTTCCTCCCGGTCCTCAGGCAGCCGTATGGTCAGGGCCGACGCGTGGAGCATGAGCCCCGCATCGGGGAAACGGTGGTCCTTTCTGCCGTATACGGGGTCTCCTAGGATGGGATAGTTCTCCGAGAACATGTGGACCCGAAGCTGGTGGGTCCTTCCCGTTTTCGGCGCCAACAGCACGAGGGTGTAGCCGGGAAATCTCTTAACGACCTTGTACCGGGTAAGGGCCTGCTTTCCGTCAGGTCGGGTCCAGGTAAAGCGCTTCCGATGATTCCGGTCCCGGGCAACGGGATGATCGATTGTTCCTCCGGTATGGCGGATTTCCCCCTTGACGATTGCGATGTACCGCTTCTTTGTCTTCCGGCGTCTGAACTGGGAGGATAGATACTCGTGGGCACGTTTATTCTTGGCAACGATGATTACCCCCGAGGTCTCCTTGTCCAGTCGGTGGACTATCCCGGGCCGTAAGGGCTCGTCGGAAAACTCCGCTGCCTGCCGTGAGCAGTGGTGCAGGATCCCTTGTACGAGAGTCCCCGACCGGTTCCCCGCCCCGGGATGGACCACCATACCCCGAGGTTTGTCGACGACGATGACGTCCTCGTCCTCGTAGATGATATCAAGGGGAATATCTTCCGGCTCGATCTCGGTCCCCGGCGGTTCGGTGTACTCCACCGACACCGTGTCTCCCTCTTCGAGTTTCCGGGACATCTTGGCGGGGGTCCCGGCGACCCGGGCCGAGAGTTCGTAATGTTTGAGCCGGCTCCTGCTCGCGATCTCCATCACCTCGGCTATGTAGCGGTCGAGGCGCATTCCCGCGTGCTCCGCGGTCACCCGGCTTTCCGCGTTCAACTTTCTATCTCCCGGGCCGTTTCCCGTTCCGCTTCCCGCTTGTCGATGATTCTGCCGATGATAAAATCGGTTATCGCGGCGACGAGGGACAGGCCTATGCCGGTAAGAATCACCCCGATTACCTCGCCCTGGCTCATGGGCACGGTATCGGGACCGGGGGATATGGCCGGCGCGTAGGCGGGATCGAAATTGTGCACCCCGTAGCGGATAAGGCTGTATCCCAGGGAGGTAAACAGGAGGCTGAACGGGAGGATCCCGAAAAAGATGATCTCGCCGCGGCGGAGGTCCAGCGCCCACCGGGGAAACTCCTCCTCCTCAAAGGGTACCGGCTCGCCGCTCTGCGCCCAGGTTGCCGCCGCGATGAAGGCTACAAGGGTTATAACGGCTACAGTCCGCTTCAACGCCGTTCCCCGAAGATGAGCGATCCGACCCGGATGAGGGTGCTCCCCTCCTCGACTGCCGCCTCGTAGTCCGACGACATCCCCATGGAGAGGGTGTCTAAGAAAAGATCGGGATACATCACTGAGGCCCGGTCGTAGAGTTCTTTCAGATGCCGGAAGCTTCTCCGAACGGCCGCCTCGTCGTCGGTAAAGGGGGCTATGGTCATAAGTCCCCGAATCCTCAGGTGTTTGAAATCGATCATAACATCGAGATTCCGGAAAAGGTCGTCATCATCGGTAAAACCGTACTTACTCTCCTCTCCCGAGGTATTCACCTCGAGGAGGATGTCCATAATCTTCTCCATCGCGGCACACCGTTTTTCGAGCTCCGCCGCCGACTTCGTCTTGTCGATAGATTGAACGCAGCTGAAGATCTCCGCGGCGGTTTTCGCCTTGTTGGTCTGCATGTGGCCGATCAGGTGGAGCTCTGAATCGGAATGAAAATTTTCGTACTTGTCCCGGGCCTCGAAAATTCTGTTTTCTCCGAACAGGCGCACCCCCGCGGCATAGGCCGCCTCGGCATCCTCCCGCGGTTTGGTTTTGGTCACCGCCATGAGGCGGACCTCCTCCGATTTCCGTCCGGCCCGGGCACAGGCTTTTTCGATTCCTTCCCGGACCGACTCCAGGTTCCTCTCGATCTCATTCATACGATCATTTTAGCAAAAAATCGTTTTCGGCGAAACAGGTCCGCCTCGACATATCGGGATCTCCCTGCTACTCTTTCCGAGGAGCCCGATTAGGATATGAGCTGCATAATCCGCCCCCGGCACGGCATTGCCGTCCTCTTATTACTCACAACCCTCGTCCCGCCACTCCTCCGTCCGGATACCCTCCTCCGGTTCAAGGTATTTCCCCCCGACGTCGAGATCGAGATCGACGGCGAGCCGACCGAGCTTATCCCCGGCCCCGAGGAAACCCGGCAAACCGCCTCCGCACCGGGACCCCACGTAATCAAGCTGTCCCGAGAGGGGTACCGGGACGCGCTTCTCTTCATCCCCTGCTGTCTCGATGATACTCTTATCGAAGAAAAGCTCGAACGATCCGAGTCGAGGCTCTCCCTGTTTGCGTGTCTCGACACCGGGAGTCAGCCTAAGAGCGCCGTTTTTTCCCCGGACGGTCGGTATCTCTACGTCCCCCTCTTAGACGGCCCCGGGATCGATGTTTTTAGGGTATCCGATTTTTCGAAGATAGGCAGGTTGTCAGTTCCTACGGCGCCTCCGGGGGTTTCCCCTTTATCTTCGGACGGGCCGCCTGTGGCTTCAGGCGGCTTTGTGGAGTGCGCCTCCGCTCCCGGGCGCGCGGAGCTGTGGGTTTCCCGGATGACCACAGGGCAAGTCCACGTTTTTTCCCTTTACGGCTTCCGGCATCTGGAGACGATCGATACCGGGGGTGAATGGAGCAAGGTGATCTGCATCGACTCGGATGAACGGTATGCCTACGTCAGCAACTGGCTCTCCCGGGACGTTTCGATCATCGACATGGAGTCCCGTAAGTTGATCGATACGGTTCCCGTCGGAGGGGTCCCCCGGGGTATGGCCTTGAGCGGAGATGATCGGTATCTCTACGTATGCCTCTACGAAGGAGGCGGGATCGCGAAGGTGGATCTTTCAGAGCGTAAGTCCGTCGGGACAATCGACAGCGGAGAGAGCGCCCCGCGTCACATCGTCCGTGACCCGGCGGCGAACCGCTTCTACGTTTCCGATATGTTAAACGGTACGGTCCTCGTCCTCGACGGATACACGGACACCCTCATACGAAGGATCTATGTCGGACCTAATCCGAACACGATCGATCTTTCTTCCGACGGGAGGTTTCTCTTCGTCTCCACCCGGGGAAAGAACCACCCGGAGGGCTACTTGAGAAAAGGACATGTCTTCGGAAAGGTCTCGGTCATCGATACGGAGTCCTTCGAGATCGTCGACTGGGCCTGGGGCGGCAACCAGCCCACCGGTTTGGCCCTCTCCCCGGACGGCCGCCTCCTCGCCTTCTCCGA
>JBKHAJ010000268.1:0-4418 GCA_046542935.1 Spirochaetia bacterium | reverse complement strand
CCGGGGCCAGAGTCGGATCAAAGGCGTAATGCTTGAACTGGAGTGTATCGTACCTTTTCCCGCCGACGGCAATGGGTTGCCGCACCGGTATCGAGAGGGTCAGGTAATCTCCTTCCTCCGAGAAATCCATATCCACCCCCAAAGAAACCTGAATACAGGAGGGAAAGAGCCTTTCGGTATTGAAGTATTTTTCGTAGACGGAATCCTTCATACGTCCGTTCAAGAGCTCTTCCAGGGCGGTCTTCAGGTCCATTGCGCTGATGACGTAGTCCGCGGACACCTCCTTTCCGTTCTCGAGGACCACTCCCTTGGCGGCCCCCTCTTCTACGCGTATTTTCGAAACGGGAGTCTTGTACCGGATGATACCGCCTAAGTCGAGGAGCCTCCGCTCGATTCCCCGGGCGAACTCCAATGATCCTCCGACAGGATATCCGGAGGACTTATTATGGAGTCCCGCAAAGGTAAAGAGGATTGCCGAGAGGGACATGCTTTCGTCGTAGAGAAGCGTCTTGAAACTTTCTTTGATATGGGGATCCGAAAACTCCTCCGCGAACTCTCCGACCGTAGTGTGCTGGGCGAACTTCATAACGTTCCCGTAGGGAAGCATTGAAAATATCATCTTGACAATGCCGAAGAATCCCATCATCGAAAAAGGCTTATCCATCGGTGCTTTCATGCCGGAGAGCTTCCGGACGGAATTACAGAATTTCTTTATCGGTAGTTCATCCTTCGGAGAAATTGTGAGAAGATGTTCTTCCAGTTTATCGGCGTCCGTGAACCACCGTATCACCGTACCGTCTTCGAACTCATGACGGTAAAACTCCTCGTGGTCTACGATCTCCTTTCCCTCGAGTGCCCCGAGCTCGTTCCAGAACTTATAAAAGGCGCCGTCTTCGGCTGAACCGGTCAGCCAGTGAATACAGCCGTCGAAGGTATACTCACCTCTCCGCCAGGAGGTACATAATCCTCCCGGTAGGGTATGCTTCTCGAACACTTCCACATCGAAGCCGTTCATCCGGGCATAACAGCCCGCCGACAGCCCCGCGATGCCGGCCCCGATAACCGCGATTTTCTTGCTCATCCTCTCCTCCGTATTGCTTATACCCCGGACGTCCGTTCAGGTCCATTCACCGAAACTTATCCGTGAGATCCGAGTTCGTCCCAGATCCGCTTTATGTTTGCTTCTCCGTCAAAATAGCCCGAGTCCTTCCCCCTCTGGAAGATGTCCCTCTTCGGAAGTATATTGACTTTTCCCGAGTCCGGATATTCACAGACATCGAGTGAATCGACCGTTCTCAGGTCAATATACACAAGAGGAGTGGCGTGGGGGTTGAATGCCTGATGGGCGCCCGATTCACCCTTTTCGAAGAATATTATGTTTCCCTCGTGTATTTCCGCTATTCCCGCGGGGGTTCGAAGTTCCCCATTTCCTGAAAGGATGAGGAAGATCTCCTCCGCATTGTGATGGAAATGATAGGGATACGAATACTTGCCCTGCTCCAGGATTCGTACGCAGCAGCTCAATTTCCCGAGGCCCGCCGACTGCGCCAGGTCCTCGGTTGTCTTCCAGGCATACTCGGCAATCGGAGCATCTTTGCTGTGTGTCGGTGTATCCGCGGGGTCTACGATTTTCGGCATGAGATCTCCTTATCCCTCGAAGCTCTTCAGGTATTCGGCCACAGACCGCGTCATTTCCACGGCGAACTCCGACATGTACTTCCGTGTACAGAAAGCACGCATGAACGCATCGAAATCATAGTCCCTGTCGCCGGACTGTTCTTTGTGCATGGCCCTCAGGGTGTCTTCATCGAGGGGAGTGTAGCGGTTTTCCCGGACTATGTATTTCTTGTCGAACCGTCTCGGTTTCCGGCGCGCCTTCTGCTGCTCCGTCGGGTAGCCGAAGACGACCATCGTTACAGGAAATACGTATCTGTCCAAGGCGAGGAGCTTTTCGATTTTTTCTTTGTTCTCCAGAATATCCCCGATGTAGCACGAGCCCATCCCCAACGATTCCGCGGCGATCACGGCGTTCTGGGCGGCGATCAGCGCATCCTCGCAGGCAAGGATCAGGTCCCCGACACCGGGATTCCGGTATTCCGCCCCGGCAAGGCGGTAACAGTCGAGCCACCTCCTGCAGTCGGCAAGAAAAATCAAAACCATCGGCGCCCGGGCGATAAAGGGCTGATTATCGCAGCTGACTGCCAGCTCGTCTTTGATCGTCCCGTCGGTAATGTCGAGGATCGTGTAGAGGACCTGGTTCCCCGCCGTCGGTGCCTGAATTGCCGCATCGAAAATAAGGTCCTTCTCCCGCTGAGTTATCCCCCGGTCTGAAAACGCCCGGACCGATTTTCGCTCCCTGAGTAATCTGATTACGCCGTTCATTGGTAACGCTCCCTACCGCAGATACTACCCTGTTTCAGGCGATAAGGGTAGGTAATGCAGTAAACTCATACAGCGGCGGCGGCCAGGACCTTCCGGGGCCGGTTACGGGAGAAAAAGAACAGGGACATAAGCAGCGTCGCGTATTCGGCTAAAGGTATGGCGATGAAGATACCCACATCCCTGAGGAGGACCGACAGCGAAAGGATAAAGAGGACCGGAAGGGCTAAGGAGCGGGAAAGGGCAATAACCGCGGAGTGGGCTGCTTTATGGAGGGAAGTGAAATACGAGGAGAAGGCGATATTCAGACCGTTCGCAAGCATAGCCGGCCAGAAATAGACGAGAAACCTCCGGGCTGTGGTGATCGTGGCCGCTTCTCCCTCCCCTAGAAAGATCCCGATCAGCTGCGCCGGAAATATAAGGATGACGGCTATTATAACGAGGCCCATTCCTCCGTTGGCAAGAAGGCCTAAGCGGATGAATCCGCCGATCCGTTCTTCCCTCCGGGCCCCGAAATTGGTGCTCAATAGGGGCTGCAGGGCGTCGGCGACGCCGTAGCTGATCATCAGTCCGAAAAAGAGGATGTAGTTGACGATGGTGAAGGCGGCGACTCCGCTCGGCCCGAACCTTCGCATCATGACGAGGTTGAAAAGGAAGATGACGACTCCCGCGGAGATCTCATTGATGAACTCGGAAAATCCGTTGAAAACCGCCCGAAGGAGGGGACTCCAGGAACCGCTTGGACGGAGGAACTTCAGACGCGCCCTATCGGTAAAGAAGTGGGGGAGCACGACGAAGGTGCTTAAGGAATAGGCAATACTCGTGGCCAGGGCCGCCCCCCTCAATCCCCAGCCGAGAACACCTACGAAGAGTGCGTCGAGGGCGATGTTGAGGGCCGCTCCGGAGAGAAGACAGGCGAAGTACAGCCTGGGCCGGCCGTCTATTTTTACGAACTGGGACAAGACGAAGGAGAAGGCGTGGCCGGGCACAAAGAAGAGGATGATGAAGAGGTATTCCTTCACCAGTCCGTTCAGAACCTCCTCCGCGCCGAGGAGCGAAATAAGAGGATCTATAAAAATAAATCCCAGAGTCATGGAGACGGCGCAGAAGAATCCTATAAGGATGTTGGTCTTCGTAAAGGTGTCCGCGGCGGCGGGGCCGTTCTTTTCCCCCAGGTATTTTCCGCAGACCACCCCGCTGCCGATGGAGAGCATCAGTACTATTCCCGATATCAGGGTGATGAGGGGGATGGTCAGATTGACCGCGGCCAGGGCCTCGGCGCCCACGAACTTTCCGACAAAGATACCGTCGACGACACCGGCCGAGGAGACGGCGACCATCCCTAGGACCGAGGGGATAACGTAGTGAAAGAATACCCGGGGCAGGGGGCCCGCCTCGGGGCTCAAATCTTTTTTCATGGTGATGCCGGATTATAGATGAAACCGGCGGGAAGGTCAGCCGTACGGTTTCTCGGTAACGAACTTCTTCCGGTCCCGCTTACATATCATCTGTATCGTATGGTTACCCGACATGACCGCGGTAGGGATTCCTCCGCCGGGGTTGACCCACTGTCCGGCCATGTAGAAATTGTCGAGACCGGGCAGAGTCTTTTTCATCGAGGCCGTAAAGGATTCTGCGTCGAACATCCACCCCTCGTAGGCGCCCCGCCAGTTTCCTGTATACCGTTCCCAGGTAACCGGGGTCGCAACGTCGGTCATCTCGACACGTTTCGATATTCCCGGAAAGCGCTGTTCCAGTCCCGTAATGATGTCGGAGGTAATCCTATCCTTCTCCTTTTTATAGGCTCCGGGGTCCTGCTTCAGGTCGTTCCAGTAATCGTAGTCGGTCTCGTACTGGACGACCAGGACGTTCTTGCCCGCAGGGGCCAGGGTGGGGTCGAACCTGTACGACCGGACGGTCAAGGTCTTTTCTTCCTTTCCGGCGATGCGGACCGGAGTATCCAGGGGATAGGTCAAGCCGCCGATGGAAAGCGGCAGATCCTCTAACTCCCCCTCGATCCCAAGGCTCACGTAGACCAG
>JBKHAJ010000267.1:0-4423 GCA_046542935.1 Spirochaetia bacterium | reverse complement strand
GACGGTCAGGAGAAGGTCTGCGTCAGGTTCGGAGACAACATGCGGGAGGTCGCCGTCACCGAGGGGGACAAGGTGGAAGCCCAGAT
Source organism: Spirochaetia bacterium (assembly GCA_046542935.1). Lineage (GTDB taxonomy): Bacteria > Spirochaetota > Spirochaetia > SPDA01 > CAZSGZ01 > JBKHAJ01. The sequence continues at coordinate 4,337 of JBKHAJ010000267.1, read as the reverse complement.
CCGCTTCGGATGGCAGGTGAACGGATGGGGTATCGGTGACCTGACGGCGGAGATCGAGAAAGTCGAAGACGCGGCGGTGGATACCCTTATGAAGGAGTACGCGGCTTCCTACGATCTCTCCGCTCTCGAGAAAGATACGGCGGGACTCGACGCCGTCCGGGAGCAGGGACGCTACGAAATTGCCATGAAGCGGTTTCTCGATGCCCGCAACGCCGGGGCCTTTTCCACCAATTTCCAATCCCTCCACCACATGAAGCAGCTTCCCGGTCTCGCCGTTCAGCGTCTGATGGAGCAGGGATACGGTTTCGGCGCAGAGGGGGACTGGAAGACGGCCATGCTCGTCCGGGCAATGAAGGTGATGGCCGCGGACCTTAAGGGGGGAACCTCCTTTATGGAGGATTACACCTATCACCTCGAGCCGGGTAAGGAGGCGGTCCTAGGCGCCCACATGCTCGAGATATGTCCCTCTTTGGCGAAGGACCGTATTAGGATCGAGGTCCACCCTCTAAGCATCGGTGACAAGGAACCTCCCGCCCGGATGGTCTTCGACGCCGCCGAGGGTCCGGCGGTGCTTGCAACCGTAATCGATATGGGAAACCGCTTCCGGATGATCGTCAACGACGTGGAATCAATACGAATCGAGAATCCCATGCCCAAGCTCCCCGTCGCACGGGTCCTGTGGAAGCCGTTCCCGAGCCTTACGAAAGCGGCGGAGAGCTGGATCATCGCCGGGGGAGCACATCATTCCGGATATACCACCGCCATAGGCGCCGAAGCTTTACGGGACTGGGCGGAAATCGCGGGAATCGAATTCGTCCATATCGGGAAAGGGTCATCACCCGACCGTATTCGTGACGAGCTCCGTTGGGGCGATCCCTACTGGTCCGGTCGGTAGCTCAACCTTTTGTATAATAGCCTGAAAAGGAGATAGGATGCCGCATTTCAAAAATGTTTTAGTCACCGGCGGGGCCGGGTTCATCGGAAGCAATTTCGTCCGTTATCTGTTTACACCGGAGGCGGGATTCGAGGGACGACTCGTTAATCTCGACAAGCTCACCTATGCCGGGAATCCCTTAAACCTCGAGGATATCGAGACGGTTTACGGTACCGGCGATGGGAACGGCCGGTATGTCTTTCTCCGGGGGGATATCTGTGACGCCGATCTCGTGAACCGGATCTTTACAGAGTACGATATCGACACGGTGTTCCACCTCGCCGCCGAGAGTCACGTGGACCGGTCGATCCACGGGCCCGCCGAGTTCATCCGGACGAACATTACTGGGACATTTAATCTATTAGAGGCGGCGAGGAACCGATGGTTCAGTTCCGGCGGGCCGGCGGAGGGAGTCCTCTTCCATCACGTGAGCACCGACGAAGTATACGGGTCCTTAGGCGCGGAGGGGTACTTTACCGAGAAGACCCCCTACGACCCCCGGAGCCCCTATTCCGCCTCGAAAGCCGCCTCGGACCATCTTGTAATGTCCTATCACCACACCTACCGGCTACCGGTGACCCTGTCGAACTGCTCGAACAACTACGGGCCCTATCATTTCCCCGAAAAGCTCATCCCCCTCATGATCTTCAATATGCTCGACGAAAAGCCGCTTCCCGTCTACGGCGACGGGAAGAACATTCGGGACTGGCTCCATGTCTACGATCACAACGAGGCGGTATGGAGCATCGCGAAAAAGGGAACTCGGGGAGAGTGCTACAATATCGGAGGAGAGAACGAATGGGAGAATATCCGCTTAGTTCATGTCCTCTGTGAAAGGGTCGCCGGGGCGACGGGCAAAGACCCCGGCTATTACAAGAAGCTCATCACATTCGTCAAAGACCGTCCCGGCCACGACCGGCGCTACGCCATCGACTGCTCGAAAATCAAGAACGACTTAGGCTGGAACAGGCGCTATTCCTTCGAAGAGGGTCTCGAGCAGACGGTACGATGGTACCTGGAGAACCGAGACTGGGCGCAGAGTGTGCGCACCGGGGAGTATCGGGAATGGATCGAGCAAAACTACGGGGAAAGGAGCTAGGCGGTCGCTGGAAACGGTGCCGACTGTGGAAAAATTCCCCTGTCTTGTGTATATTTGAAGCACGGAACCTGCTCCGGCGGTATTAACAAATATACCGTAAGAGGAGCATCGTATGGGAGAATCTGTAATGGAGCTCGGTGAACGCGAGCTGGAGAAAATCGGACGCTATGTTCAAGACCACATAGAAGAGTGGGCCGGCGAAAAGGGACTTGCCGTTCGCCACGCCCGGGAGTTCGAACTTACCGAACGGATAGTTCGGGTAGAAGAGGGGCTCAAGAATCTCGGAGAGCTCATGCGTCAGAATTTCGAGCAGATGGAAAAGCGGTTCGAGCAGGTGGATAAGCGTTTTTCTCAGCTCCAATGGACCATGGGAATAGGATTTACTCTTCTTGCCGCACTGTTAGGAATTTTCAATTTCGTATAGCTATCCCGGGAACCCACGGTGGTTCCTGAGAATTGCCTGAAAGAAAAAATTCGTCTATCATTAAATCATGAAAATCCGCGATATCGTCCCGGTGGCCCTGGGAAAGCAAAAGGCCGACGTGCTCATCAAGAACGGAAAGATTGTCAATGTTTTTACCGGCAGGGTGGAGGAGGGGAATATAGCCCTTTTCCGGAAGCGCATCGCGGGAATAGGGGATTATACCGAGGGACGGGAAGTCATCGACGTAAAAGGCGGTTACGTGGTGCCGGGGTTCATCGACGCCCATCTGCACATTGAGAGCTCCATGGTAGCGCCGAGGGAGTTCGCCCGGGCGGTGCTTCCGAAAGGGACCACCACGGTCATCGCCGATCCCCACGAGATAACCAACGTCTTAGGTCTCGCGGGGCTCGAGTACATGATCCACTCCACCGAGGGGATTCCCTTGAATGTCTACATTGCCCTTCCCTCAGCGGTTCCCGCGACAACTTTCGAGACCTCCGGGGCGCGCTTAGGTCCGGAGGATATGGTAAGTACCGTGGACAAGTACCCCCGGCGGATTATCGCCTTAGGCGAGGTAATGAACTTTCCCGGAGTACTGAACGTTGACAACGAGCTCATTACCAAAATTGAGATCCTCCGCCACGAGTACAAGAAGATAGACGGCCACGCCCCGGGGCTCACCGGTAAAGAATTAAACGCCTACATAACCGGTTTCATCCGCTCCGACCACGAGTGCACCTCCGCGGAGGAGGCGTTGGAGAAGGTGGGTCGGGGAATGCAGGTCTTAGTCCGGGAGGGGACCGCGGCGAAGAACCTGGAAGCTATCGTCAAAAAAGTTAATATGGCGAACCACAGCTTTTTCAGTTTTTGCACCGACGACCGGGAACCGATCGACATAATAAACGAGGGGCATATCGATTTCCTGATCCGGAAGGCTATCGCCCTAGGGCTCGATCCGATTATCGCCCTCAGAATGGCCACGGTGAATACGACCCGCCACTACAATCTCAGGAGCATGGGGGCCATCGCCCCCGGCTACAAGGCCGATCTGGTGGTCGTCGGAGATCTCGAGCTGTTCGACATTAAGATGGTGATCAAGGACTCCCACGTGGTTGCGGAGAAGGGCGAGGTGGCGGCGCCGGTTACCGGGCTGCACTGGGACCTTCCGGAACAGTTAGGTGGGGTCAAGCTCGGGGAGTACGGCCTGGATACCTTTCGGATTCCGGTCCCGGAGGAGCTGCGGACCGCGGGCGGGTCGCACCCGCCCCGCATCAGGGTCATCGGGATGAAGGAGGGGGACCTCTACACAGATTCTCTCGAGGAGGGGGCGACCGTCAGGGACGGATACGCGACGGCGGATCCTAAGCGGAACCTGGCGAAGGTGGTTGTCTTCGACCGGTACCGGGGCGAGAAAGTCGCCCGGGCATTCGCACAGGGTTTCGGCGTGGTTCGGGGCGCAGTGGCTACCACTATAGGACACGATTCCCACAACTTATCGGTGATGGGGATGAGCGATGATGACATGTACGCCGCAGTCAGGCGGGTCCGGGAGCTGAACGGCGGGATCGTGGTGGTGATCGACGGGAAAGTGGAGGCGGAGCTGCCCCTGCCGATCGCCGGCCTCATGTCCAATGCCGCCCTCGACACCGTGGTGGAGGAACTCGGGGGAATTAAAAGGGCCATAAGAAAGATGGGAACCGAGAAGGACATCCTGATGCCGCTCCATTTCATCCAACTCGCGGTCATCCCGGAGCTCAAGCTCACCGATTATGGTTTGGTTGATATAGGCAGGCAGGAGATTTTGGATCTATGGGTGTAAAGTGCGGAGAGTGCCCCCGATCGTGGGGATTGAATCAGGAGAACACTTTTCCTTGTATACA
>JBKHAJ010000266.1:0-4435 GCA_046542935.1 Spirochaetia bacterium | reverse complement strand
GCTTCCCCGAGAAGAGTTCGTCTAAGTTGTCGAGTTTCCAGTTCAATTCAGCCATTTATTTGCTCCTTGTGAACTCCCCGGCCGTTACCGGAGCTGCTTGTAGTTCCTTTTCGCACGTTTTATCAGATGTTCTTCCCGCGGGTAACGGGAATATTCCTTACGATAATACAGGTAATGTCGATCCGCCGAAAGGCATGATGTGGACACTCGCCTCCTCTCCCTTTCTCGCGAAGGCCTCCTCAAAAGCCCCTTGGATATCGGCAAAAGGGGTCATAAATATTCGCTTTACGAGATCGGGAGAAAACTCGCTTACCAGGAAAATGTCAGCTTTTTGCTGGACCATACCTATGGCCGCTGCCTTATGTCCACCGAGCTCGAAACGAACTCGTATAGCCTCTACCATTTGATCTGGAGAACTCGAGGTTGTCATCCATCGTTCGAAGACTGACTCCCCGAACCCCTCAGGACATGCGGCAAGAAGGATTATAATCCCCCCTTCTTTAACAGCATGCTTTGCATTGTCCAGGGCCTTCTGTGCCTGGTAGAGATTGAGATCCTTAGGAAATCCGCCGGGGGTGACAATCACTATGTCCGCGGGTTCACCGATAGAACATTTATAGAGGGTATCGAGAAAGGCACATCCGTCCCGATGGGCAGCAAAGGCATCCCCGGCGAAAGCTCTTACTATTTTCTTTTTCTCATCCAGAACGACATTAACGATAAAATCGGCGGGACAGAGGGAATACACTTCATCAATGTCCTCCCGAACGGGATTCACCTCGATTCTTCCGGCATATGCATTCGCCTCGACCATATGGCTATGATTGGCCTGGATCGCCTCGGCGGTGGAAACGCCGGGCATTATAGCCTTCATCCCTCCGCTGTATCCGGCAAAATAATGGTACTCCACATTTCCCAGGCATATTCGTTTGTCCGCTTCCACTACCGGCCTGAAGATATCGACCGGCGTACCTCGTCTGGTCGTACCAAGCCTGACTATATTCTTATGATCACTGTCGATGCATTCGATCCGTGCGAAGATCTCTGATCCTACGATTGCTTCCATTTCTTCGCGGGTGTGTTTTCGGTGATTCCCCAGAGCAAGGACAATCCGAATGTCGGAATCGGATATTCCGTTATTGCCCAGCCGCCGAATAAGGGAGGGAAGAACCTTATAAGATGGCATGGGCCGGGTAATGTCACTGGTGATAATAACGACCTTTTCCCCAGGGCGAATCGTTTCTTTCAAAAGCTCCGAGGCGGAATCGAGTGCAGCTTCGACAAGCTCCGTTTCGTTCCTGCCTGATTCGCCCTTCCCTCCGGCCTCAGGCTTCCGAGGCTCCAGAACTTTTCCAATATTTTGGTCGGGAATTTCTATCTCCCGAGATTCTCTATAATAACCGAGGACAAAACGCATGCGTACTCCTTTACCTCAACCACACTCCTATATAAGAAGATACGGATTTTCGATAAGGTTTTTCACCGTCCGGAGGAACTCAGCGGCGGGAGCCCCGTCGATGACTCGGTGATCGTAGGTCAAGCTCAAAGTTACCATCGGCCTTACAACGATCTCTCCGTTCAGTACAACCGGCTTCTCGACTATCCTTCCCACGGCGAGAATCCCGCTCTCAGGTTGATTGATAATAGCGGTGAAGCTGTCCACATCATACATCCCGAGATTGGTTATGGTGAAGGTTCCTCCACTCATTTCTTCAACTCCCAATTGTCCTTCCTGGGCTTTTTTAATCAGCTCACGGGATCGCTCGTACATTTCCTGCAGAGAAAGGATATCCGCGTTACGCAACACCGGCACCACAAGGCCATCGGGAACGGCCACGGCAAGACCAATGTTTATTTCCTCTTTGATCATGATACCCTCGTCAGTCCACGATGAATTCATGAGGGGCATCAGCTTGAGGGCTCCAGCCGCTATCTTGAGTAGGATGTCGGTATAGGATACCGACAATCCTGACGATTTGAGTTTTCCACGAAGCCGGACGAGTTCGGAAAAATCGACATCCATCCGATGATTAGCCTGGGCCGCAACGGAGAGGCTTTCGCTCATCCTCTTGGCTATGGTTCTACGCATCCCGTCGTGAGGGATGAGATAACCTCCCCCTTCCTGGCCTTGCCGTTCGACGATCTTAGCTTCCGGAAAAGCTCCGTGTTCCATGGCCCGCAGCACATCCGCCTTAGTTATCTTTCCACCCATCTTAGAACTCTTGACCGCTTTCAGGTCTACCTCTTTCACGGAGGCCACCTTCTTGGCAAGGGGGGTAGCCGCCGGCTCCATATCCTTTTTCTCCGCTACACGAAACACGTCCCGTTCGATGATGAGGCCGTCGGGGCCGGAGGGTTCAATACTATCAAGGGATATCCCCTTTTCCTCCGCTCTCCACCGGGCTCGAGGAGAGGCGTAAACACGCTCCGCCGCGCCTTCCTCCGCGGAGCCGGATACGGCTACTTCCGACGTGGCCGGCATCGATGTGATGCCCATTGCCGACGCCGGTTTTTCCTCGTTTCCGCTCGGCTCTTCCCCTACCGTACCCGGGATATCTCCGAGCATATCGGCTATATCCTCTCCGGGCTTGCCGATGACGGCGATGGGCTCCGCCACCGGAACTGTATCTCCTTCTTGATAGAGAAGCTTGAGAACGACTCCGTCCGCCGGTGCGTCGACATCGATGGTGAGCTTGTCGGTTTCGATTTCGAGAATTGCCTGACCGGAACTGACCGTATCACCTACCGAAACCTTCCAGTCGATGATAGTCCCCTCAGTCATCTGGAGACCCTGTTTCGGCATGATTACCTGTGTAGCCATACTACCCTATCCTTTGTAGCAGACTTGTTTGGCCGCTTCGATAATATCCGAAACCTGAGGTACCACCGCGTTCTCGAGACCCAAATTAAAAGGGAGGGGGCACTGCCTGGCCCCTAAACGCAGCACCGGAGCATCCAAATATTTGAACGCCTTCTCCTGAATTATTGAAGCGATTTCGGCACCCATGCCTCCGGTCCGATGAGCTTCGTGCACGCATACAGCCCGCCCCGTTTTGATGACCGAATCGAGTATGGTCTTTTCATCCAGAGGAACCAGTGTCCGTGGATCGACTATTTCCGCCTCGATTCCCTGCTCTGCCAGTTTCTCCGCAGCATCGAGAGCCTTATGGACCATCTCTAAGGTGGCGACAATAGTCACATCCTTTCCTTCCTTGCGAATTGCCGCCTTGCCGAAGGGAACGGCAAAATCCGGGTCGTCAGAAACATCTTCGGAGGTCACGTACAATGCCTTGTGCTCGAAAATTATTACAGGATTATCGTCCCGGATTGCCGTACGAAGCAGTCCTGCAGCATCACTCGCCGTAGAGGGAAGGGCCACCTTGATTCCCGGGAAATGCATGAAAAACATCTCCAGGCTTTGAGAATGAGTCGCCGCGTTCCCCCGACCCACACCCTGCTGCCCGCGAATAACCAGGGGAAGAGTTGCCGCTCCGCCGTACATGTACCGCAGTTTTGCGGCTTGGTTCAGTATTTGATCCATGGACACGAGAGTAAAATCCATGTACATAAGCTCGACAACCGGCCGCATGCCGGTCAGGCTCGCTCCGATCCCCATACCGATAAAAGCCTGCTCCGATATGGGGGTATCCCGGACTCTTTCAGGGCCGAACTCATCGATAAGTCCCCGGGTACATCCGAAGATGCCGCCTTGCTCCGCAACATCTTCGCCCATAACGAAGATTTCTTTGTCTCGTCTCATCTCTTCGGCCAGTACGTCTCGTATGGCCACTGCATATTTCTTCTGGCTCATATTCTGTTCCTTCCTCGTTTCAATTATCTACTTACAACAGAAGACTTCGTCCATGACGTTCGCGGGATCCGGCTCAGGACTCTCCTTTGCAAATCGCTCCGCTTCCTCAACTGCTTCTGCGACCCTCTTTTCGATATCTGCAAGTTGTGCCTCATCGGCAATCTTCTCTTTTATCAAATATTCTTTGAGCCGAAGAATAGGGCATTTCTTCTTCCATTTCTCCACCTCTTCCCGGGTCCGGTAAACTTCAGGGTCACCGGTCCAGTGCCCCTTCCAACGGTAGGTCTTACACTCGATGAGACTGGGACCTTTTCCCGCCTTAGCGTGTTTGATTGCCTTCGCTACCGCATCGTCTATTGCGAATACATCGTTTCCATCTACGGTATATCCGGGGATATTGTACCCCTTGGCCCGTACCGCGATATCCTTGACGGAGGTACTCTTTTTCGTGGATACGCTTATACCGAATTCGTTATGCTCACAGATAAAAAGCATGGGAAGTTTCCACACAGAAGCCAGATTAAGACTCTCGTGAGTAATACCCTGGTTTGATGCTCCGTCGCCGAAGAAACTGACCGCTATCTGATCGGTCCCTCTGAGCTTCGCGGCAAGAGCCGCACCGCC
>JBKHAJ010000265.1:0-4456 GCA_046542935.1 Spirochaetia bacterium | reverse complement strand
TTCCAAAATTTTTTGTTAGAGTTGAAATAAATGAAATAGATAAAGTTCGTAGCTGGTTACCTGGACCTTCCGCCGGCAACAGATAACAGAATCGGTGCCAAAAATAACCGCCCGGTAGGGCGGCATTTTTTTCCGGATACAAGAAGGCTTATTTATTTGCCAACCACTGGTCAACTTCCTTCTGGGCCTGCTCTTTTTCGTATCCGTACTTTTCCTGCAGGACACCGGCTAATTTAACACTATCTCCTTCAACTTTGCTTAGATCATCATCGGTAAGTTTTCCCCACTGCTTTTTTGCATCACCCTGAAGCTGTTTCCATTTTCCTTTCAATACATTTTTGTCCATTATGTCCTCCTATAATATTTTTGCAAGAATCATGCCAAAACTATTACAAGAAGGAGTGCTAACCTACAGGAATAAACACATCTTCCGGATAAGTTTGTGTGTGTTTTGCGATCGCATAGATCTTCCGCAGAAGGAACTTCATGTCCTTGTCGCTACAGTTGGCCTGAATCATCGGATCCACCACCCGGAGCTGCGCATTATCAGCTCCCACATGGCTTTAAAGAAGTCCGGGATTCCAAGCGTCAGTACGGTGGGCGGCATACCTTCGGGATCGACACCGATGCTCATAGTCACCTTCAGGTCCTCTTGCCCATTCGTTTCTCTGTACGGTACTCTCATTTTTTCGACGGCTTCGCGGATCTTCTCCGCAGCGACCTTCGCGCCCTCGATGTCTATTTCCGTCAGCACGACGACAAACTCCTCACCTCCGTCACCGCTTTCGTGTACAGCCGGGCGTTCGCTATGGAGACGCCCGCCTGATTTCCCAGCAGATCCAGCACTTCCAGATCTTCTTGGGTGAACACCCCGCTGCTTCGGTCTTTCAGGCTGATCTCTCTGAGTGCGTCATCCACGATGAGCGGTACCCTGTCCTTCTCGAGCCGTTCAAGGATTCCTCTGCTTATCTCGGCAAGATTCCGTCCCGGCTCATTCGTGGATATGTTCCTCGATACTCTGAGCTCCGGACCGGGCGCGCCATCCTCGGGATAGAGCAGCAGCATTCCCCGCTCGGCACCGATCATCTTCGTCTGTTCTATGCTCCGGACAAAGATCCTCCCAGCCCCTTGACACACTGTCCGTATTCCCACATATCTCCGATGGCCTCGAATTTTTCCGCGGCTTCGTGGAAATACTCGAGACTCTTCGGGTGATCTCCTTTCCAGGAGTAGCAATACCCGAGCCACTGGAGGCTCTGCGCGATTCCCCACTCGTTCCCGATCTTCCGGCGTATGTCCAGCGCGCGCTCGTGGTAGGTGATCGCCCGGTTATGCAGAGACTACCCGTCCGCGTGCTCCCGTATCAGTGCTAAAAACCGGGGGCCGTAGGCGTCGAGTTTCTTTTCCCCGACCCCGGATACGGTAAGGAGCTCTTCGCTGCTCTCCGGTTTGACCGCCGCCATTTCACGAAGGGTTTTATCCGAGAAAACTATATAGGGCGGAACGTTGTTCTCACGGGCAATTTCGGTCCGCAAATTTTTAAGCTTCTTTACGAGAGGTTTGTCGATGGGGCCGGTTTCACCGAAGAGGGCGGAGGCCGGTTTCTCTTCCCGCTTTTCCGCGGTGCCGGTCTCGCTTATAAAAAACGGGTCCTTCCCGAAAAGCGTGCGCCGGCCCGATTCGGTCATCCGGAGCACATTGTAGCTTTCGGTGTCCCGGTAGATCATCTGCTGCCCGATCAGTTCATTTACGATGCCCCGCCACCAGGCGGTGCTTTTCCCTTTTCCGGCACCGTAGGTCTTCAGGTTCTGATGCCCCCTGCTCCGGATCTTCTCGGTGTCCGCCCCCCGCAGGAGGTCGATAATATAGTTGATCCCGAATCCTTCCTTCGTCCTCGCCATAGCGGAGAGGACTTTTTGGGCGTCCACGGTGGCGTCGACCTTTCCGGTCACATCGTTGCAAACGTCGCAGTTCCCGCACTCCCCGTTATGATCTTCGTTGAAGTATTCCAGAATCTGTTTTCTCCGGCATAGGTTGACGGTAGCAAAGCGGGCGATCCGGTTCAGGTTTTCTCTGCTTTTTTCCCGTTCTTTCGCATCCGTGATTTGGTCGATGAAATACCGCTGCCGTACGATATCGCCGGGACTGAAAAAGAGGACACAAGTCGAATCGAGTCCGTCACGGCCGGCGCGGCCCGTTTCCTGATAATATCCCTCCATGCTTTTCGGGAGATCGCCGTGAAGAATATAACGGATGTTGTTTTTGTTGATTCCCATCCCGAAGGCGATAGTGGCAACGATCACGTCGATTTCGTCTTTATTGAAAAGCTCCTGCGTTTTCCTCCGTTTCTCACTGGAAAGCCCCGCGTGATAATGGAGTGCTTTTATTCCCCGGTCTTTCAGGTAGGCAGCCGTCTTCTCGGTGTCCTTTCTGCTCAACCTGTATACGATCCCCGGCTCGCCGGGATGGTCCTTGATAAAGGAGTATAACTGCGACAGCACCTCCGTTTTCGGACGGACCCGGTAATAGAGTTCTTTGCGGTCGAAGGAGGCCCGGACGACAAAGGGGGTTTCCAGTTTAAGAATACGGATGATGTCGTCCTGCACCTTCTCGGTTGCCGTAGCGGTGAACGCCGCTATAGGAACTCCCGGAAAGGTGTCCCTGATCCGGGAGAGGATGAGGTAATCCGGTCTGAAGTCGTGTCCCCATTCGGAGAGGCAGTGGGCTTCGTCGACCGCGAAGAAACTGACGTCGAAATCGCGGAGTTTGCCCAGATATCCCTCCGCCGCCAGCCGTTCCGGTGATACGTAGAGGATCTTTATCTCTCTCCTGTGGAGGCCTGCGTAGATCCGGGATATCTCTTCACTTTCCAGACTGCTGTTCAGGAAGGCCGCCGGTATTCCCTTACCGGCGGCGTCGTCCACCTGGTCTTTCATCAGGGCGATCAGCGGGCTGATCACTACGGTCAGACCTTCGAACATCAACCCCGGGAGCTGATAGCAGAGGCTTTTCCCGCCCCCCGTGGGCATGGCCGTGAACACGTCCCGGCCCGAAAGAACCGACTCTATTACTTCTCTTTGATTCTCTCTGAAAAAGGTGTATCCGAAAACCGATTTGAGGATTTCCTCTGCGTGACGCCCGGTCCCGTTATTGTCCGTTTTCTGTTTTTTCATTTTTCCTTTTTACCGTCATTCTACTTCAAGTAGGCGCATCTACGGAAGCCGGAAGGGCGGCGGACCCTCCGGGAGTCACCGGCGCATTGACTCGCAAATCGAATACCGCGACACTAATACAGGAATACATCCCTATGACACGTGAAACCGCTCGACGATTAATACCCGCACTACTCAAAACTTTAACCCTTCTCCTCATCGTGTTCGGTATGGTCATAGCCGCAATCGCTCAGGGCTTCGGCGATCAGCTCAGCCCTCGGACGGCCGGACTTATGCATGACATCTACATGTGGTACGAGCACTACTTCAGGGCCCTGACCGTAATACTCGGTGCGTTTCTGACCTATGCGCTCGTAAAGGGTTCCCGTAAAACAGTATCCCGGCTGAGGAAGAACAGCCTCATCTCCCTGTCGATTGTAAGTTTTGTCTTTTTGATACTTTTCCCCTTGTTTACCGGATACTACGAGCTCTATAACGGTTTGATGCCCTTTCCCTGGTCCACCCTTCCCCTGCAGCTCGTCGACTCCGGGTCTTTTTTTGAGATGCACTTCGGAGATTTTTTCGGCATAGACGGAGGGACTTTCCTGCTGGGGGGCTACCTTATATATCAGGCGGTCGTCTTTGGAGGGACCTTCTTCCTCGGCCGGCGATGGCAGTGCGGCATGCTGTGCCTCATGAACGGTGTGCACGCCGAAACCCTGGGGGAAGCCCTTCCCTTCGTAACCCATAATAAAAAGAAACCGCAGTCGAAACGGATCCGTCCCCGGGTCCGGTGGGTGCTGAGGAAACTCCAGATAGTCCTCTTAATCGCCAACCTGGCGTTGATAGCGGCCTGGATTCTGGTACTGACAATCGAGCCGGCCTTCCTGAACAGGAGCAGCCTTATCAGCGCCGAGAGGATCAAGTATCTGTCGGTCGAACTGACTCTCCTTATGCTGCTGTGGGTGTTTATCGGAGGCCGGGGCTATTGCTTTTACTGCCCCGCCGGTCTTTTCCTCGGGATAGTCGGAAATGCGGCGGGACAGAGGATAGAAACAAACCTTACCCGGTGCATCGACTGCGGCGCCTGTGACGAGGCCTGTAAACTCTCGATAGACATAAGCGCCCGGGCCCGGGAGGGAAAACCGGTAAAGGCGCTTCAGTGCGTAGGCTGCGGTCTCTGCGTCGAAGCGTGCCCGACGAACAACCTCCGATACAGCACAGGGTTTCTTAGGTATACGCGTAATCGAAAAAAATAATATGGGAAATTACACCTTGGTAATTCTTCCCCGAGAATCGAAAAC
>JBKHAJ010000264.1:0-4457 GCA_046542935.1 Spirochaetia bacterium | reverse complement strand
CATTTTGTATATGAAGACCGGCAAAATGTGCATGGTGCCGGGAAAGGACCGGTGCTAAGATTTCACAAAATATACAGGTTAGGTAATAAACGCGGTAGTCGCGTTTAAAAATAAATTGGGAACCAAATAACAGGAGGTACCAATGAAAAGGGTAAGATTTTTTGTAGTACTGCTCATCGCAGCAGGAATGCTGTTCTCAACGGCGGCTTTGTTTGCAGGCGGACAGCAGGAAGCGGCGTCCGGGGGCGCAGCGGAAACACAGGAAGATGATGAGATCATCATCGGTTTCAACAACGGGTCGACGACGGTAGATTTCCTTCGCCAGGTAGGCGAAAGTATGGAAAAGGCCGCGGAAGAACACGGGGTAAAGCTCCTTGTCGCGGAGTCGAACTTCGATCCTGAGAAGATCCTGCCGAACGTCGACAACATGCTGCTCCAGGGAGCGGATATTATCGTCGATTTCAATGTAAACGCGGAGATCGGCGGAAGCTTGGTCGATTACTGCGGCGCCCAGGGAGTGCCCGTCATCGGAATCGACGTCCAGTACGTCGGAGTGGACGGTGATGAAGCTTGGTTCTTCGGAGCGAACAATCAGGAAGCCGGGGAAGTCGCCGGTGAAGGACTCGCGAAAGCAATCAAAGAGCAGTGGGACGGAGAGATCGAGCAGGCGCTCTTCTTCTTCAACAGTGAAAACGGCCCCGTTGTACGGCTGAGAATGTCGGGGATGATCGACGGCATGAGGGCCAACGGAATCGATGTCCCCGAGAGCAAGGTAGAATGGATCGAAATGGGCGGAGGCGGCTCGGACACCACCCTCGTTGCGAACCAGAAGATGACCGACTGGCTGACCGCGCACCCCGATCTCAGCAAGATCGTGGTCGGAACTGTAAATACCGAAACCGGACAGGGCGTCTTTTCGGCAGTTCAGGCGGCGGGAAGAGATTCGGACGTACTGCTTGCTACGAACAACAACGGCGCGCAGACGCTGGCCGCCTGGGAACAGGGCGATAACTGCTGGCTCGGCGGAACCGCGTACTATCCTACTCAGTACGGTTTCTATATTGTTCCCCTCGCTCTCGATATCCTTGCGGGAAAGAATCCTGACAAGATGCAGACCATGGAACATGAATTCTTGACCCGGGAAGATATCGACAAAGTACGGGCGGAAATGGAAATGTAAATTTGATAGAACATTGCGGGCTTACTGCCCGCAATGTTCTTTTAAGGGGAGACTAGATTGTGGATACACAGGTGAGCAAGGACACTGATCTCATTCTTCAGATGAAAAATATCGTTAAACAGTACCCGGGAGTTCTTGCGCTGGATGAGGTCGACCTGGAAATAAAGAAGGGCGAAGTACTGGCGGTAATCGGTGAAAACGGGGCCGGAAAGTCAACGTTGATAAAGGTTCTTTCCGGAGCCGTTCACATGGATTCGGGGGAGATTGTCTTAGACGGTAAAGTCATTCCTCAAGATGCGATACCGAAAGAGCGGATGGACGCCGGAATAGCGACTATCTATCAGGAATTGAATTACCTCAATGAGATGACTATCGCGGAAAACCTCTTTATCGGCACGGTTCCGGTAAAAGGGAAAATGAAGCGGGTTGATTATAAGAGAATGAAAAAGGATTCGGAAGAATTGATCCGTTCCTTCAACCTGGATTATGATCCCTTCACGATCGTCAACGAGCTCACGGTAGCCGAAAAACAGATATTGGAAATCTTAAGGGCGGTTACGAAGGACGTAAAGGTCCTTATTATGGACGAGCCTACGTCTTCCTTGAATGAAACGGAAACGCGGCGGCTGTTCGAGTTAATAAAAGATCTGCAGAAACAGGGGGTTTCGATTATTTATATCTCTCATAAGCTCGACGAAGTTTTCGAGATCGCCGACCGCGTGCAGGTCATGCGGGATGGAAAGCGGGTGGGGTTATTGGCGCTGGAGGAGACAACGACGTCCGAGCTCGTGGAGCTCATGGTCGGCCGGGCAATTGTGGATATGTACCCGAAAGAAGCAGCGGAGATAGGCGATGTCATGCTCGAAGTCGAAAACCTCTCCTGTAACATTGCCGAAGGCATCTCTTTCAATGTCCGTAAGGGGGAAATCCTCGGGCTTTTCGGGCTCGTAGGGTCCGGCAGGGTGGAGGCCGTCGAGGGACTTCTCGGACTGAGGGCTGTACGTTCGGGAAAGTTCAGCATCGAGGGGAAAGAGGTGGAGATAGACAGTCCCCTAGACGCGAAGAAGCACGGGATAGCGTACATCCCCAGCGACCGAAAGCAGGACGGCCTTATCCTTATCCACTCGGTCAAGGATAATCTGACGATAACCCAGCTGGACGCTCTCGGGAAGGGACTTCATATAGATTCCAGGAAAGAGAGAGAGTACTGCAATAAGTGGATAGACAAACTGGGGATAAAGACCCCCTCGAGCCAGACAATTATCAATTCCCTAAGCGGGGGTAATCAGCAGAAGGTCGTAATTGCAAAATGGCTGCTTACCAATCCGAAGGTCCTCATTATGAACGATCCCACAAGGGGAATCGATGTCGGCGCAAAAGTCGAAATATATACGGTTATGGAAGAGCTCTGTAAGCAGGGAATCTCGATAATAATGGTCTCGGCCGAGTTGCCGGAGGTTATGGGAATTACCGATAGAATACTGGTCTTTACCGACGGAACTATCGCCGGTGAATTCGAACGAAGCGAATATGATCAGAATGAAATACTCCATTTGGCGGTGAAATGAAATGTTAAATAAAAATACAGGTACGGGAACATCTATGCGGAGTGTCTTTAAAAGCATCACTGACTTAGGGAATATCCTGAGTCTTGCTATAGCCTTGATACTGCTTTCGGTTGTATGGGGAATCCTTTCCCCCTATTTCTTTACCCTCAAGAACATCATGAATGTACTCATGTTCGCGTCTATCCTGGCGATACGGGCATCCGGGCTGACCGTCGCGATGATAACCGGGGGCCTCGATATCTCGCAAAACGCGATCGGCGCGGTAACGGCCTTGCTTGCCGCTTTGTTCAGTCTGATGGGTGCTCCCTGGTGGCTGCTTATTTTACTGGTTCTCGCCCTGGGGCTTCTCATGGGACTCATCAACGCGACGCTGCACGCGGTGCTCAAAATCGCGGCAATTATCGCGACTTTGGGAACTATGCAGATATTCAGGGGCACCGCGTGGCTCATCAAAGACGCCACGGTTATGGTGCGGGATCCGGTAATCCTCATGCTCGGCAGGGGGAGGCTCTTCGGCGTTGTTCCCTATGTCACAATTATAGCTATCGTGATTCTTGCAATCACCTATTACCTGCTCAAATTCACCTCCTTCGGAAGAAAGGTGTATATGGTCGGCGGGAACGAACATGCCAGTTACCTGTCGGGTATCAATGTAAACAGGGTCAAGTTTATGGCTTTTGTAATCAGCGGGATCACCGCCGGTATTGCCGGTTTTCTCCTGGCCGCTCAGGTAGGGGCCGCGTTACCTCAGTCGGGTTCGGGGACGGAGATGAACACGATCTCCGCGGTAATCTTAGGCGGCATCAGCCTCGCGGGAGGGAAAGGAAAGATAGCGGGAATAATACTCGGTATCTTGATACTGCAGACGATAAACAACGGATTGACCCTCTTGAGTGTCAACGCGTATTTCCAGATGGTCGTGAGCGGTTCGGTACTGATTCTCGCGGTTTTGATCGACATTATCCGCAGCGGCGCACTCAGGAAGCAATAGAGAAAACAATAGAGGGGATTACAATGAAAAATACCGCGTTCAAGATGAAATTAAAACCCGGCTTCGAAGAGGAATATAAAAAACGGCACGATGAAATATGGCCCGAGCTGTCGAAGGCGATTTCCGAAGCGGGCATATACGATTATTCGATCTTTCTCGACGAAGAGACCCTTACCCTCTTCGCGGTACACAAGACCTCGGGAAATAATTCGGCGGATAAATTAGGGGACCTTCCGATCGTTCGGAAATGGTGGGATTATATGGCGGACATCATGGAGGTAAATCCTGACAATTCTCCTGTAGCAGTGCCCCTGAAGCAGGTTTTTCGCATGGAATAAGGAAAGTCTATGAATTACGAAAAGGGATACGAGCTGGCAAAAGAGAGCTACGGTGAATACGGAGTCGACGCGCAGAAGGCCGTCGAGAGGCTGAAAGAGTTTTCGCTCTCGCTCCACTGCTGGCAGATCGACGACGTAGGGGGGTTCGAGCGTCCCGACGCCGCTCTCGAGGGAGGAGGCATACAAGTGACCGGGAGCTACCCGGGGAAGCCGCGAAACCGGGAGGAATTCGTACGGGACCTGGAGAAGGTCTATTCCCTCCTGCCGGGGAAGCACCGTTTAAGCCTCCACACTCACTACGGTGATTTCCGAGGCGGGAAAGTAGATCGAGACGAGATAGCGCCGGAGCACTTCCGCGGCTGGGTCGACTGGAGCAAGGG
>JBKHAJ010000016.1:0-22823 GCA_046542935.1 Spirochaetia bacterium | reverse complement strand
GAGGCTACGCAACTCTTTTTTTCCGAGGGGGCACCGGTTACACCTCCACCCAGCCCCGTTTTTTGTTGCTTTCGAGAATCCTGTCGCAGAGCACGAGCTCCCTGAGCCCGTCCTTGAAGGTCGGGTACTTCGGTGATTTCGTGCCCCCCGAGCGGACGGCATCGTAAATCTGCTTGAACATCTGCTTCGAGGTGTCGGGAAAACCCTCGTTATGACCGCCGGGGAAGGAAATAATCTCTGCGCTTTCCGGATACGCCAGCGAGGGGTCCCGAAGCAGAAGGGCGTTTGCGTCTTCCCGCTTTCCGATCCACAGCTGGTTCGGCAGCTCCGATTCCCAGGCCACAGCCTGTTTAGAGCCGTCGATCTCGTAGTAGATCCGGTTCTTCCTGCCCGCCGCGACCTGGTTGACGGTAAACACCCCATGCCCGCCGTTGTCGAAGTGGAGCATAACCGTGGCGTAATCTTCGGTGTTGATCTGTACGTCGGCGTAGTCCTCGGGCTTGAGCATCTTTCCGGCATAAGTCTCTACCGGCTTTAAGGGTTTCTTCCGTATCGGATAGAAGGTGGCGAAATCGGCGCACACCTCGGTTATCTTCAGGCCCGTAACGTACTCGACAAGGTCCATCCAGTGGCTTCCGATATCCGCTACCGCCCGGGAAGTTCCCGAGAACTCCGGTTCCATCCGCCAGTTGTAGTCGGTCTGCAGGAATAACCAGTCCTGAAGGTACGATCCGTGGACGGCGAATAAATTACCCAGATCATCGTTCCGGATCATCTTCCTGACTTGGTTCATAAGGGGATAGTACCGTACGTTGAAGTGTACCGCGTTGACGAGCCCCTTCTTGTCGGCGAGCTCTACGAGCTCTTCAGCTTCCGAGGTGTTCATGGCCAGGGGCTTTTCGCATACTACGTGCTTACCCGCTTCGAGGGCCTCCTTGGACATCGGATAATGAAGATGATTGGGGGTCGCGATGTGGACGACATCGATGCTCGCGTCTTTGAGAAGGTCCTTGTAATTGCCGAAACCCTTTTCCACCCCCAGCGCGTCGGCCTTCGCCTTTGCGGTGGCTTCGTCCACATCGGCAATTGCGTCAACCTTGACGTTGGGAAGCCTGCGCAGAGCTTCTATATGTGCGGGTCCGATAAAACCCGTTCCGATAACTCCTACTCGAACTGTATTCATCCATATCCTCCATATTTGAAGTAGTGGCTATGCCACCGTATTTCAGCCTTGAGGATAAGAAAAAAAATCGGCCGGGTCAAGACCGGGGCGAAATTAATTACAGACTGCCGGATATGTAGTGTTCCAGCTGATCGATAAGAAAATCCTTTTCGTGGATTACCGCTTTAACGATATCACCGATGGAAATCACCCCAATAAGCTCTTCATCGTCATCGAGCACCGGCAAATGCCGGCATTTATTCTTGGTCATCGAAGCCATCCCCTCCTCGATGGTTTGATTCCCCTTGATGTAGAAAACCCGAGGGGTCATGATCTCTTCAACCTTCGTTTCCCGGGATGTCTTCCCCTGCAGGATGATCTTCCGGGCGTAATCCCTTTCGGAGAAGATTCCCACGAGCCTGCCGGCATCATCCCTTACCATGAGCGCGCCCACGTTGTGCCGGGCCATGCTTCGCAGAGCCTCGAAGACGGTGGCATCCGAAGAAATCGAAAAGACTTCATGCCCCTTGCTTCGCAGTACGTCGTTGATAATTTCCATGTGTTACCTCCGTGGATAGTTCAGCCGGGAGGTTTACCGAAAGGATCGGGACAGAAGAAAGGGCGCCGCGGTAACGGAGGCGATTAGCCGTTGAAAAACAAGTTAAAAGAGAAGCGCTGCATTTATCGGAGTCATAATATCGTAAACCAAAACCCTTCCCATCGTCAGAACCCCTGCGGAGCATCTCCTGACCGATTGCACAGTGAATGCTTCCAAAGCTTCTTCCCTCTGTTAAGACTTATTTTAACATAAAATGAGGGAAAATTCAAAAAATTTTACTAGAGCACTCCCGAGGCCTCTATGAGCGGCGAGGTCTTGTCCCCTCCGCCGATTTTCCCTACTATAGCTCCGGAGGTCGGTATGGACGTCGTCGACGAGGCAAAATCGTTTCTCATAAGCTACCTCAGGGGCAAAGAAAACGCGGAGGACCGGGCTTATCCGTGGAAAGAATCCTGGGAGTACGTAGTCCATCATAGCTTTCGAACGGAATCCTACGCCGAGGAGATTATCGTTTCTACAGCGGGCATCTCCGAAAAAGATGCGCTCCTTATTAGGACCGCGGCAGTCCTCCACGACATTGGTTCACTGGACGACAGGAAAAACCATGCAAAGGCCGGCGCGGCCATCGTCAGGACCTGGACAACGAACAAGAAAAGTTTTTCTGAACATTTCGATACCAAGGAATTATCAAAGCTCATCGCCGGACATCAGAAGAAGGATCCCAAGGAGAAGGATATACGCATGGCGGTCCTCTGCGACGCCGATCTCTTAGACGGGGTCGGAGCCATGTCCATATTCATGATGGCCCATAAAGCCTCTCCCTCATCCCACGACTATCCCAGGCAAGTTATGGAAATCATGAACTCCGAGGGCTTGGATTATCTCAAAAAAAAGAGAGGGAAGCTCGCCACCGAGGCGGGAAAAGAGCTTTTCGACCGGAAGGCGGAGTTCGTGGAAACCTTCTATCGGGAACTCAAAGACGAGCTCAAAGGAACCGAGAATCTCCCCCTCTAACAGTGAAGGCTACAGCCCATTTTTCAAGGACCAGCCCATCCCTTCGAGGACCGACTGCACCTCCTCGAGGATTTCCCGGGAGTCGGAGGCGATAAAGCCCTCGAGCTCGTTTACCGACTCTTCCTTCTCCTCTTTCGTTGCCTTTATCTTGACTCCGAATTTCTCCTGTAAAGCATCGAGGTCTTGCGAGGATTCCTCGATTTCCCCCTCGCCGCGAAACCTGATAAAGAAGGGGTATTCCCAGGCCCGTGAATTATCAATTTTTCCGTACCATTTCATGGAACAAATATACTCATAAGCGCTGGAAAACCGAAATGGAGACTCGCGGCCGCCTTTACCTGAGACGGGCGCCTGCCTTTAAGGCCAGCTCGATCGCCTTGAGGACGGCCTTGCTGCCGGCGGTAGCTCCTGAAACGACGTCGACTTGGGTGGAGTTCGCCTCGATTACCCTCTTAGGGATTTCTTCCGCCCAGTCGGACCGGGGAGAAGGTTTGTTCTCTTCGATGCGGATCCATTCGATGCGCCCGTCTTCTACCTCGAGCTTCGCGGTATAGACCAGCTCATCGTATCCGTACTTTCCCACGTAGGTGCCGTCGGGAATCTTCATCACGTCAATGTCCTCGATCCTGAGGTTCCTCGTCTCCCTAGCCTCTCGGGAAACGCACCCGGAAAGCACGATCAGGATCGTCAGCGCCGCGGCGCATACCAGGGCTACAGGTACCGATCGATTCATTTTTTCCTCCCCCCGATTTTCTTTTACCGGTAATTGTAGTACACTAATGCCATGGAGTATACCTTCGAAATCTACAAGGACGCGGAGAATCAGCTCAGATTCTGCTACAAAAACCCGAAGGGGGAAATCCTCTTCGTCGGAGAATCATGCTCCTCCCGGGAGGAGTGCATACGGATCATCGACGAGATCAAGGAATCGGCCCCGAAGGCTCCGATTGCCGAGATCTAATCAAACCCCAGGGTACCTCCCGGATTCATGATATTACCCGGGTCGAAGTGCTCTTTGAGAGCACGGAGGATCGTGTATGACTCGGAGCCCAAGTTCCTTTCGAGCCAGGGAGCGAAGAGCTTCCCTATCCCATGGTGATGGCTTAACGCCGCGCCGGAGGTATGGATCGCCTCTAATATTCCGGCGTGGAAGGCGGAGAAGTCCTCCGCGCTCTCGAACATATTGATAAAAATGAAGTAGAGATTCGCCCCTTGGGGATAACAGTGGGACATGTGGGTCATGCAGATGGTGTTTTCTCTGCTCTTGATATAGTCCCTGACATGCCCGCGGACGTGATAGAGATTTTCCCAGTTCACCGCGCACTCCAGGGTATCGATGACGATGCCGTAATCCTGCAGGTCCTCCCGGAGATAGGGATCGCGGAACCTGCCGTGCTCCCATTTCCGCGTGACGTAACCGCTGAGAGGCATTCCGCCGCGGCGGAGGCAGATTTTCCGGACATTCCCCTTCACCATCCGAGTGTACCTTCTCCCCCCGTCGGCGCTCCCTAAAAAAAGACACCGCTTTCCCCGCTCCATCCCCAGCAGTGAGAAGGGCAGATTTACGAGAGGAGAATCCACCCCGTAGAGCTTCAAAGCCACGTCGGTTTCCTCCGGATCGGAGAGGCGGCACACCGAAGGACGGCCGTTCTCCGACTGCATAATTTCTTTGACGGCGTTGACCCCGTCCTCGAAGCTTCGAAACATGTAAGAAAACCTGCGGGTGTTCCGGGGCATATGCCTAAAAATCTTCAGGGTAACCGAGACGAGAATCCCGTAGGCCCCCTCGCTCCCGATCATGATCTGATCGATATCGGGCCCGGTAGCCTGCCGGGGAAAGGGGGCGGTTTTTACCGTACCCTTCGGGGTTACGTACTCCTGACAGAGGACGAGGTCCTCGATCTTCCCGTAATACGTGGAGTTCTGTCCCGCGCCGCGGGTGACGACCCACCCGCCCACCGCGGAATACTCGAAGGACTGGGGAAAGTTACCGCAGGTGTAATCGTGACGCGTCCCGTAGAGCTCCCGGGCGCGGTTCAAGGAATCCTCGAGGGCCGGCCCCATGATACCGGGCTCCACGGTCACCGTCTGATTGGTTTCGCTTATCGAGAGGATCCTGCTAAAATGCCTCCCGGTGTCGAGGCTAACCCCGCCCCTTACCGGCTCCGCGCCCCGGGTCACCGACGATCCCCCGCCGTAGACGTACACCGGGATCGAATGTTTCACGCAATAACCGACGACCGCCTCCACATCCTCCTTGTTTCGCGGATAGAGGACCAAGTCGGGGAGGTTCTCCGCAATCCGGTTTCTGAGGCGGAAGATATCGAGCATTGTCTTCCCGTAGGCCACCGACAACCGGTCATAAGTATCCTCACTCACATTCTTTTCCCCGAGGATGCCGATAAATGCCTCGATGTGCCGCCGGGGAAGCTTCGGGGGATAATCACCCGTTACCTCGTCCAAACCGAAATCGGGTTTCCGCTTGAAATGCTCGTCGGTCAGAGAAAAGGTTTCCTTTATAAGGCGGTAAAGCCCCTTATTCGGGTGCTTGTATTCGGTCGGACTCCCCCACTTGAAGAGTCTCCGGTAGCTTCGTTCAGGAAGCTCCCCCTCGAACCATCGGGGCTCGAAATCTGTTTTTCCCGGCACTATTTCCTCCTCTCAGATATCTTTTCCGGATAGCCTATGAGCTCCCGGATCTCCTCGTACAGATTCTTCACCCGCGGATAGATCTTCAGATACACCCGTGTGTAGAGCTCGGCGTAGAGCTCGGCGTTAGCGGGATCGGGTTCGAAGGTATCGCCGTAGCGTACCATTCCCTCCACGGCGCTCCTAAAATCGGAATAGACTCCCAGACCCACCGCGGTCGCCACCGCCGCGCCTAAGCCCGCGGTCTCAAAGGTTTCCCCCCGGATGAGGGGAAGATCGAAGATGTCCGCAGATATCCTGCATATCTCGTCGCTTTGAGAGGCCCCGCCGGAAACGGCAAGCTTGTCTACCCGAGTACGCCCGGCCCGCTCGATCTTCTCGAGCCCCTCCTTGAGAGCATAGCCGAGCCCCTCGATTACCGCCCTGTAGACGTGGGCCCGGGTGTGGACATCGCCGAATCCGATGATAGTACCCTTAGCGGTGGGCATCTTTAATCCCGGGCTCCAGTAGGGCTGCACCATGAGCCCCATCGATCCCGGGGCTACCGTCTCTAAGTGGCGGTTGATGACTATCTCCGGAGGGATACCCTCCTCTTCCGCCTCCCGCACCTCCTTGTAGCCGAACTCCTCCTTGAACCAGGAAATCATCCAGTAGCCCCGGAAAATCTCCACCTCCGGATTGAACCAACCGGGAACCGGAGCGGGATAGGCGGGCATGAATCTGAGCGGCTCGAAGTAGCGTTCGGAGGTGGTCTGCACGGTTGCGGTGGTTCCAAAGCTCAAAGACGCCATGGAGGTGTCGAGGACCCCCATGCCCAAGGTCTCGCATCCCTTGTCGGACCCGCACGCGATAACCGGGAGTCCTGCGGGAATCCCGGTCTGCTCCGCGGCCCGCGGGGTGACCGTACCTATCACCTCTCCGGGCTCGATTAAGTCCATGAGCTTTTCCGGCTCGATGGGGAACAGCTTCTGGTTGAGCTCCGTCGGTGCCGCCCAGCGGTTCTTTTTATAATTAAAAGGAATGTGGCCGACCTGAGAGGCGACGGAATCCTTGAACTCGCCGGTGAGGCGGTGATTGAGAAAACCCGAGACCTGGGCGTACTTGTAGGTCTTTTCCCAAGTCTCCGGCTCGTACTGACGCACCCAGTTTCCCTTTCCGTCGAGCTGGGTCTTGTAGATCGCCTCTTTCATCCCCACCAGTGAATACGCGAGACGGGTGAATCCCCGGGGATGGTAGACCGGGTCCGCCTTCCGCTGATCCAGCCACAGCAAGGCGGGCCGGACAGGATTTCCCCTTTCATCGAGATGGATCATGCTGTCCCGCTGGGAGGTGACCCCCATACCCCGGAGAGCGGTAAACTCATCGGCGCGCCGGGCCTCGAGACCGGCAACGGCGGCGCGTAATCCGTTCCACCACACCTCGGGGTCCTGTTCGGCCCAGCCGGGGTTCCCGCTGAAGTAGGGCTTATATTCGACCTTCTCCTTGTCGACGAGTCTTCCCGCGGTATCGAAGAGAAGGGCCCGGACGCTCTGGGTCCCGCAGTCTATGGCCAGAATATAACCGCTCAATATGGACCCTCCTTTGTATCGCCGTTGCAGCCGGTCATCGCCGCGGTCGCGAGGAGGTTCACTCCCGTATTAAGGAGATCATGCGAAACGACCTCTCCGGGAAGGCACCCGGTTCGAACACATACACCGTTTACGGCTTTCATATATTCATACACCCTCTCTAAAGGAATTTCCCGGTCGGTCTTGACCGGTAGTCTCGGGAAACCGGGAAATACCGTTTTCACCGTGGTGGTAAGGATCCGTTCCGGATTCACGATTTCTTTCCGGGCGTATTCCTCTCCCTTTATACACCCGCTGCCGGAAAAGCGGTATCCCTCATCGGTCCGCTCGAAGGCGATCCTGCACCCCTTCGGACAGAGGACGCAGGTCACATGCCCGGTATCACCCGCTCTCATTCTATCTCCTCCAAGATAAAGGTCAAACCGGAAATCGGCCGAGTTTCCATCGGCACGCGGGAAATATCGATCTCGACCCGCTCGATCTCCGGAGGACGCACCAGGCGAAGATCGGCCGAAAGGAGCTCACCGCCCCCGCCGGTGACCGAGAGCCGGGCACGGTCCATGCTCTTCGAAGAGCGGAAGAAGAACACCGCGGGTCCCGGTTTGTTCATATCTATCCGCTGGGGGACGAGGGTCCGGATATTTCCCCGAGGGTACACGGGAATGTAGTCCCCGGCGTCCTCACCGGCAAACCGGGCCGCCGCCGTACCCGCCGCCCGTCCGCTCTCGGAGACGTAATCCACGAGATCATTTACCTGCAGGGCATTCCCGCAGGAGAAGAGTCCGGGAATCTCCGTCATCCCGGTCTGATCCACCGCGGGGCCGCCGGTGGAGGGATCTAGAGTAAGGCCTAAGGACTTTAAGAGATCGTTCTCGGGAATGAGTCCCACCGACAGCACGAGGGTATCGCAGGGAATCTTCTCCTCCGTGCCCTTCACCGGCTTGCCTCTCTCATCGACCGAGCTCACCGTGACCGCTTCGACCCGCCGGGTCCCATGGACCCGGGTGACGGTCTTTTGCAGATGCAGTCCGATGTTGTAATCCTCGAGGCACTGGACGATGTTTCGGCTCAGCCCCGAAGGTTCGGGAAGTATCTCGTAGACCCCCGCCACCTCGGCTCCTTCGAGGACGAGACGCCGGGCCATGATGAGGCCGATGTCCCCCGATCCGAGGATGACGCACCGCCTCCCGGGCAGGTAGCCCATGATGTTGATGAAGTACTGGGCGAGACCCGCGGTGATCACCCCCGCCGGACGGGTGCCGTGGAGGAAAACCTGTTTGGACGTCCTCTCCCGGCAGCCCGCGGCGAAAACCACCGTCTTCGCTTCGATATCGATGAGCCCCTCGGCCGCGTTGACGACCCGGATACGAAACCCTTCGTCCCGCCGTTCGATTCGGGTCACGCAGGAGTCGAGACGGACCGGTATATTCCGTTCGGCGCACATACGGCAGTAGCGGAAGGCATATTCCGGACCGGTCAGCCGTTCCCTGAACTCGAGGGTCCCGAAGCCGTCGTGAATGCACTGCTTCAGTATTCCCCCGGGACGGTTCTCCCGCTCGAGAATGCATACCCTCGCACCCTCTCCGCTTGCGCCGTAAGCCGCGGCGAGTCCGGCCGGTCCCGCCCCGATTACCGCGACGTCGCAGTGTCCGTTCATACGTCCGCCTCCGGTTCCGCCGCGGGCTTTTTCGTCGGTCCGTACAGTATCTCTGAACCCGGTCCCTTCTTGGTTATCTCGTCGAGCTCGAGGCCGGTCTCTTCCCGAAAAATTTCCATGACCCGGGGGGTACAGAATCCTCCCTGGCAGCGTCCCATGCCGCTTCGGGTCCTCCGCTTGATCCCGTCCAAGGTGCCGACCGGAACGGATGAGTGGAGGGCGTCCCTGATCTCCCCTTCCGATATCTCCTCGCACCTGCAGACTATCCTCCCGTAGGAGGGGTTCTTCCGGATAAAGGCGCTCCGTTCTTCGTCCCGGAGCTGTTTAAGTCGGACGGTCCCCTTCCGCACCGGATCGAACCGGGGATTCGGTTTTACATCCTTACAGAGCCTGGAGGCGGCGTCTCTACACATTCCGGCCACATCCTCGGCGACGGCCGGGGCGGAGGCGATTCCCGGAGATTGAATGCCCGCGGCGTGGATCAGATTTTCCACCCTCCTCGAAGGTTCGATGATGAAGTCTTCCTCGTAGGTACAGGCCCTGACCCCCGCGAAGTAGGTGATTATGTCCGACTTATCTATCATCTTGTTCACCTCGAACCGGGTAATGAGGTCCTCGATGTCCTCCTCGGTGGTGGAATAATCCTCCCGATCCGGCGTCTCTACGGCGGTGGGACCGACAAGGAGGTTTCCCTCCACGGTGGGGACGACCCCGCCCCCCTTTGTTTTCGAGGTAAGGTGGGAAAACCGGATAAGGGCCATGACCGTTTTCTGATACTCTCCGGTGGTTATGTCGAGGAGGGCGTCCACCCCTTTCCTGCCGTGTATGCTGAAGAATCTGTCTTCCGCAAGACCCGCGACGATATCCGCCCAGGCCCCCGCGGCGTTGACCACTACCCCGGCTTTCAAGGTTCCCCGATTTGTCTCGATCCGGGCTACCCGGGGCTTACCCTCACGACCCTGCTCCATCTCGAAGCCACGGACCCCGGTGCGTAAAAATATCTCTGCTCCGTTGGAGACCGCGTTTTCGGCGTATGCAAAGGTTAACTGATAGGGAGAGAGCTGCCCGGCGCTCGGAAAGAAAAATGCCCCGTGCTGTCCATCGGTCACATAAGGCTCCCGGGCGCGCACCTCGTCCGGAGACATATACCGGGCTCCCTCCACCCCGTTCCGTCTGCACCGGTAATGGAAGAAAGGGACCAAGAACCGCATTCTCCTGTTGGGAAAGAGGATCATCGATCCGGTCCTCTTCATCGGTACGTCGAGCTCCCGGCAGACCCGGTCATAGGCGCGGTTGCCCCGAATGTTATATCGAGCCTTGAGGGTGTCCGGAGAGGGGGCGAATCCGGGATGGATCATCCCGTCGTTCCTGCTCGATGCGTGCATGGCGATGTCGTCCTCCTTTTCGAGGAGGGCCACCGTCAAGTTGCTGCGGGTAAGCTCCCGGGCCACGGCGCAACCTATTACTCCCCCGCCGACTATGACCACGTCGAAACTCCGCCCCTCGAGGAGACCGTCGGCATACCCCGGAAGAGGAAGGGCCGGCTCGGTTACTCCTTCCGCCGAGATATCATTGACCACACCCCTGTATCCGTCCCCCCCGACCCCCTTCTCCGAAGCGATGTATCCGGCTTCGATTTTATCCTCCCAGGATTTGACCCGTCCTTCAAGGACGATGGAACCGCCGGACTCCCTGAGCTCTACCCCGGAAAATCCGCGTCGGTCGAGGATTGCGCGAATGCGCCGCTCCCTTTCCATGCTATGCACCCCTCCGGGTTTTCACGAGGCGAAGGAGCTCTTCCGCACCGTATTCGAGGATCTTTTCCATGATCCGCCGGGCCTCCCCGGCGTTCTTTTTTTTAATCGCTCCGACGAAACGGATGTGGAGCTCCCGTATCGCGGGGATACTCTCCCTGCTCTCGTAGAACCGGGTCAGAATGGTCATATAAATATCTTTAAGTCCGTTCATAAGAAGGGGATAGATAACATTTCCCGAGGCTATCGCGGTCAGGTGATGAAATCGGAAATCGATATCCGCGATGTGTTCTTTCCCTAAACCTGACAGATTCAGTTCCTCCTCGAGGATCGCTTCGTACCGAGCAAGATGCTCTTCGGTCCTTTTTTCGGCGGCCTTGGCCGCGGTGGCCGTTTCCACGTTGAGCCTGAAATCGAGGAGATTGATGAGAATACCCGGGTCAAGATCGTCGGTGCTCTGATAATCGAGAAGGCTGTTCACGACTCCTAAGTTTCCGTCATGGAGATAGTCGTTGATGAAGGTCCCCCTGCGGGGGGTAATGCTCACCAGACCTGTCGCGGCGAGCTCGACCAATCCCTCGTGAATAATAGGCCTTGAGACTTCGAGCTTTTCGGCAAGCTCCCTCTCCGGCGGCAGCCGGTCGCCCGGTTCGAGCTTTCCCGAAAGAATGAGGTTTTCGAAATAGCTTATCACCTCCTGCTTGAGGCTCGTCGTCTTAAGGGGTTTCAAGAGCTGTTCCACGGCACCTCCGGCTGGTGGTATGACCACCAATTTTTTACATCAGTGTATCACCGGTTCCCCCTGCTGTCAAACTATTTTACACAGTACCGAAGCTTGCTAGAAAACTCAGGACCGGGATAAATCCCCTTCGAGGCGGGAAAAGATCGTCTTCAAGGTGCTCCTGAGCCATACAAACAGCAAGGCGACCGATACTCCCGCCGCCACCGGAAAACTGAGCCACAGTGTGGGAAGACCCCTCCATCTTCCGAGGAGGTACATCAGGGGGAGGAGGATGACGATCTGCCTCAAGGTGGAGAGGACTAAGCTCGGAAGCCCCTTACCCACCGCCTGAAAGATGGCGATCCCCACGATGGCCGGACCTATGATAGGAAAGGCAATCCCGATCCGTCTCAAGGCGGCGGCGCCCATTCGGATGAGCTCGGGGTCGGAATTGAACATCGATATGAGAAGTCCCGGAATCAGGACGAAGAGTAAAAAACCGAACATGGATAAGCCGAAACCGATGAACATGGCGGTTTTGATAACGCCCCGCATCCGGCCGGGATTGCGGTGTCCGTAGTTGTACCCGACGATGGGGATGAATCCTTGATTGAGTCCGAAGATGGGCATCAGAATAAACGACTGGAGCCTGAAAAACACCCCCACCACCGCCACCGCTAAGGTATTGTACTCCACCACGATCCGGTTCATCCCGGCGATCATGACGCTCGCTAAGAGCTGAATAAACATCGCCGGAACCCCCACCCGGTAGATGTCGCCGAGTATCTTCGGTGAAAAGCGGAAAAACCGGTACTGAAACCTGACGGTGTGCTTGCCTAAGAGGAGGACTAAGACGATGAATAGACCGCTTAAAGCCCGGGCTATAACCGTGGCCGTCGCCGCTCCGGCAACCCCCATCTCGGGAAAGGGGCCGAGTCCGTAGATTAAAAGGGGATCAAGACCGATGTTGATAAAAGCCCCGACCATGAGGGTTATCATAGGGACGAAGGTGTTCCCCTCTCCCTGGAGGATGTTATTGGTGATGATGGGTACGAACATCGTTACCGAACCGAGCATGATGATCCGGATGTAGGCCCCGGAGGGACCGATCAGTCTCGGATCGGAGGTAAACCACCGGACGATGTCCTCGGAGAAGAACCAGCCGATAACCGCCGTCACCGCTCCGAAGAAAAAGGAGAGGAGGAGAACATGCTCGGCGACATTGTTGGCGCGGCAGCGCCTCTTTTCCCCGAGCATCCGGGAGATGAGGCTGTTCGTCCCCACCCCGGTGCCGACGGCGACGGCGATAAGTACCATCTGAATGGGAAAGGCCAGGGAAAGGGCCGAAAGGGCGTGCTTGCTCACGTGCCCCACGTAGATTGTGTCTACCACGTTGTAGAGAGCCTGGATCACCATCCCCACTATGGAGGGAACGGAGAGGCGGAACAGGAGTTTTACGACAGTCTCGCTGCCCAGCCGGGCGGTGTTCGATATTGGGGGCATGGTCTCAAGCATATCCGTTAGTGTCGGCCGCCGCAACCTCCCCGAAATTCAGACGAACTCGGGGCGTTCGGCCCACCGGGCCACGTTTTCGATGATGTGCTTCCGATCGGAAAAGGAATCGATGAAGATCTTGAAGTAGTACGACTCTTCCTTGGAGCGTATCGAGAAGCTCGAATACTCCTCGATAATCGAATCGGCCTCGGCGTCGCTCATGACCTCGTCGACTAAAGCGGGCATGGCCTCGGAGATTCCGGTCCCTTCATCGAACTGCTTCTTCCGCCGCCATACGATCTCGTAGGGTAAAATGTGCTCGAAGGCCTTCCGGAGAACCCACTTCTCCATTGGGGGGTCCCCTTTCAGCTTGAGCTCCGCGGGGACCCGCTGTCCGACTTCGATCATCTCACAGTCGAGAAAGGGGACCCTTCCTTCTAAGGAATGGGCCATTGTCATCCGGTCAACCCGCTGCAGGTTGATGTTGTGAAGGGTCGACACCGAGCGTATCAGCTCACGGTGAAGGATATCCTCCTCGTCTATGTCCTTGTAGTAGGTATAGCCGCCGAAGAGCTCGTCGGCCCCCTCGCCGGTATGGATTACCTTGACGTATTCCGCGGCCATCCGGGAGGTAAAGTAACAGGGTACGGCGCTCCGGACCAAGTCCTGATCGAAGCTCTCCAAGTGGTAGATGATGTCGGGGAGCTTCGCGAGGATTTCCTTGGGATCAAGAATATAGGTATGGTGGCTGCTCCCGATATGATCTGCCACCGCTTCGGCCGCCGGGAGGTCGCCGCTACCGGGGAGTCCAACCGAAAAGGTATGGAGTCCGTCGATCCTTTTCGCCACTAAGGCGGAGATAATGCTGCTGTCGAGGCCCCCGGAGAGGAAGGTCCCTAAGGGGACATCACTCATAAGCCGCTTTTCCACGGCCCGCTCGAGACAGTCCCGCACCTCCCGGATGTGGATCTCTTCGGGGGCGTCTATGGTTTCGACGTAGGGGACCTCGTAGAAGCGGCGGAATCCCGCCTCGGAGCTGTACCACGTTCCCGGAGGAAATTCGGTTATCGGATAGTCGTTGCCGTCGTAAGTCTTGAGTTCCGAAGTGAACAGGAAGGTCCCGTCTTCTTTGAAGCCGTAGTAGAGGGGCTTGATTCCGATGTGGTCCCGGGCCACGAAGAGCTCGTCCCCATCCTTGATGCAGAAGGCGAACATCCCCTCGATCTTTTCGACCATTTTAGGACCGTACTCCTCGTAGAGGTGGAGGAGGACCTCGCTGTCGTTCTTGGTCCTGAAGGTGTGCTTGCCTTTGAGCTCCTCGTAGAGGGCGGGAAAGTTGTAGATTTCCCCGTTCGCGATGACCGCCCGGCTCCCGTCTTCGCTGTAGATCGGCTGCTTGCCGTGCTCCGGGTCCATGATAGAGAGCCTCGAGTGTCCGAGACTCCCCTTTTCCGCAATTAGTATTCCGTTTTCATCGGGACCGCGATGGTTCATCCTTTCCAGCATCGAACCGACCAACTCGTCGGCTCGGATATTCCATACTCCGCATATTCCGCACATAATTTACTTCTCCCGGTGTATCGCTTGAGGAGTGCCCCCGATCGTGGGGATAGAATTGGTTTAAAACACATGCACTCAAGGTTTTAGCTGAACGTGACTTTATTAAACTGGTGTAGGCTTTAGTAATCATAGCTATCACGGTCAATTGGTGAATTTTTATCCCCACGATCGGGGGCACTCTTTATCGCTCACGATTTGATCTCGGAAAACCGGTCTAAGACCCGCTTCCGTGCCCCCGACTCGAGCTTGCTCTCCGGTGCCCGCCCCCGAATACCGGCGACGAACTCCTTTGCCCGGGCGAGGGCATCGGTATCGGCTTCAAGCTCATCCCGCTTGTCCCGGTTCGCGAGCTTAGGATGGAAGAACTCGTCCCGCATGTAGGTTATTGTATGCTCCTCGGCGAGGAAGTCCTTGCCCGGTCCCTTTTCGATGATCAGATCGGTGCCTAAGGTATCGGAGTTCACCTCGATCCCCCGTAGGGCCCGCTGGCACATCCCTAAGATCTCGTTGTCGACGACCAGCTTCTCATAACTCACCGTCAGGTCGAACTCCATGAGTCCCGCCGCGTCGTGGATGTAGTTGGGTCCCGAGAGGGCGACGAGCAGGTTGGACATAGCCGATTCATAGGCCGCCTGGATGTTGAGTTCCTTGGCGTCGGTCATACCCGCGGTGGAATAGAGGGGAATCTGGTAGTGCTGGGCCATCTGAGAGACCGCCGCATTGATGAGTCCCCGCTCGATGGCGCCGGATAGATGGTCCATGTTCTCGAGATTAGTTATAGACCCCACGCTTCCGCAGATTCCCGGCGCCCCTTTCTTGACGTTCTGAATGAGGGTTATTCCTCCGAGGGTCTCGGCGACATGGGTGAGCACATTCCCCGCTAAGGTAATAGGCGAGGTGGTTCCGCAGATGGGCTCGGTAGGGACGACCACCGGAAGCCCTTCGCGGGCGAAGTAGCAGGTCATCTCCCCGTAGTCCTTGTCGATCTTGAAGGGGCTAATTATCAGTGTTATGAAACTCACGAAGGGCTCCGCCCGGAGCTTCTCGGGGCTCCCGGCGAGCATCTCCGCCATCTCCACCACGTTCTTCGAACCTTCGAGGCTGTACACACCGCCCATGACGTGCTTAGTGGTGTTGTCGAGGCTGTGGAAGAACCGGTTGATATCGATGTGCTGCTTAGATTCCACATCATTAGGAAATACGTTGATGGTAAAGACGTGGACGTTCTCGAGCTCCTGCACCATCCGGGCGTTCAGGATGACGTCGTTTACCGTCGACGGCCGCCGCTCTCCGGTGTCGGGATCGAGGACGTAGATCGCGGTCCCCCCCGTTCCGTAGTGGACCCGGTCCTTTTCGAGGACCGCATTGTATTCCTCGTCCCGGGAGTGGAGGGTGACGGAGGAGGGATTCGAAGCGACGGCGTCCTCCACCATGCTCCTCGACATCTTGACTATCCGATTCTCCTCGTCCACTTCGGCCCCGGCACCCTTCAGGGCCTCGAAGCCGGTGGGTGTATGGACGGCCATTCCCGATTTTGCGAGTATCTCGTAAGCCGCCTCCTCGATGGATTTGACGTCCGATTCGGACAGCGGCTTATAGGGGGATGCGGCAATCCCCGGTTGAGTATGTAAGGGTTTATCCATGACGTTATCTCCTGTTCCTCTATTTCTCTTTATCGATCTCTAAGATTCCGACAAGGCCGTGACCGAATCCCTGTCCCGTCTGCAGCGTCATCAGCAGGTTCCGTAGAGCATACCCGAGCTGCGGCTCGATGACGTTCTCCCTCGGAAGGCCGGTGCCGAGCCATCCGACTCCTTCGATGACCCGCCTCATCCGATTCATCATAGCCCTAAGGATATCCGGGTAGGTGGCGGGGATTTCCGGAAGCGGATCCCGGAAAACCTGGTTTGCTTCGTCGTAGAGAGTCAACAGCTCGCTGGTGTACTGGACTAAGATATTCCAGCACATCTGCAGGTGCTCGAAGAAGTCGTTGACGAAATCGAACCCCTCTTTCGGCACGTAGTTGAATATCAGATCGCTTAGATTAGTCCTCAAGTTGACCTCGTGGAGGGAGTTCACCGCCTCCCGCATGGGCTGGGCATGGGGATTGTACTCGCAGGTGTCGAGGTGCCGCCCGGTCATAATGGAGCGGTCGAAAAAGGAGCTCTGTTTGATCTCCACCCCTGCCCGCTTGGAGGCCTCCTTGACGATAGCGTCGATCTCCTGACGGCTCATGAGGCGCAATGTCAGGTGCTGAAGCTCGTCACGCCGCTCCTCCCGCTCCTCTTTATCGTAGATGTAGGAAACCACGTAGTCCATGTTCCGGTTCTTGCTCAGATCGTTGGTCCACAGGGTCTGCCACTCGTAGGAGTACCGCCCGAGCCAGTCGAACACGATCAGGCTGTACCGGTCGGTGTGCTTGGCGATATCGGTCAAGAGCTGGATCAGGCTTTCGTCCTCGTTATGGTGGGAACAGGTCCCGAAGCTGGTAAAGTAGAGGTCGTAGTTCTTCTCGTTCTCCGCGATGGGAAGTCCGGTGGAAAAATCGGCCTGCCCGAAGGTTACCTTCGGATTGTACCCGTAAATACCCCTCGCCTGATCGAGGAGGTCCTCGTTCAGGTCGATTCCCTTATAAGCCCCTACGATTTCGGGGGTCAGGAGATCTATCTCCGTGTCGTGGAGGTCGGCGTCCCGGTAGCGGATACCCATCAAAAGCTCATACCCGTCGGCGCTGCCGCACCCTAGGTCCATTATGCGGATCCGCTCCATCCGGTTCCGCTTCCGCTCGATGAGCCTGCACAGGTAGGGATAGATGAAGTGCCGGGTAATCTCGTCCTCCCAATATTTACGGACGTTGTCGTACTTCCCGACCAGACCCGATTTCTTGGCGTACAATCCGCTCTTGACCGCTTCGCTGTACGCCTCCATTTGCACGTCGTTGATTTCACATCCTTTGCTCATTATTCGGGTCTCCTTTCGGCAAGACTCTCGTCTAAGAGTCCCGGTATTTCCTGTTTCATCTCTTTCCGCATTTCCGACGGCAGATGGTCGGAGGGATGGGACATGATCTCTTTCCGCTTCTCCCAGGCGGTATAGAGGGCGTCGCCGTTTTCCGCCTCCAAAGGGTAGCGGACGTAGACGTCGTCCACCGTGGGCAGAGGCAGGTTATAGACGTAGGTCTTGTGGTCGCTCTCCATCACCTCGGTGATGAGATCCAAGATCTCCTTTTTCCGCTCCTTCCGAACGTTACTGGATTTGAGATTGTGCTTGATGATACCGATGTGGGCGTCGTCGATAATCGCCTGCTCCTGGCAGAAGATATTGGTCCGGTCGAGGAGCCCGAAAGCGTAGTGGATGTACTGGGCTCCCGTCCAGGGCATGTAGCTCAAGGTGAGCATCTTTTCCGCGGTCGCCTGGATTCCGGGCTTGTCGGTGTCGCCGACCCCCGCCGTGGAATAACAGGGTATACCGTAATACCGGGCGAGCTGGGCCGCGTCGTGGTGATAGTGGTTGAAGTCGGGGGCCCCGTACATATCGTTCAGGTTGTCCAGACGGGTCCGAACCGGTACGCTTCCGTAGAGGACCGGGGCGCCCGGGGCGACGAGCTGATTCAGGGCTATCCCCGCTAGGAGCTCGGCATTGATCTGAGCCACCATCCCGTACTCGTCGAAGGGAGCGGTGGCCCCGCCCATGGGAGAGGAAGAGATGACCACCGGGGCCTTCCGCTTGGAGATGGCGATGAGCTTCGCCGCGGTGTCGTCGACCATCTGAAGCGGACTTTTGATAACGCAGGTAATAAACGAGAGGACCGGGTTCTTGATAAAAGCTTCCTTTCCTCCGGCAACGATCTCCCCCATTTTCAAGATGTTTTCGAGACTGTTCAAATCGGTAAGTCCCGCCATCACGTGCTTGGTGATGTTGTTGAGGCTCGTGGCGAACTTATTCACGTCCTTATTTGCGGCGGTAATCGCCTTTTCCCGGATGTTGACGCACCGGATAAAGGAATCGAGGTTCTCGAGCCGGTTGCACAGGTGCGCAGCCTCGGCAAGCAGAGGAATCGATCCTTCTTCGCTTATGTATTTCGGCGTTCCGTCGGAGTAGTCGACCTTGAGGGTGATGTTCGTCTCGGATCCGCTTACGAACCTCACCCGCGGCTCGTATGCGTCGAGAACCATCCTGTTTTCAGGATTTCTCGCACCGAGAACGATCGATGACGGTATGGTCTCGAGTATACGATCGATCAGCTTAGAAGGGATCTTGATCTTCACGCATCCTTCCGCGTCTTCGGACTTCGCTCCCTCCCGGGTAAGGATTTCGGCCGCTTCCCGGTTGTAGCAGAGGATGCCTAAGTTCTCTAGGATTTCCCGCGATGTTTCGTCGATGAGCTTTATCTGTTTCTCATCGAGCCTCGAAAACGGTGTGACGAGCACACCTTCCCTCTGTTGTTCAGACATACTATTACTCCTTCTTTTCCTCGGAACGGACCTTCCTATAAAATGACCGGTCGGTCACATAAAGTCGGGAACATTCCGGTTTATGATTTCGGTCTTACGCTAATATACAGTCCACTTATTTATGACAATCTTGGGGAATGCGCTGTGAATAACGGATTTCAAAGTAAGCATAAGAAATCTTCAATATAAGATACCTAACTCCCCGAAGAAGGTCAACCCTAGAGGCCGGGCGACGGGCATCGTAGACTTTCGCAGGGTTATTAGTATATTATGGGCAGGCTATGAAAACACTAGGAAATACTATACTTATGTTATGCATATTTATCCTGTTCATTGCGCCGGCGGCGGCCCAGTTCGAAGAAGCGAACGTGGAGGAAGAGGATTTTCTCTGGGAAAATCCGGAGCTCATCACTGTTCCCGATGAAGAGGTCGCCTTCGACGGGAAGAGCTATCGTCACATGAAGAATCAAAGTGTCTACTTCATGGCCCAATTCGACAACGGCTGGGTTCTGATGATGAGCTACTTCTGGATCGTACCCCGCGGCGGGCTCTTCCAGAGTTGGGGGATCTACGCGACCGTAACCGATCCGGAAGGTAACGCGATCTTCGCCAAGGCGAAGCTCAGGAATAGAGACATGATCTATGAAAGGGACAGTCTCTACTTGAGCGACGGCGGAAGAAACATCGTCCAAGGGGACGGAAATTTTTACCACGCCAAGATCGACATCGAGGGATTCGCCTGCGATTTGAGCTTCGTCAATATTCTTCCCCCGTGGGAGCCCGGGGACGGCATGGATTACATCAGTCAGGATAAAACCGCCTTTACACGGCGGGTGGTATTCAGCCCCTGGGCGGATGTCTTGGGTACCATCACCGTCGACGGCGAGAAGATGAATGTGAAGGGTCAGGGATTCGCCGAAAAGCAGCTGACCGTAAACAGGTTTAACAAGCTCAACCCCTTTCTCTATGCCATAAGATTGTTCAGCCCTCCCGAAACACCCGCGGACGAGAGAATCCGGATAGCCGTCTTGGACGAGACCACCCACGAAGAGTTCGGCTCGAAGCGGCTTCCCCGGCTCACCGTCGCGAAGGGGGACACATGGCTCTTCACCACGCGAGAGTACACCCTCGATGCGCTCGATTTCAGAGAAACCCCCCTCGCCCCTTATAAGTATCCCACCAAAGTCGTTTTTTACGGCAAAGGCCGGGGCTACACCCTGCGGGGCGCCTACAAATCCCATACCCTGTTCAACGTTACCGATATAATCGGAGAGCTTCCCCAGGGGGTCCAGGAATTTGTCCTCCTCTTCATGGACCGGCCCGTCTACTACCGGAATTTAGGTGTTTTCGAAGGATTTCTCACCCATCCCGACGGCCGTGTTGAGCTTCTGAACCTCGTCGGCCCGTACGAATATCTGGTTTTGAAATAACCACCGGTTACACAAAAAAACCCTTCGAGAACGTAAGATCCTCGAAGGGTTTTTTGTATTGCCCTTGGTGTAATCCCGGGGCTTTACGAGGCGCTTACCTCTTTCTTCTCATCGATCTTCTTTCCGACCGGCTTCTGGGTCTCATTATTATATTCCCGTTCCCAGTACTCGTCGGTCAGGGAGGCAATCTTCTCACCGTAGGCAACCATGCCGTCGTAGTAGCCCTTGTCTTCCAGAGCATGTTCCGCCGGATCATCGGTGGGCTCGGCCCCGACCTCTTCGATGATGCCGCGCATTACCGCGTGATGGTCCCTCATCGGGCAGGGAGCCAGGATATTACCGTTGCCGCCGTTGCGGCCGCCGTGATCGTAGTACTCCTCCTGCCAGGACCGGATCTTCTTCATGAAGGGGGATGCTATGACGTCGTCGATGGTTCCGCCCGAGGCATAGACTTCTTTGATA
Source organism: Spirochaetia bacterium (assembly GCA_046542935.1). Lineage (GTDB taxonomy): Bacteria > Spirochaetota > Spirochaetia > SPDA01 > CAZSGZ01 > JBKHAJ01. Next base: position 2,339 of record JBKHAJ010000016.1, on the reverse strand, counting down.
TTGTCGGTGCTGTAGGGATTGAATACGCAGGGCATGACGTTTCCGTCCCAATTGACGTAAATATAGCCGCCCTTTCGCCCCGCCGACAGGCACCCGTTACTCAAGGTCCCGCTGTTCCAGAAATCGGCGAGGAATAACCCCTCGTTTTTGATGAGATGGGTCATCTTCTTGTACATCTCCACCCGCTGCTCGGCGGTCGGCATCAGCTCGAGGCTGTAGGCCCGGCCTATCGGCATGTACTGGAAGATCCAGCCGTAGTAGACACCGTGCTTGTTGAAGTAGAAGTCGATAAACTCGTCGCTGAAGACGAGCTCGGCGTTGTTCTTGGTAGCAGTTATGGAGATTCCGTAGAGGACTCCGCTCTTCCGGAGATTCTCGAAAGCCTTCAGAATTTTCTTATGAACACCCTCGCCCCGTCGCCAATCGGTTTCTTCCTCGAAACCTTCCACCGAGATGGAAGGCGTCACATTCCCGAGCCTGCCCATCCGTTCAGCCACCTTCTCGGTAATCATGGTCCCGTTGGTGTACATCAGGAAGAAGGTGTCGGAATGCTTCTCGATAAGATCGAGGATTCCCTTTCCGTCGCTCCTCCACATGAAGGGTTCTCCCCCGGAAATGACCGTGAAATTCGAACCCCACAGATCCTTCTGCTCCTGGACCATCCGGTCGACCGTGTCGAAGTCGAGGCTTATATCGCAGTCGGCGCTGCTCTCGGCGTAACAGCCGATACACTGCAAGTTGCATTTCTTAGTCGGGCTTATAGTGATAAATCGAGGGGGATCGAAGCCGTGCCGCTCTTTGAAGCCGTCGACAATGGGCTTAGCCTCCTTCTCGATCATTCCGCCGAAGGCCCCGATGAGTTTCTTGACCGTCTGCTTATCGACGTACTCGCTGTCTAGCCACTTGTTCGCCGAGTGCAGCATGTTGCGGATCATATCCGCCTGGTCCTCCCGCATCTTGACGGGGGCCCCGTTCCGCTTTTCGGCTTCCAGCTTGTTCGCGATCTGTTTATCGACAAGCCGAAAACCCCATCTCCGGAATGCCGGTACCGACAGAAACGAACCGATCATATTCAAGGTCCGTTTCGATACATAAATTCTACTTGGATTCATTTGATGCTCCTTCCTCCCGGGCATATTACCCGGTAATTATACTTCTCCTATAGTAATCAAGGTATCAAAAATGGAAATAGCAGTCAATATTTTTAGGGCCGAATATACTTTGCCGCACAGAACTTCATCTCAATACACTGCGCTTGTCAATTCCGGGAATTACAACTATCCTGATCTCTAAAAATTGACGGCAGGCTGTAGTACGAAAACATGAAACCGAAGGTTTTTACCTCCGCCTTCAGGGCGACAATACCGGTCCTTCTCGGATACTCGGCGATAGGGCTCGCCTTCGGGATGCTCCTCTACTATTCCGGCCTTCCCATGTTTCTCGCCCCTCTTATGAGCATCGTCATATTCGCCGGGGCCGCTCAGTTCATCGGCATCGGGCTCTTTGCGTCGAACGCGGGGTTTGCCGAGATAGCAACGGTGATACTCCTCGTCAACGCCCGTCACATGGTCTACGGGCTCTCACTTCTCGAAAATTTCAAAAGCACTAAGCCTTACAAGCCGTATCTGATATTCGCGCTCACCGACGAGACTTACGGGCTGCTCACCACTATCGACCCGCCGGAGGAAGTCGACCGGGGAAAATTCTATTTCTTTATCTCCATCCTCAATCACAGTTACTGGGTTACGGCGAGTATCTTGGGGTATATCGCGGGGTCCTACATTCCCATCAGCATGGAAGGGCTCGAGTTCGCTTTGACGGCTCTCTTCGTAGTGCTTCTCATCGAGCAGATCAAGTCCACCGACAAGGCGATGCCCTTTCTCATCGCCGGAGCGAGCGCGGTGGGATGTTACTTTCTCTTTCCGGACAATATGCTTATTACCGCCTTAGGCGTTTCCATAGTGGTTCTGATTATATCGATGAGAGGATGGAGGCGGAATGATGACGACTGAACGACTCATTGCCGCGGTTGTGATCATGGCGGGGGTGACCGTCTTGACCCGGGCGCTTCCCTTTCTCCTCTACAAGCGTCGAAATCCCCCGAAGATCATCCTATTCGCGCAGCGCTACATCCCGCCGATGGTCATGCTCATACTGGTTGTCCATGCCTTAGGCGATGCCTCCTGGCGGCTTCCCCCCCACGGAGTTCCCGAGCTTGCCGCGGCGGCCTTGACGGCGGGACTCCACCTGTGGAGGCGGAACGCCCTCATCAGCATCTTTTCGGGAACGGCGCTGTATATGGTTTTGGTCCAGACCGACGCACTGGCAAAGCTCTTCGC
>JBKHAJ010000263.1:0-4482 GCA_046542935.1 Spirochaetia bacterium | reverse complement strand
CTCGATCCCTCCGAGGTGATTCAGCTCGACGACGACGATTTCGAAAACTTCTAAACCACAGTTTTACACAAAAAGTCTAACCGGCCCGAGGAGTTAACTCCTCGGGCCATTTTATACTTGACAAACCGGCGTTTTTTGAGAAATTTTATATACAGATGCCGTTTTGTTATTAACAGACAGGCGGGAAAGTATTACACTATTTCTAGAAGGGGTTACTATATGGCAGAAAATAACGGCTTGCGCCAATTCCTGACATTTACCCTCGGGAAAGAGCACTATGCTATCGATGTTTCCCGGGTCAAAGAGGTCCTGGAATTGACGCCGATAACTCACGTTCCTAAGACGCCTCACTTTATGAAGGGGGTTATAAATCTTCGGGGAAGCGTCGTTCCGGTCATCGATCTGCGGCTCAAGTTCGACATGCCGGAAGCCGAACCGACCGTGGACACCTGTATCATAGTCTTGGAAATACACCTCGGCGAGGAGGACGTAATAGTTCTAGGTGCTATTGCCGATTCCGTACAAGAGGTCATCGAACTTCCTCCCGAAAATATCGAACCGGCACCGAAAATCGGAACGCGCTTGGAAAACGAGTTTATCCAGGGGATGGGCAAGCACAACGATACCTTCCTCATCATCTTGAATATCGACCGTGTTTTTACTACCGAGGACATCGCCGCGATTTCTTCGGAAGAGGTCAAGAAGGGATAGATCGCTTCGGGATGAGATGAACGAGACCCGCAAATTGTTAATAATTTTCTTTTTACTCCAGAGCGCAGCGGCCCTCGTGTTCGTCTGTTCACTCTTTGTTCCTCCGGGTTTATACCGTATCGTCTACCTCGCGGCCGCGGCGGTAATAACGGTTCCCCTCCTCTCCTTCTTCGTTCATTTCACCTACCGCCGAATAACCACGGAAGCCGAGACTGATGAGATAACCGGCGTCAAGCTCCTCGAAGAGGAGGATGCGCCGGCCGACACCGCCGCGGTGGAAGCCGTCAAGAGCATCGAAGAACAGAACAAGCGCAGGCGGGAGTTTCTCGATTCGGTGTCCGCCGACATCGGGGACAAGGCCGCGGTCGTTCCTGTCCTAATCAGCCAGATACAGGCGGTCGTCGAGCATACCGATGAGGCCGCCATAACCTTGTCGAAAAGCTTTATGAACATTAACAAGCTCGCGAAACAGCAGGTTTCCGGGGTTTCCGATGTATTCGGATCCCTTTCGGGAAACGAACAGGCGGAGGAGAACGTTCTGACCTCGATGAAGGTGGTCCTTGAGGAGATCCTCGACCGGTTTGGGGAGATGATGGGTTTTATCCGTGAGAACAAAGCCAATGCATCGAAGATCATCGAGGACACCGAGGTCATCAAGAACATCGTAGCCAAAATCGAGGGGATTACCGAGGACTCCAAGGTGTTGGCGATCAACGCCGCAATCGAGGCCGCCCGGGCGGGTGAAGAGGGAAAGGGATTCGCCGTCGTCGCCCAGGAGTTTCGAAAACTCTCCGAAAATTCCGAATCCGCCAACCGGGAAATTCAAGAAATCGTCGAGGCGGTTTCCGACAGAACCAATACCATCTATCGGGAAACCGAGGAGAGCTTTCAGCGGGGAAGCGAGGTAATGGAAAAGGCTAAGGGTATGCTCGAGGAGTCTTTGGCCCGGATAGACGAGACCATAACCGATACCAAGACCCGTTTAGGGGATCTCTCCGAGCAGGCGGAAGATTTGGCCAAACAGATAAGCGCCATCGTGGTATCCATCCAATTCCAGGATATAACCCGCCAAAGACTGGAGCACGTTATGGAGCCTTTGGAGGACTTCAAGGACGAGCTCGAGTCCATATCCTCTCGAATCCTCGACGATACCCTCTCCGCATACCGGAGCATCAAGAACCACGCCGAATGGCTGGAACAGAAATATACCATGGAAACGGAAAAAGAAATTTTGCGATCGGCTATGGAAAATACGGCGCCGGAAGCCGTACAGGAGGAGGAAAAATAGGCATGGCCAAGAAAATACTTATCGTGGACGACTCCGCTTCGATGCGGCAGATGGTCAATTTTACCCTTACCGAAGAGGGATACGAGGTAACCGAAGCCGAAAACGGCCGGGAAGCCCTCGATTCGATGAAGGGGAGCGCACCCGATCTGGTCATTACCGATATAAATATGCCGGTGATGGACGGAATCGAGCTCATCAAGCAGATTCGGGCCGAAGCCGACTTCAAATTCACCCCGATTATCGTGCTGACCACCGAATCGGAGGAATCGAAGCAGAGCGAAGGAAAACAAGCGGGGGCTACGGCCTGGCTGGTCAAGCCGTTTACCCCCGAAAAACTCACCGAAACGGTCAAGAAGGTAGCGGGTTCATAGTCTATGCGGATTCAAACCAAAGCAATGAAGTACAAGGTCCGAATCGAGATCGAGGGAAACGCGACCATACAGAACATCGAAAAAATACACGCGGAGATCCTGGAATCGGTCAAAACGGATAAGAATCTCGAGCTGACCACCTCGGGGATAACCAAAATCGACGTCTCTTTTCTCCAACTCCTCTACGGCCTGTATCTGTCACAGAAAGGCAAAAACAAAACGCTGTCTTTTACCGAGGACCCCCTTCCGGCGGTACTCACCAAGACGGTCGAAGAAGCCGGCTTCTTCAGGTCGGCCGGAGCAGCGGGCTCGAAAACTATGGACGAAGGGGACCCCTTTCGCCGAATTATGCACTAAGGGGGACAGCATGGGAAAAGCCGATCCGAAAGATTACTACCGCGAGGAAGCCTTCGAGCTTCTCGACACCATAGAATCGACCATCCTCGAGCTCGAGGATGCACCTAAGGACATCGATCTGATCAATACAGTCTTCAGGGCGCTGCACACCATCAAGGGCTCCGGAAGTATGTTCGGATTCGACCGAATCGCCGCCTTCGCCCACGAGGTAGAAGCCCTTTTCGATCTTCTGAGGGATCAGCAGATCGATATAAACAAAGAGATTATCGATTTGACCTTAGCCTCCCGGGACAACATCAAGATGCTGTTCGAATATGTAGACGAGGATATCCCCGAAGCGGACCGGGAACGGCAGGAGACAATCCTCGAGCGAATACGGACCTACACATCTCGAGGGGGAGCAGGAACCCGGCACGAAATACAAGAAGGGGAAGCCGCCGAATCCGAAGAGGAAGAGGCCGTCGAGCGGACTTACCGAATCACCTTCGTTCCTCAGAAGGATATCTTCCTCAAGGGAATAAATCCCGAGCTCCTCTTCGGGGAGATTGCCGAATTAGGGCAGTCCTTCGTCATGGCCCACATGGACGACATCCCCCCGGTGGAGGATTTGGATCCCGAGAGCTGCTATACCGGGTGGACCATCCTGATAACCACGACCGCAAGCATCAACCGTCTCAGAGATGTTTTTATCTTCGTCGAAGATTACTCCGACCTCAAAATCGATGTAATCGACGAGGGAAACATCGAGGAACAGGAAGATTACAAAAGGATCGGAGAAATCCTCTACGAACGGGGAACCATTACTCAGGAAGATATACAAAACATCCTCGAAAAACGCCCCCTCTTCGGAAGCGTCGCCGTGGAAGAGGGAATTTTGAGCGAGGAGGAGATCGATTCCGCCCTCGAAGAGCAGCGGTACATCCGCGATCTTCGCCAAAAACGGAAGGAAACCGCCGCGGCGACGACTATCCGGGTCAACAACGAAAAACTCGATCAGCTGGTCGACTTAGTCGGAGAGCTCGTAACCCTGCAGGCGCGACTCTCACAATACACCGAGGACAAGCAGGGGTCCGAGATCGAATCGATCGGGGAATCCCTCGAACGGCTGACCGCTGAGCTCAGAGACAACACTATGAGCCTTCGGATGGTCCCCTTGGCCGAGACCTTCCGCGGCTTCAACCGGCTGGTACGGGACCTCTCCAACGAGCTCGGCAAGGAGGTAGAGCTCGTAACGGCAGGAGCGGATACCGAGCTCGATAAAAACATAATCGAACAACTGAAAGATCCCCTGGTTCACATCATCCGAAACTCCATCGATCACGGCTTCGAAATCCCCGAAGCGCGGCGGAAGACAGGGAAACCTCCCGCGGGGACCCTCACCCTCTCCGCGGAATACGCCGGGGCTAACGTGCTCATTCGGATAAAAGACGACGGCCGGGGCCTCGATCCCGCCGCCATCAGGAGGAAGGCCCTGGAGAGAGATATTATAAAAGAAGCTGACGAGCTTTCCCGGGAGGAAATATTCAAGCTGATATTCGCTCCGGGATTCTCCACCGCCGAGCAGGCCACCAGCGTTTCGGGCCGGGGCGTGGGAATGGACGTTGTCAAACGGAACATCGAACGGCTTAGGGGCAGCGTCGACATAGAATCGACGGAAGGTCAAGGTACCACGGTTCTGTTGAAGATTCCCCTTACCTTGAGCATCATCGACGGCCTTCTCATTCGGGTGGCCGAGGAGAAGTTTATAATAAACTT
>JBKHAJ010000262.1:0-4483 GCA_046542935.1 Spirochaetia bacterium | reverse complement strand
GTCGGGATTGGCCTGCAGAGCGTTCGTCGTTCCCGCTAAGGCCTTTTCCAGGTTCCATTCGGTGGGAACCTGCTGGACCCGGGTGATAATGTCGTCGTTAGCCTCCATAACTTCCTCGAAACCGTCGGTCCGGTTGAGAACGTTCTCGTCGGAGAGGCTTCCAACGAGTTCTAAAACTTTGAGCTCCATGTCGTTTTCCCGGGCATAATCGGCCATCCATTCCCAGCCGTTCATGGTCAGGGCCTTGTTGTCGGTGGCGATACCCCAGTCCACCTGCGCATCGGAGGTGCTTTCCACCGTGCGGTCGCAGTAGACGAAGGGGATGTCCGCTTCGTTGCATGCCTTGACAGCCTGCAGAATCGACTTGGAGTCGATGTAGACGCAGACGATACCGTCTACGCCTTGAGCGATCATGTCGTCAATCTGGCTGTTCTGCTTGACGGCGTCGCCTTCGGCGGTCCGGATTACCAGATCGACTCCCAGCTCAGCGCCGGCATCGTCGATCCCCTTTTTGATTCCCAGCCAGAACGGATCGTTCAGGTTGTCTAATGCTACACCGATCTGCATTTTCTCTGTTTCGCCTGCGGCTTCTTCTTGCCCGCCGGCCATCAGGGTCATCGGCAGCAGCATCATAAGACACAATAAAACTACCATCCATTTTTTTCCCATACAATTCCTCCTAGAAAATATTTCAACTCCAAAAATGAAGTCGTTTACTATTTAATCGTTTAACCTAATTTGGTGACCATACTCGAATTTATATTGTTTTTCAGCCTCTTAATAGGAATATTGTCGAGTATTTCTCGAAATTTGTTGAACCGTTTAACCATTTGTATCCTAACCCTATTTATACCGGCTGTCAACGGAAATCTCCTTCATTTCCGTTGAAATCACGCACCGCCTGCGCAATAACCGGGAATATCCGCCTCCATTCCTTAGAGGGAACGTCTTCACTTATCTGAAGCATGACGGCCCTGTCCGGTTCAAAGGACTCGAGCATCTCCCGCACCTTCCGGGAAAGCCGGTCGTCCTCGAGAGATGACCAGTTAGACGGAAAATTCGGCAGAATTACCGTCTCGGGAAACAGCTCTTGGGCTTCAGGTATTTCCACGTCCCCCCCCATGTCCGGAATAGAGACCGATTCGAGAACATCGAAACCGGCTTCTTTGATCTCGTCTCTCAAGACCTTCACCTTCCCGTCGATGTGAACCACATAGGGTTTTCCCGCTTTCGCCGCCTCCGCCTGGTGCTTCTTGTAGAAGGGGACGCAGTGCTCGGAAAAGGCGTTCGGCGGCGTCATATCGGAGGTTACGTTGTCAGGCTGCCACAGGACAGGGACCTCCGATTCGACGGCGATCAGGAACTGCTCGTCGATTTTCCGCTCGAGGGCCTCTAAGAGGGGCCGAACCAGCTCCGGCTCTGCGAAGAGATCGATTAAAAACCTCTCGGGCCCGGCGAACTCGATAAGGCACTTCTGATAGGGACTCCTGTCCATCCTACCCAAGAGGAGACCGTCTCCGCCGAGTTCCTCCATGCGCCTGAGAACCGACTGCTCGTTAGACCTGATCACGGTGTTCTCCACAATGTACTCCATGATCTTGTAATCCTCCGGCTCCGCTATATAGCGCTTTATAATGTGCTCGCTCCCGGCGCCCGCGGGATCGAACTCGATCTCCCCGCTTATCGTGCCCACCGGTGTCTCCCACTCCCGCCGCTCGGTCCGTTTGCCGTTCCGCCACAGGTGCCGAACCTTGAGCTCAGTGTTCTTCACCTCCGAAAGATACCCCTCGTAGAAATGCCAGGGGGGACCGATCATGGTGGCCGTGGGATAGTAGTCGATAATTCCCATCCCTAGATTCCGGACCTCCCGTTCCACCGCCGAGCGGGGAAGGTAGCGGGTGTATATCCCTAGAGGTACCGAACCGGGGTAGCGGTTGTTATAAACCTCGAGCATGGCCTCGGCGACGGTCACACGGGTGCTCATATGCAGTAATTCCTCAAGTTCATGTTTATCAGCATCTCATTCAGCTCGTCGGGGGTGGGGATAGACTCGATGACCCCGATCTTGGTCACCGACACCCCGGCCGCGCAGTTGGCGAAACGGATGGCCTCGTCGAGACTCCGTCCCTGCGTAAGCGCCGCCATGAGCCCGCCTGAGAATATGTCCCCGGCTCCGGTTGTATCCGCGGCATGGACAACGCAGGAGGCGCAGTAATCGTCCCCTTCGGCCCCCATCATGACCGACCCCTTCTCGCCAAGGGTTATGACGACGTTCGATACCCCCCGGTCGAGGAGCCACTGTCCGGCCTCCATAGCGCTCTTCCTATCGGTCACCTCGATCCCGGTAATAACCGTCGCCTCGTGCTCGTTCGGCTTTATGTAGGTGATGTGGGGAAAGAGACTCTCCGGCAGTTCCCGCGCGGGGGCGGGATCGAGAAGCACCGGAATACCTAGGTTTCCGCATTTTTCGATGCCGTATTCGACTATCTCGAAGTTGCTCTCGAGCTGAAAACCTACGATTCCGGAACCCTTCAAGACCTTTTCGGCCCCGTCGATGTCCTCTTTGGAGAGATTGAAGTTGGCCCCGGGGACCACCGAGATAAGGTTGTCCCCGTTATCGTCGATCAGAATCACGCTGATCCCCGTATGGATGGTCTCATCGACGGTGATCCGTTCCTTACCGACCCCATAGGTATCGTACATCGCCAAGGCCGCCTCGCCGTATTTGTCGTTCCCTATCCGTCCGACGAAGGTCACGTCGGCGCCGAGGCAGGAGGCGGCAATCGCCTGGTTCGATCCCTTGCCTCCGCCCCCCTCGTGAAAGGTGTGGCCGATGACGGTTTCCCCCTTCCTCGGGAGTCTGACCCCTTTCAGGAAGAGCCCCACGTTATAGCTGCCGATGACGGTAACGTTCCTTCCGGGCATCCTACTGCTCCAGCCGGCCGTCGAGCTGTTCGTTCAGATCGAAAATCTTCTCGAGCCCCTTCACCGGCTCGGTACCGTCGAATTTCGGTTTGCCGGCGAACCACGACGCTATGTGCTCCTGCCAGCGGTTGTTGGCCTCGATGGCTCCGAGCTTTTCGAAACTCTCGTTTATCTCCTCGCATTGATAGAAGAGGATTGCGTAATTCCCGAACATAAAGACCAGACAGTTCTCGGCCCCCGCCTCCTTCAAGGCGTTGAGCTGGGTTCTCCAGTGGGTCTTGTGGGCGTTTTTGTGAATATCGATATAATCCTGTCGATGCTCAGGTTTGATCTCGTTGACCAGGCAGTACCACTTCATCGTGCGACCTCCGTTTGTGTAAGCATGACTGCAATTCTACAATCATTTCATTGCGCTGTCAATAAAATATTTCATATATTGTTTCATAAAGTTTCACCACATTTCACATATTCCATTGACATTCACCCGCTTTTCGCGCTATTATGCGGCTGATCGAAAAATCGGAATGAAAAAGAGAACGAGTCCCAACATCATCGATGTAGCACGGCACGCGGGAGTATCCCCGGCGACGGTTTCTCGGGTCTTGAGCAAGAAGGATTTGGTAAGGACCGAGACGAAGACCCGTGTTCTCGCCGCTATGGACGAACTCAACTACGAGCCGGACAGCTACGGAGGTAGGAGGGCCAGAAAAACCGGAACCATCGCCGTAGTCATCCCCGAGCTCACCGACCAGTTCTTTGCCATCCTGATCAAAGGAATCAGCGACGAAGGAAGACTCCACGGCTACAGTCTGCTTCTCTACAATACCGACAACTCTCCCGACCTCGAGACGGAGGTCCTCGCAACAGCTCTTGATAAAGAGATCGACGGGATAATCATAGTCCCGTCGGACGACGACCCGGAACTAGTCGGGCTCTTTGAAGAGAGAAATGTTCATTATGTCTTCCTCGATCGGGTAGTTTCCAAGGAGGATATCCCTTCTGTGGTAAGCGACGACGAGGAAGGAGCCTATCAAGCTACTAAGTATCTCCTCGACCTCGGTCACCGGGAAATCCTCTATATCGGGGGTGAAACCCGGTTGAGTACCGAGCGGAACCGGCTCAAGGGGTTCAAGCGGGCCCTTGCCGATCACGAGCTTTCCCTCAACACCCGGCTCATCAGAGAATGCTCTTTCCACTACGAGGAGGGATACGAAGAGACCCTCGCTATACTCGAAGATGGATATCCTTTTACGGCCATCTTCGCGGCGAGCGACCTGATTGCCTTCGGGGCAAAGGCGGCGGTGGAGAAACAGGGGCTGTCTATACCTAACGACATAAGTCTTGTCGGCTACGGCGATATCCCTTCGTCTCAATTCGTCTCCCTCACCACCGTATCCAATCCCTCCTACGAAATGGGAAAGAGCGCCTTCCGCCTCCTCCTCGACTACATCGAAAACCGCCTCGAAACCCCGAAACAGATAGTCCTGCGCCCGAGCGTGGTATTCCGTTCCACCTGCAATAGGAAGCGTTCGTCAAAGTTGCTGATTTCAGTTGCCCA
>JBKHAJ010000261.1:0-4511 GCA_046542935.1 Spirochaetia bacterium | reverse complement strand
ATTCCGGGTTTCCTGGGGGATGGAATTGCTCACCACCAGTATGGTGGTACCGTCGAGCTTGTGTCCGATGTTATCCCAGTTATCTTCATCGACGATAAACCTGGGACAGAATTCGGTATTCAAAAATGTTTTCAAGCTTATGATGTCGGAGTAATCTTCCTGTTGATTGGTGTGCTGGACGATATCTTCGACGAACGGATTGTCGGCTACGGCGCCGACGACGTACAGGTTCTTGATCGAGCTTCCCATAACTGAATTGTAACAAGATGGATGGGAAAAGGCAATTCAACTTATTGTAGAACCCGCCCCTTTCGGGATATCCTTTTACACTATGTCTCAAACGGTTACCAAACCCCTGATAGTCCAGAGCGACCATACTCTCCTCTTGGATGTCCATGAAGAGGGATTCGAAGCGGCACGGGCCGATATATCGGCCTTCGCCGAGCTCGAGAAATCACCGGAGCACATGCACACATACCGAATTACTCCCCTCTCCCTGTGGAACGCCGCCGCGGCGGGGCTCGCCGCCGGCGAGATCACGGCAAGACTCGAAGGGTGGAGCCGCTTCCCGGTCCCTGAGAACGTGAAGTTCTCTATTCTGGAAACGGTGTGCCGCTTCGGCAAGCTCCGCCTCGTCGAAACCGATGAGCCTCAAGTCTATTTCCTCGAGGTAAACGATCCTGCGGTATACGCGGAGCTGGGTGCGCAAAAAAAGCTTAACGCCTACCTCACTCCGGCGGAAGGCGGATTTTTAGTCGATCTTTACAACAGGGGAACGGTCAAGCAGGAGCTCATCAAGATCGGCTATCCCGTCAAGGACGAGGCCCCCTTGAAGGAAGGGGACACTCTCGAACTCGAACTGCGGTCTATCGCCGGAACCGGCTACTCCTTTTATATCAGGGACTATCAGGAGGAGGCGGCCGAGACTTTCATCGGTGAGAACAAACCGGGAAACGGTTTCGGCGTCATAGTGCTCCCCTGCGGAGCGGGCAAAACCATTGTAGGCCTCAATGTCATAGCCAAGCTTCGCACCAATACCCTGATCCTCTCCACCAACGTGGCCGCGGTCCATCAATGGATAGACGAGCTCACCGACAAGACAACGCTGACTCGGGACGAAATCGGGGAGTACTCCGGGGATATCAAGGAGATCAAGCCGGTAACAGTAGTCACCTATCAGATCCTGACCTGGCGGAAGAACAAGAAAGAAGACTTCCCCCATTTCGGGATATTCCGGGCCAAGAATTGGGGACTGGTCATCTACGACGAGGTCCATCTCCTTCCCGCCCCGGTGTTCCGGGTCACCGCAGAGCTGCAGGCGGTGCGAAGACTCGGCCTGACCGCAACCCTGGTTCGCGAGGACGGAAGAGAGGACGACGTCTTTTCATTAGTTGGTCCGAAACGGTACGACATGCCCTGGAAGGAGCTCGAAGGGAAGGGGTGGATCGCAGAGGCCTACTGCTACGAGATACGGGTTGATCTTCCCCAAGAAATCAAGATCCCCTATGCCGTGGCCGACAAAAGGCGGAAGTACCGGATCGCTTCGGAAAATCCCTTGAAGCTCGAAATCGCCCGTCAGCTCATCGCCAATCACCGGGAGGATTCGATCCTGGTAATCGGTCAATATATCGATCAGCTCACTACCATCGCGGGGGAGCTCGGCGTTCCGCTCATCACCGGCAAGACCCCGAATCCCGAGCGGGAGAAGATATACTCCGCCTTCAAGCGGCACGAGATCCAGGTGATCGTCGTATCGAAAGTGGCGAATTTCGCCATCGATCTTCCCGACGCCTCGGTGGCAATCCAGGTTTCGGGAACCTTCGGGAGCAGACAGGAAGAGGCCCAGCGGTTAGGGAGAATCTTGAGACCGAAGAAACGGAATTCTTACTTCTACTCCTTAGTCAGCCGCTATACCTCCGAGGAGGAATTCGCGGTCAACCGGCAGAAATTTTTGACCGAGCAGGGGTACAAATACCATATCGAGCTGTGGGACCCTCGGGAATTCCTCCCGGAAGGAGGCACATGAAGGAACGGGAAGAGTGGAAACGGTTGATTCTAGGGTTCCCCGATCCCGAATTCTTTGCAATCGTCAGGAACTACATCGGCGAGGTCAAAACCCCCTTCAACAAGCACGAGCTCATCGATCGTTTGGCGCGGCTCCTCGGGAGGGAGGATGTCCGTAAGCGCATCCTCATGTTGATAACCCCCGAGGATGCCGAGCTCCTTTCTGCCGTGTGGTTCCTCGAATCTCCCTCGCCGGATAAGCTTACCTCCTTTTTCGAGGGGGAGCATAGGTACCTGGAGCTTCATCATCACCTGGTTAATTTGGAACAGCGCCTCTTGATCCTGTCGGATAGGAGCGATAAACCGGTCCGCCTCCTCCTCAATCCCCTACTCGAGAGTACCCTCCTCTCTTCGGCGATCCATCCCGACACTATCTTTCCCCCGGCGGCAAAGTCCGACTCTCCGCCCCCGGAGCCGTGGATCTCGGACCTCTTGGTCGTCTCGGTGCTCACCTACTTTGCCGAGGAAAGAAACCTGCTCAAGAACGACGGGAAAATCAAGAAGCGCTACATCGACGAGCTCGAGAATCTGTTTCCCCTTCTCTTCGAGGAAGAACCCTGCGGCCTCAGGCTCCACCTCCTTCTCGAGGTCTTGGCCAATGCCGGACTTCTTAAACAGTCGGAGTCCGGGTTTACAGTATTCCCCCCGGCGGCCGAAGAGCTCGACGGTCTCGACCGAGAACGGCGCAGGCTTAAGTTAGCGGCCAAGGCGATACCCCCAAAACTTGCCGGACGATACGAAGGAGAGAGGATATTAAAAGCCCTCTTGAAACTGCTCGAAGCGGACTCCCTCTACCCGCTCTCGACCGTGGAAAAGGCGATCCGGGGAATATGCCTGCGGAACGGGTGGCCGCTGACCAATCCCGAAGAGATAGCGAGGCGCATCTGTTCGTCGGGGGCCCTCGCCGCGGCGGTATCCCCGGGGGGCGGCATTCCCCCGGGCACCCCCTACTACCGAAAGAGTTCCCCCGCCGCCGCGGCCGAGGCGGATACCGGGAGGGCAAAACTCGTCCTGCAGCCTACCTTCGCCGTAACGGTCAAGCCGGAAATAACCCTTTCGGAGGGGGTTCTGTTGGTCCGGACCGCAACGGTCAAGCGGTACGACCGCTACTCCGAGTTCGAGATCACTAAGGAGAGTTTTATCCGGGGACTTAAATCGGGTCTTACCTCCGATGAAATCGCCGCACGCTTAGGTGAGCTCGCGGGGACTCAGGTCCCTCAGAACCTGGTCTTTACGTTCTCTACGTGGGAGAAAGAGTACAGGAGCATCTCCCTCTATCGGGGAATAGTACTTGCCGCCGACGAAGAGCGGCGTCATTTGATCGAGCACGATCCTAAAATCCGGCGCTATATCCGGCAAGATCTGGGACCGGGGCTGTACCTTCTGTGTGAAGCGGAACGGGAGGGCTGGGAAGCGGCCCTTCTCGATGCCGGGGTAACGCCTCTTCCCTCAGTCCAAGATTTCTCGCCCCGAAAGCCCCGTCTCCCCTCTCTGAGCACCCTCTTTCCCGCCGAGGAGGACGAGCCGGTACTGCCGAAGATTCCCGCCGCCCGGCCGCCGGAGCTTACCGGGGGAGATTCGCTCCTCGACGAGCTTATCGGCCAAGTCGAAGCTATGGATATATCCGATGAAGAACGGGAAGAGCTCGAGGCCCGGGTCAGGAAGAGGCTTATCCTCTTCGAAGAGCAGCTCATACCGGGGGTGGTCCGTGCCGGGGACAAGGCGGAGGCGAAGGGGGTGGACTTTATCGGAAAGGTCCGTCTCATAGAGCAGACCGTTCAGTCGAAAAGCGATCTTCTCGAAGTAATCGTCCGGGGCGCCCGGGGCGAGCCGAAACGCTACCTCATGAAACCGAAGACCATCGACCGGTCCGGCAGCGAGCTCAAGCTCATCGGGAACATTCTCCCCGGAGAAAAGGAGATGACTCTTAAGATCCGGAAGCTGAGCTTAGTCCGCAGACTCAAGAGCAGCCTCTATTCGCCCTAGGGGCCCTTTCCGGACGGAGGAAGGCCGAGGCGGCCCACCTAATCCCCGGCACGGCACGACGCTGCTACCGGCTCCCGAAATCCTGTACCGTATAATTGACGTAGTCGGAGTTGAAATTTTTGGCATACCCTATCCCGACGCTCCGGTGGACCGACAACATAATGTTCACCCGGTGCCCGACATCGGGGATTCCCTCGTCGATGATAAGGAGCCTCACGAATACGATGGCCGCCTCGTCGGGGTTGTTCGCCCCGTCCATTCCCAGGGAGTTCCCCGCGGCCAGGTTCTCTCCGGAAAAATGGAAATACCCCTCGGCCTCGCACCGGTCCACGGGGGTCCCGTTCTCCTCGTGACCGAAGACGTCGTTGTCGGCAAGATATTCGGCGTAGCCCATAGCCGCCCGGGTCAGTTGGTCCTGGAGCGAGACCGCCGGTACCGCCTGGCGGCTTTTCATATCGAGG
>JBKHAJ010000260.1:0-4561 GCA_046542935.1 Spirochaetia bacterium | reverse complement strand
GCGCCGCCGGGGGCGGGGAATCTCGAGCGGTTCGTCAGGCAGTGTACCGGCTGTCACTCCTGCGTCGCCCACTGCCCGGAGAAGGTGATTATCCCGTCGGGACTGGAGTACGGAATACGGGGATTGGCGGTCCCCCTGCTCGGTTTCCGCTACGGCTATTGCGAGTACGAGTGCAATGTCTGTACCCAGGTCTGCCCTACCGGAGCTCTCAGACCGTTGAAGCTCTCCGAAAAGAAGCTCACCAAGATAGGGACATCCCGGGTCATCAAAAACCGGTGTATCGTCTTTTCCGAGGAGACCGCCTGCGGGGCCTGCGCCGAAATCTGTCCCACCGCCGCGGTGGTTATGGTCCCCTACCGGAGAAACCTGACCGCTCCGCAGGTAACCGATTCCATCTGTATCGGCTGCGGCTCCTGCGAGCACGCATGCCCGGTGGAGGGACGCAAGGCGATCGTGGTACAGGGGCTGACCGGGCAGACCGTCGCCGAGGTCAGGGAAAAAGTATCCGAGAGCGGGATTACCGAGCCGCCCGATTCGGTCCCCGGCGACTCCGGTGGAGATGAGTTTGCCTTCTAGCAATCTTCGGTACTGTAGGTGATGTTGTCCGGAAAATGGCAAATTGGTATATTGAAGACAGTTAGAAGGAGTTAATACGTGGCTGCAACATACGGTGATGTACCCAAAAAAGTAATTGTTATTGCGTGCGGTGTCCTCAGGGTGGACATAACCGAGCTCGAACGCGAGCTCGATTTGGAAATAGAAACCTCGTACATCGAGGGAGGTCTTCACAACGTTCCCAACGATCTTCGCGCCCGCCTCCAGGAGGCCATTGATAGTGTCTCCCAATCCCGAGAGTACGAAAGAATAATCTTAGGCTACGGAGTCTGCGGCCGGGGTACGGTGGGGCTCTATTCCCGGGATGTGCCCCTGGTCATTCCCCGGGTCCACGACTGCATATCTCTCTTTTTAGGCTCGGACGCGGCCTATCGGAAGGAGTTTGCGGGATGTCCGGGGTCGTATTACATCTCCGCAGGATGGTACGAGGAACAGGTCCAGCCGAAGGGTGAGAGGGCTGTGGAAAGGAGTCCTCAGGACGATGCCCTATGGAATAAGGGAAAGGAGTATTTCGCCGAGCGGTACGGGGAAAAGAACGCCGAAGCGATAAGCCGCTTCTACAGCAGCTGGCAGAAGAACTATTCCCGGGCCGCCTTTATCGACACCGGAGCCGGGGATAAGGAAACCTACAGTTCCTATGCCAAGGATTTAGCCGAGGAGTTCGGATGGGAATACAAGCATATCGAAGGTACCCAAGATCTCTTGGTGAAGATGTTCGATCCCGATCCGAGCCGCTTTTCTTCTGAAATTCTTGTCGTACCCCCGAACCACGTGACCGAGTTCGATCCAAAAGGCAAGGGGCTTATTGCCGTTCCCGTGTGGAAGCGGGAGGAGGATTTCGACGAGACCGTCGTATCCGGGGCGGAAACCCCCACCGCAGCCGACCCCTCGGCCTCCTTAGAGGGTTCCGCAGCCGATTCCGGACGAAACCGGCGCAGGGGGCTGGGCATCGATGCCGGGGGAACATATACCGACGCGGCGGTGTTCGATTTCGCCGGCAAAAACGTTCTGACCCGGGCAAAAGCTTTGACGACAAAGTGGGACTTTACCGTGGGTATCACCGAGGCTATCGACAATCTCGACTCGTCCTATTTGAAGGATATCGATCTCGTGTCGGTCTCCACCACCCTCGCAACAAACTCCATCGTGGAGGGATACGGACAGAAGGTAGGCCTCCTCTTGATGCCTTCGGGGGTCTTCGATCCGGGGCAGATACACAACGAGTCCTTCGCGGTTATAAAGGGACGCCTCGACATCGCGGGAAGGGAGCAGGAACCGGTGGATGTCGAAGAGGTGGAGAGGGTCGTTGCGAAGATGCGTGATAAAGACGGGGTAAATGTCTTCGCCGTCTCCGGGTACGCGGGATCGGTTAATCCGGAACACGAGCTCGCGGTCAAGGCGGTCATCGAGAACACCACCGAACTCCACGTCTGCTGCGGCCACGAGCTCTCGGACCTTCTCAACTTCTACGTCCGCGCGAATACGGCGGTTTTAAACGCCCGGATCATCCCCCTCCTCGAGCAGTTTATCGAGGATGTAGAACGGTCTCTGGAAAAGAGGAACATCTCTGCTCCGGTAATGGTGGTGAAGGGTGACGGAAGTCTGATGAGTTCCTCCATGGCGAAGGAACGGCCTATCGAGACAATCCTCTCCGGACCCGCGGCGAGCATAGCCGGGGCAAGATACCTGAGCGGTTTCGAAGACGCTACCGTCGTGGATGTCGGGGGAACTACCTCGGACATCGGCACTATCCGTGACGGCAGTGTCGAAGTCTGTCCCACCGGGGCGAGGGTCGGCGGCTGGCGGACCCATGTCCGCGCCTTGGATATGAACACAGTGGGCTTAGGCGGCGACAGTCAGATCCTCTTGGAGGACCAGAAGCTTTCCATCGGGCCGAGGCGGATCGCGCCTATCTCCTGGCTCGGGGCCCGGAACGATATTTCCCGTGCCCTCGACTATGTGGAGAGAAAGCTCGACTATTATCTCGCAACCACCCGGCCTATCGAGTTTCTCGTAGCGACCGGGAAGGAGCCTAGCAATCTTCCGGACAGTACCGAGGAAAAACTCCTCGAGGTCCTCGAGAAGGGTCCCGCTTCGATCGTCGAGTTGACCGAAAGGATGGACCTCGGGCACTGGCTCATGCTCCAGTCGGCGCGCCTCGAAGAGGAATATGTCGTACAGAGGTGCGGACTTACTCCCACCGATATCCTCCACGTGAGGGGAGAAATGGACCTCTGGGATTCCGAGGCCGCAGCAAGGCTCCTTCGGATCGTCGCGGGGCGTGCACAGATGGATCCCGCCGAGTTCGGCGAGGAGGTGTTCCGGCGGATCACCGACCGCCTGTTGGGCGAGCTTATCCGGAAGCAGCTCGAATTACCTCGGGGCGCCGACGAGAATTCCGGGGAATGTCCGATATGCGACGCGGTAATGGCGAATATCCTTGCAGGGGGAACGTCCCGGTTTAGAATCCACGCTGAGTTCAAACATCCTATTATAGGCCTAGGAGCCCCGGTGGGGTTCTTTACCCGGGAGATACCGAACAAGGTGGATGCGGAGATCCTGATTCCGCCGAACGCCGATGTCGCCAATGCGGTCGGAGCGATAACCAGTTTTATTTCAGTGGTCAAACGGGCCCACGTCGTTCCCACCCTCGAGGGTGGATTCGCGGTTCAGGGCCTTCCCAGGGTCGAACGGTTCGAGGAGTTAGAAGCGGCCCACGCCTACGCGGTTAAAGCCCTCGAAGCCGAGGTTATCAGGCTCGCCGAGGGGGCGGGAACGAGTCAGCGGAAGGTCCATATGCACGTGGACGACCGGATGACCACCATAGCCGACGGTTCGGAGCTGTTTCTCGAACGGATTTTGACAGCTTCCATAACCGGTCTTCCCGACCGGACCGCCTCGGGGTAGGCGGCTACTCGAGGCTCTTCTTAGTCGCCTTCGCCTTTTCAACGTACCTCGCGGCGGAGCCCTTGAGCTTTTCGACGTCCTCGTCGGTAAGGGTCCTGATCGCTCGGGCGGGGCTCCCGATGATGAGCGACCGGTCGGGGAACCGCTTGTTCTCGGTAACCAGAGCCCCCGCAGCGACTACGCATTCGTTCCCGATAACCGCGTTGCTGAGAATTATTGCCCCCATTCCGACAAGCGACCTGTCTCCGACGGTGCATCCGTGGATGACCGCGCCGTGTCCCACGGTCACGTCGTTTCCTATGTGAGTCGGAGTATCGGTGTCTACATGGACAACCGAATTGTCTTGAATATTGGTGTTATCGCCGATCCGGATCGGGGCCATATCACCGCGGATTGTTACGTTGAACCATACCGACGCGTCTTTACCCAAAATCACATCCCCGATAACGTCGCCGCTCGGGGCGACGAAGGCCGCCTTCGTAACGTCGGGGGTTAAATCTTTATGTTTGAAAATCATGGCAGTTCCTTCCTCCTATGCTGCTTTGAGGGTAGGGAATACCCAGCCTTTTGTCAATTCTTGCTTGTCTTGCCGTCACCGTACGATTACACTGTTAGAATGGCGTTAGGAAATTCCCCGTGGTTTGAGGATGAGACTTTCTGGCTGCACTTTGCTCCGGTTATGTTCTCCGCGGACCGATGGGCTAACTCCCGGGAGGAGATGGAGAAGGCGTCCGATATCCTCGGACTCGAGCCGGGCGCGCGGGTCCTCGACGCCTGCTGCGGCGTAGGAAGGCATTCCGTCGAGCTTCATGATCTGGGCTTTTCCGTAACAGGTGTTGACCGCCTGCAGGCTTATCTCGACGCCGCCCGGGAGACCGCCTCCGAGATCGACGGAGAAATCGAGTTCGTACTCGAGGATGTCCGTCGTTTTGTCCGTCCCGGGTACTTCGACGGGGCGATCAACATGTTCACCTCTTTAGGCTATTTCGACGACCTCGACGACGAGCTTCTTTTCATGAAAAACGTCTATGCCTCGTTG
>JBKHAJ010000259.1:0-4635 GCA_046542935.1 Spirochaetia bacterium | reverse complement strand
CGACATGTCAGTAACCATCCGGCCGGTAACCACTAAGGCCGGTTTAAAGCAGTTTATCCGCTTCCCCTGGAAGATCTACCGCGGTAAGAAGAACCGCTACGATAACTGGGTACCGCCGCTTTTGATCGGCGAGAAGGAGCTCTTCGACACCGAGGAAAATCCCTTCTATCGTCACGCCGATATCGAAAACTTCCAAGCCTTTCGCGACGGTAGAGAGGTCGGCCGGATTTCGGCGATCGTGGATTGGAATTATGTCGAGTTCCACAACGAAAAGGCCGGTTTTTTCGGTTTCTTCGAGGGTGAGAACGATCCGGAGATCGCCCGAGCGCTCTTCTCGGAAGCGGAAAAATGGGTCCGCGACAAGGGGATGGAACGGATAATCGGTCCCATGAATCCCTCCACCAACCACATTCTGGGGGTTCTCATCGACAGCTTCGACGAGCCTCCGATGGTCCAGATGAACTACAATCCCCCGTACTATCCCGTACTTATCGAGGGGTGCGGCTATTCCCAAGAGCGGGACCTGTACTGTTATCGCCTGCTCAGAGGGAAGGTGGAAATATCGGACAAGATCCGGCGGGTCACCGAGCTTTCGAGGAAGCGGAACAATCTGACCATACGACCTATCGACATGAAGCGGCTGGACGAGGAGGTGGAGACAATCCGGGAGCTCTACAACTCCGCCTGGGAACGGAACTGGGGATTCGTCCCCTGGACGAGGGATGAGTTCGATAAAATGGCGGAGGAGCTCAAGCTCATCGCCCGCCCCGAGCTGGCACTCATGGTCTTCACCGACGAGAAGCTGGTAGGGCTCTCCATCCCTCTTCCGAATATCAACGAGGTCCTCATCAAGATGAACGGCCGGCTCTTTCCTTTCGGGATCTTCCGTCTTCTTTTGGGCAAGAACCGGACCCGGATGTTTCGGGTCGCCATCATGGGGGTCCGATCCGAATATCGAAACAAGGGCATCGACGCCGTATTCGCCCTGGAGACCTACGAGAGGGGAAAGTCTCTCGGATACGAAGGGGCCGATCTGTCCTGGGTCCTCGAGGACAATCTCGGTTTGAGGAATATGCTCGAGGCGTGGGGGACCGAACGTTACCGGACCTACCGGGTTTACGGTAAGGCACTCTAGTTACACCATTGGAGGAACGACACCATGAAAACGTGTTTTCTCTATCCCGGTCAGGGGGCTCAGTACCCCGGCATGGGGAAAGATTTTTTCGAAGAGAGCGGGGAGGTAAAACGGCTTTTCGAGACGGCCTCGGAGGTAGCCGAAAAAGATATTGAAAAACTCCTCTTCGAGGGGACCGAGGATGAGCTCAAGGCAACCGACAACACCCAGATCGCCGTAACCGTCGTCAACTGCGCGGCGAGTATCGTCTTGGGTGAGAGGGGTATCCTAGCCGACGGGGCCGCCGGTTTCAGTCTCGGCGAGTATTCCGCTCTGTGGGAGGCGGGAGTTCTCTCGACGGAGGACCTTTTCGCCGTTGTAAAGACCCGTGGGGCCGTCATGGAGAGGGAAAGCCGGAAGGTCGACACCGCCGGAGGTCCCGCGGGCATGGCCGCGGTTATCGGTCTCGCCTACGATGAGGCCATGGAGGTCCTCGAGGGGTTGAAAGAGGACCGTGTGTATCTGGCCAACTACTCGAGTCCCATTCAGCTCGTTCTCGCGGGTACGGCGGAGGGATTGGACAAGGCCGAATCGGCTTTCGATGCCGCCGGAGCCATGAAGTACGTCCGTCTCAAGGTATCGGGTCCCTTTCATAGCCCTCTCCTGAAATCGGCGCGGGACGAGTTCGAGGAATTCTTGACCGATATCACGTTCAATGATCCGAAAAAGCCGGTCTACGCCAACGTAACTGGAAGAATCGTTACCGACGGCTTAGAAGCGAAGGCGTTGTGCGCCGAGCAGATCGTCTCCCCGGTCCGATGGGTGGACGAGGAGCAGTCCCTTCTGCAGGACGGCTATGAGAGGTACCTGGAAACCGGTCCGGGGAGTGTTCTGTCCGGATTATGGAAATCGTTTTACAAGAAGATCCGGTGCAGGAAGGCGGGGACGGTGGCGGATATCGAAGAAATTTTAGCTGAATAAACTGCATTAATATTCAATATATTGACAGGATTGAAAAAAGCATACACAACTGATAGGAAGTACATATGAAAACACGACGCGTTGTCATAACCGGCTTAGGCACCATCAATCCCTTAGCCGATAATCTCGAGGACTACTATAACAATCTCATCGCGGGAAAGTCGGGAATAACCCGGTGGCGCACCCTGGACATGACAGGGATCGAATGCAAGATCGGAGGAGATTTAGGTGATTACGACTGGAAATCCGCCTTCGAAGGGTTCAAGGATGACCTCGGGGAAGAGGCATACAAACGTACGCGGAAGCTCTTCCGCTCGACTACCTTTTCCGCGCGCTTGGCCGCCCTCTCGGTTCTTCAGGCGTATCGGGACGCCGGACTGTTCGGCAGGGAGCTCGACAGGTACGGAACGAGTATCATCGTTCCCGGGCACAATCTCAACTCCAATTATGTCTTCGAAAACGCCCGGCAGTATTTCGAGGAGCCCGAGTTCATCGATCCCTTAGCGGGGGTCGAGGCCATTGATCCCAACGTTCCCGCCATTATCACCGAGATCCTGGGACTGCAGGGTCCGACTTTTACCATCGGCGGGGCCTGCGCGAGCGGAAACCTGGCTCTTCGGGCGGGGTTCAGGGATGTCGTCACGGGGGAGACCGAACGGGCTATCATAGCCGGAGCTCCCTTCGATGTCTCCCCCGCGGATATCCAGGCATCGGTCATTATCAACGCGGTGGTCATGAAAAAGGAGTTTATGGAGAAGCCCGAAGAGGCTTCCCGCCCCTTCGATTCACGGAGGGACGGCTTTATCTATTCCCACGGAGCGGGTACTCTCATAATCGAGGAATTGGAAACCGCTTTGGAGAGAGGGGCCCCGATCTATGGAGAGGTCTTAGGGGTCAAGGCGAATTCCAACGCCAATCACCTTCCTACCCCCGGCGGGCAGGAACAAGCCTGGGTCATGAAGCGTCTCTTAGAGGACTGCGGAATTGCCCCTGAAGAGGTCGATTACGTCAACTGCCACGCCACGGGCACTCCCGCCGGAGACGTGATAGAGATAAACGCCGTAAAAGAAACCTTCGGCGATCATGCCTACAAGCTCAAGCTCAACGCGCCGAAATCTATGCTGGGTCACACCTGCTGGGCCTCACCCCTGGTGGAGACTATCGGAGGACTGCTGCAGATGAAGCACGGACGGCTGCACCCGACTACAAACATCGACGTGCTGGATCCCGAGGTCGACCTGGACGTGTGCAAAGACGGCCCGGTCGATTATCCGGTCAGGCTTATGCTCAAGAACTCCTTCGGCTTCGGGGGAATCAACTGCTGCAGTCTGATCAAACGTTACGAGGGATAGGGTATGAATGTTTTTGTAACGGGCGGATCCCGCGGGATCGGCCGCTTTATCGTCCTCAAGTTCGTCCGGGAAGGTTACGGGGTTGCCTTTACCTACGTGGGGAACGAGGCGAAGGCCGTCGAGGTCGTCGAGGAGGCGAAACGGATAAATCCGGAGGTCCAGGTCAAGTGCTACCGGATGGACGTGAAGTCTCCGGCGAGGGTGGAAGAGATCGTCGACCAAGTCATAACGGAGTTCGATACCGTAACCGCGGTGGTGAACAACGCCGGGATTGTCCGGAACAACGCAGCCGCTCTCATGTCCGATGAGGAATGGACCGAGGTGATCGATACCAATTTGTCGGGGCCTTTCTGGGTTATCAGGAGCTTCCTGATGCATTTTATCTCTAACCGGAAGGGACGGATCATCAACATCTCTTCTCTCTCCATGGAGGGCTGCAGCGGTCAGGTGAATTACGCCGCGAGCAAGGCGGGACTGATAGGGCTGACGAACACCATAGCCCGTGAATACGGCTCGAAAAACATCACCGCCAATATCGTCACGGTCGGATATGTGGAAACCGATTTGACCACCGACCATATGGTCGAAAATCTCAAGAAGATATGGATGGAGTACTGCCCGATGAGGCGGATCGGCAGCGGCGAAGAGATCGCCGCAATGGTCCATTACCTCACTACCGATGAGGCGGGCTTTATCAACGGCGAGGTCATCCGGGTTGCCGGCGGGCTGACCTACGTACCGTAAAGACACCAAAAGAAAGGAATCGATTATGAAACGAGTAGGCATCGAAAAGATCAACATCTACGGATCATCCCTCTGTCTCGACCAGAGGGAGCTCGCCGAAGCCAGAGGCAAGGATCCCGACAAGGTGGTAAGCGACTTCCTGATCAACGAGCGGAGCCTCAATCCCCCCTGGGAGGACACCGTCACCATGGGGGGTAACGCGGCGGCGCCGATCGTCGGAGACGAGGAGAAGGAATCGATAGGGCTTCTTGTTGTCGGGACCGAGGGATCGGTGGATTTCGGAAAGCCTATATCCACCAACATCCACAGCGCCCTGGGGCTGGGTCCCAATGTGCGCAACTACGAGACGAAGCATGCCTGTTACTCCGGGGTCGCCGCCATGGACGCCGCCCTCAACTGGGTGGCTTCGGGGCTCAGCAGGGGCCGGAAAGCCCTGGTCGTAAG
>JBKHAJ010000258.1:0-4652 GCA_046542935.1 Spirochaetia bacterium | reverse complement strand
TTTACCGATCCTGTTCATAAGGGCCGGATAGAGTACCTCCTCGAGGAGGGTGGACTTTCCCGATCCGGAGACACCGGTTATGACAGCGAAGACGCCTAAGGGGATACGGACGTCGATCTCCTTCAGGTTGTGCTCGGCGGCACCGAAGAGCTCGACGGCTCGGCCGTTTCCCTTTCTCCGTTCGTCCCGGTTCTCGATGAACCTCTCACCGCGGAGATAACGCCCGGTCAAGCTATTCGGATTGTCGATAATCTCGGTCAAAGTCCCCGCCGCGGTAACGAAGCCCCCGTTGACACCGGCTCCGGGACCTAGATCCACGATGTAGTCGGCGGTACGCAGGGTCTGCTCGTCGTGCTCCACCACCACGAGGGTGTTGCCGAGGTCCCTTAGGTGCTTGAGAGTATCGATGAGGCGCTGATTGTCCCGCTGATGGAGCCCGATGGTCGGCTCGTCTAAGATGTAGAGGACCCCGACTAAGGAACTGCCGATCTGAGTGGCCAGCCGGATCCGCTGAGCTTCGCCGCCGGAGAGGGTTGAGGCCTTCCTTTCGAGGGTCAGATACTCGAGACCCACCTGGATCAAAAAATTGAGCCTGGAGACGATCTCCTTGAGGATCTGTCCCGCGATATGCCCCTCGGTTTCGGTAAGCTCGAGGTTTTCGAAGAAATCGAGGCATCTCCCTACCGGTAAGGCGGTCAATTCATATATATTCTTGTCCGCGACGGTCACGGCCAATGCCGCGGGGTTGAGTCGTCGCCCCATACAGGCATGGCACGGCTTTTGGCTCATAAACTGTTCGAGCCACTCCTTGATTCCCTCGGAGGTCGTTTCCAGATAGCGGCGCTTGAGCTCGCCCAGGATTCCCGGGAAATGGGTCGTATATTCGAATTTCCCCGTCTTTTCCCGGTTCACGTACTTCATCTCGATCCGGTCTTTGCTCCCGTGGAGGATGATATCGATGATCTTCCCCGGAAGCTTTTCAAGCGGCTTGTCCAGAGAAAAGCGGTAGTGTTTTGAGAGGGCCTCGAACCAGCTCCGCTGCCACGCGGCCTCCGGGTTGTAGGGAACTATTCCCCGCTCGTTGAAGCTCAGGCTCATATCGGGCATAACGAGCTCGGGATCGAATTCAAGGGTCATACCGAGGCCGGAGCATTCGGTACACGCCCCGTAGGGATTGTTGAAGCTAAACAGCCGCGGCTGGAGCTCGGGGATACTGATATTACACTCCTGGCAGGAGTTCTTCTGAGAGAAGAACTCCTCGTGCTCGCCGGAGCCGTTCTTGATCAAGGCTATGAGGCTTCCCCCGCCTATCTCTAGGGAGGTTTCCACCGAATCGGCTACCCGCTTGCGAATCCCCTCCTTTATCTTGATCCGGTCGACTACGATTTCGATAGAATGTTTCCGTTTCTTGTCGAGGCTGATCGGCTCGTCGAGCTCGGTTACCGTCCCGTCTACCCGGGCCCGGACGAAACCGGCTTTCCTTGCATCCTCTAGAACTTTCTGGTGCTCGCCCTTTTTCCCCCGCACCACCGGGGAGAGAATGGTAATCCTGGTTCCTTCCGGATAATCGAGAATGGTATCGATGATCTGGTCCACCGACTGCTCTTGAATAGGGCGGCCGCACCGGGGGCAGTGGGGTTTCCCTATCCGGGCGAAGAGAAGCCGGAAGTAGTCGTATATTTCGGTCACCGTTCCCACCGTCGAACGGGGATTCCGGTGGCTGGTCTTCTGCTCGATAGATATGGCCGGACTCAATCCCTCGATGTAGTCGAGGTCGGGCTTGTCCATCCTCCCTAAGAATTGACGGGCGTAGGCCGACAGCGATTCCACGTATCTACGCTGTCCTTCGGCAAAGATTGTGTCGAAGGCTAGGGAGGATTTTCCCGATCCGCTCATTCCCGATATTACTATAAGCCTGTCCCGGGGGAGCTCGACATCGATGTTCTTGAGGTTGTGCTCCCGGGCGCCTTTGATGATGATTTTTTCCATAATATTCAGGAGTAGACTACGAAATTTCCGATCCAGATTCAAGCCGGACTACTAGAACCCGAACTCCGCCAAACGTCCGGCGGCAAGTCGGCGTACCCGGTCGGTGTCCGCTGTCTCCTCGACGAGACGGAATAGCGCGACGGAGGTCTCTCTTCCTCTTTCGGGCAAAAGACGTACGAGGGAGTCCGCTAAGTAGTAGAGATTGAGATAGAGCATGGTATCGGAGAAGTACTCGGTTATGAGCTCGAACCGCGCGCTCCGCCTGAAAAATTCCCGGGCGTTCTCATAGATATAATCCGGATCGTGAAACTTGAGCTCATCGATGCTCTTCGAGAATACCGTCAAAACCACAAAGAGAAAGTGGAGGGTGCTCATCCGGTAATCCCCTTCGGCATGATGAAGAATCCCCAAACGGAAGTGGGCAACCAGCTCGGCGTGGCTGTCGAGACGGTACAGGGTTACCAGATAATCGAAGCCGTCCTCGGAAAGGATTTCAAGATACCTTTCCCCCAAGGGCGATTCCAAGGCGGCGTTGAAATCGGCGTCCTCCAAAACTATCCGCTCGAGAGCATCTCGGTAGTCGTCGTCCCCGGTTACTTGGTAGAGCCCGGCGAGTTTTTCCAGGATGGTATACCGCTCTTCGAGTATGTAGAGCTGGTGCGCCTGATCGAGTCCCTTTTGATACTGCTGTTCGGCGAGGATGAAATTGCCCTCTTCGAAAAAGATGTCTCCGATGAGCATCTCCGCTTCGGGAAAGCCCGGTTCTTTGGCCAAGGCCTCCCGGAAGTACCTAAGAGCCACCCCGTACTCTCCTTCGTCCATGGCCCGTTTTCCGTATTCCAGAATGAGCCATGCGGGGTGCTCGAGGATTTCCGGTTCGACCTCGTTCATCTCCTGGGCCGCGGCGGGGGGTATATTCGTCAGCGCCGTGCTCCCGGCGAGAATAAGGGTTATAAGGATTAAGGACCGCATCTACAGCTCCTCGATCAGCTTTTTGAGTATCTCCGGTGCTTCTTGGGCACTCCCCTTCTCTACGATACGCCCTTTTCGAAAAAAAAGAACCGATTTTCCCGCTCCGGTGATTCCGATGTCCGCGTGCCGGGCCTCCTCGGGCCCGTTGACGGCGCATCCCATCACGGCAAGGGTAAAGGGTTTATCCGCCGTTTGGACCGTACTTAGGTTTTCCCGCAGGAATCCTTGCACATCGAAGGTCGACCGGCCGCACTGGGGGCAGGAGATGATCTCCGGTCCCCCCTCTAATAGATTTTCGGCAGATAAGATGGAACGTGCAGCGATTATTTCGGTCTCAGGATCATCGGAGAGACTGACCCGAAGGGTGTTTCCCACCCCCGCTTCGAGAAGCCGGGAGACGCCGAGGGTGTTCTTGACGATTCCGGGAATCAAGGGGCCCGCCTCTGTAATTCCAATGTGGAGGGGATAGGGATAACGCCCGGCGAAGAGGAGGTTCGCCCGGAGGGTGTGCTCGATGTTGGAGGATTTGAGGCTGAACACCGCCTGGTCGAATCCCATCTTCTCGAGAATCTCAAGCTCCCTTTCGGCGGCCCGGACCATAGCTACGGGAATATTCGGTGCATCCCGGAGATCGACAGGCAGGGAGCCCGCGTTGATCCCTATTCTCAGAGCCTTGCCGGCCTCCGCGGCCCCGCGCACCACCTCCTCTGCCTTCTTCGCACCTCCGATGTTTCCGGGATTGATCCTGATCTTGGCGATCTTCGTCTCCATGCAGGCGAGGGCTAAGGTGTAGTCGAAGTGGATGTCGGCAACCACCGGAAGAACCGATCGTTCGGCGATTTCGCCGAGAACTCCGAGGCTGTCCCGGTCGGGAACCGCGAACCGTACGAGGTGGCAGCCTAAGGCCCGGTATTCCTCGACCGCCGTGAGCACGGGCGAAACCTCTTCGGATCGGAGCGGACGCTTCCACATCGTCTGGATGGAGACGGGAGCGTCTCCACCGATTGTTACCGAGCCGGCGTGTACGGCAACGGTTTCATTTCGGGGTATCGCCATGTATCAGGACCGTGCGCGCGCCCGGACGGACGGTTTAATAAAAAGGTCCGCGAAATAGGGATCGATCAGCCTACAACACCCATGAGAAAAACCATGACGAAGAGCGCGACCGTCTCGATAAGGCCTAATACCATGATGTAGTTACCGAAACCCTTTCCTGTTTCCGCAAGAGCGTCTGATGCGGCGGCTCCCGATTTTCCCTGGAACCACGCGGAAAATCCCATGGCGATTCCGCCTAAGATACCGCCTCCTAAGAGCATCATGGGGTCGGTCTCCGCCGCGGCCTCCCGCAGGGTATTCATCAGTATGAATCCGTAGATGGTCTGAGTCAGCGGGGCGCCGACGAAGGCGATAAGCATGAACGGCGCGGGCCGGTTCTGCAGAAAACATTTCTTCCATGCGCCGACCGCGGCCATACCCGCGGATCCCGCGCCCAACGCGGATCCTATCGCGGCAAAAGCAAGCGCCGCTCCTACTCCTATCAAGCCAACATTCATTATCTCTTCTCCTTTACCTTGTATAATCTATGTTTCTTGTCCGGCATTTCGTTTCGAGAAGGGGGTATAGGGTACTCCCGTCCACTCCATCCCTAAATGTCCGGAAAATTCAAGCATGTTGAGTCTCACCCCGTGGAC
>JBKHAJ010000257.1:0-4732 GCA_046542935.1 Spirochaetia bacterium | reverse complement strand
CCTGCGACCTACGGATTCGAAGTCCGGCGCTCTATCCAGCTGAGCTACGGACGCACAATACCGTAGCCCAACCTCAAAACCCTAGGCCTAACGGTACGTCGGGTGGCTAACGGGACTTGAACCCGCAACACCCAGAACCACAATCTGGTGCTCTACCAATTGAACTATAGCCACCATGTCGGTTGAAGGCCAAGAATGCCTTATTTCTCCGATTTTGTCAATACGGGAGGTCGTTTGCGCCCGTACGACGGACCATAGAACGATCACATTCTACCAGAATACCCGCTTTTGTCAATCCCGGACTATTCAGCGGCGGCTATCCCCCTGAGCTCCGTTAGGAGGAGCTGGAAGGCCGCACCCGGCGGGGTTTCTCGGTTCAGGATCCGGTATACCGCGTTACAGATAGGCAGCTTGAGCTTGTACTCCCGGGCGATATTCTGGACGTGCTTCAGCGCCGCCGCTCCTTCGGGGAGATAGCCGATGCTGCCGATGTCCCCGAGGAGGTCGTCCAGATTCCCAAAGCGTTCGTTTATCCTGTCCAGAATTATCTCCCTGCCGAACCTCCGGTTTCGCCCGTACCGGCTCCGGCAGGTAACGTCCAGGTCGCCGACTCCCGCGATGGAGGTAAAGGTCTCGGGATGGGTTGATCCCATCGCTCTGCCTATGGTCATGATTTCGTTGAGTCCCGCCGCGAGGAGGAGCGATTCGGTGTTGTCCCCGAGTCCCTCGATGAGCTCCATCAACGCTTCGAGCATGCCGAAGGCGATGGCGATGACGTTCTTGACCGCCCCGCACACCTGTACTCCGATGATATCCAAAGAGCTGAAAACGAGAAGGTTTTCGCTCGCGAGGAGCTCCCGGAAACGGATGGCTTTCCGCCCGTTCGAGCAGGCGGATATGAGTCCGGTAATCTTGCCCCGGGCCACCTCCTCGGCGTGACTCGGCCCGGAGATATAGACGAGATTTCCCTTGTAAAACCCGGGAAGATAGTTTTCCAGGGTTTCGGCGATAAGCTTCGTCCCCTCCGCGGTGGGAAGAAATCCTTTTGTGAGGATCCCGATATCGGTCCGGCCCTCCATGATACTCTCCTCGGTAAGGATCCGCTTGATCGTGTCGAGGAGGTACAGCGAGGGGGTGGCCACCAGGAGCATATCCGCGGAGGCGGCCTCGCCTATGTCCTCGACGGCGGTAATATTCTCGGGAAGGCTCACCCCCATCAGATAGCGGGTATTCCGTTTCCTATGATTTATATCCTTTCGAACCTCTTCTATGGGTTCCCACACGGTCACCGGATATCCCTTTTCGGCGAGTTTCAAAGCGATCGCCGTGCCCCAGGCACCGGCGTTCAGTATTCCTACACGTTCCATTGCTGATCCTTCTCTTACCGAAGGGCGGTTTCTAGAGCGAGCTCCATCATATCGGTGAAGGTTTTCTGCCGGTCCTCAGCGCTCACCTTACCCTCGTCGATGATGGTATCGCTTACGGTGAGGATTGTAAGAGCCCGGGCGCCGTACTTCGCCGCGATGGTGTAGAGGGCGGTGGTCTCCATCTCGACGGCCAGAATCCCGTAGTCCGCCCACTTCTTCCAGTAATCGGGATCGTCGTGATAGAACAAGTCGGTGGTAAAGACGTTCCCGACGTGTACGGGGAGCCCCTTCTCTTCGGCAATATTATGAGCTGTCTTGAGGAGGCCGAAATCCGCTACCGGTGAGAAGTCCCGGCCGGCGAAGCGGTTACGGTTGACCGCCGAATCGGTGCACGCCCCCATGGCGAGGATCATGTCTCGGAGCCGTATCTCCTCTCGGACGCTGCCGCAGGAGCCGACCCGCATCAGGGTTTTTACTCCATAGTCGCGGATGAGCTCTTCGGTGTAGATAGAGATCGAGGGGATTCCCATTCCCGTCCCCTGGACCGATACCCGTTTTCCCTTATAGGTTCCGGTATAGCCGTACATACCGCGGATCTCGTTGTAGAGAACCGGGGCGTCTAGGAATTCCTCGGCGATGAACTTGGCGCGGAGGGGATCCCCCGGGAGGAGAATGGTATCCGCTATCCGGCCCTGCTCGGCCCCTATGTGAAGGCTCATGGACTGCTCCTTGTCGTTTTGTAATCCATACTGTAGTATACCCCGAGCTCTTCGTCAAACAGGAAGATACCACGGGGACCGCAATGGTTACTCGAAAGATTCGTGACTATGGATAAGACGCACATCCGGCTAAAGGGAGGATGATTTCATGAACAGCAGTCCGGAAGCGGAGGCCAGGATTCTCATCGTGGACGACGCCGCCGAGAATGTAAAGACCCTTTCCACCGCCTTGAAGAAGAAGTACAAGGTTACCGCCGCGAAGAGCGGCGAAGAGGCCCTGGACATATTGAGCGGAGGGGAGCTTCCCGACCTCATTCTCCTCGATGTGGTCATGCCCGGCCTCGACGGGTACGAGGTATGCGAGAGGATCAAGCAAATCGAGGGGGCCAAGGAAGTTCCCGTAATCTTTATAACCGAAAAGATCGAGGAGGAGGACGAGACCTACGGTTTCGGGCTCGGCGCCGTGGATTATATACCCAAACCCTTCAGTCTTCCTGTAGTGGAGGCCCGGGTGGCAACCCACGTCCAGCTCAAAAAGTATAAAGACTACCTCGAGGAGATGGTCGCTCGGCGGACAAACGAGCTGAGCCTTTCCCATGACCGGCTCGAGCGGACCGTCCGTGCCTATGAACGCTTCGTGCCTAAGGAATTTTTAAACCTCCTCGACCGGGAGGACATCATCAACGTAGGACTCGGCGATAACCGGGTCCAGGATATGGCGATCCTCTTCGCCGACATCCGTAATTTTACCGGCCACAGCGAGCTCCTCGGCCCCGAGGAGACCTTTCACTTCTTGAACGGTTACCTCGGAGAGGTAGTCCCTATCATCCGGGAGCACGGGGGTGTCATCGATAAGTACATCGGTGACGCGATCCTGGCCGTTTTTCCCTGCACCCGGGGGTGCGCGGTGACCGCGGCGGTACAAATGCAGCGGGCCCTGCGTAAGCAGAATTCCGCGCACCAAATCGGAGGGAATCCCGTAACGGTAGGAATCGGAATCCATTACGGAGAGGTTATGCTCGGGACCATCGGCGAGGATGAGCGTATGGAGACCACGGTTATCTCCGATATCGTAAACTTGGGCTCCCGTCTCGAGGAGCTGACCAAGGTCTACGGCGCCGATATCCTGGTCAGCGAGGAAATCATGGAGCGTCTGGAGGACCCGGATGCCTTCGAGACCCGGTTTCTCGATGTTATCCAGGTAAGGGGAAAAACGATACCGGTTTCGGTTTACGAGGTGCTCGACGGAAGCGACCGGGAGGTCCGGGACCGGAAGATCGCGGTGAACGGGGACTATAAAAAGGGATGGGACCTCTTCTGCGACGGCAGAATCGACGAAGCGGCGGAACATTTCGAACGGGTCCTCGCGGGCAACCCCGGAGACCGGGCGGCCGAGCTCTTTTTGAGCAGGTGCCGTGAATATTTCTAGTAGATATAAAAATCTGCGGTATAGGGTTCGAAACCACTTGACTTTTTTATTTCATTTTAAGATAATATATACAAGTATTGATATTAAGAAGAATTACCCACAATATTGTAGACCAAATTTTATGACCGAGGTGTGTATATGAGCAAAGATTTTAGTTTTACGAAGCACAAGAATTGCGAGAAAATTCTCGAAATGTTCTCGCTTTTCTCCAACGAACTCAGGTTCAAGACCCTGTGCCTCCTGACCGACGGCGATTACTGCGTCAACGATATCGTCGAAGCCATCGGCGGGAAGCATTCCAATGTATCCCAGCAGCTCAAGATGCTGACCATGGCGGGGTATCTCTCACGAGAGCGGAAGGGTAAGCAGGTTTTTTATCATCTGGAAATTGAAAAGCTCAAGGATGTAGTAAAAGATCTTCAGAACCTTTTCAAGAAATAGCGCGGTTACGGGGCGATGTGTATAAGCTCGCCCCGTTCTTCCGCCTTCTCTAAAGCGTTCACGGCCGCGTCGAGGAGCATCTCCGGGCGCTGTCTGTTCGGAGATACCGCCGTGATGCCGATGTGCAGGGTATAATCTCCGCCCTTATTGCCCGGGGTGTTCTTTACGATAAAATCATCGAGTTTTTCCCCGACCCTGTTCGCGCACTCAAGGGGCGTTTCGGGAAGGATTATCGCAATGGTGACGTGATCGAATCGAGCCGCGGTGTCGCTCTTCCTGCACTCCTTGGCGCAGGCTCGAGCCGCTTGGCGGACCCCCGTGGAGATCTTCAGCAGGAGAAGGGAGAGGGGGTGTTTGTACCTCTTGGCCCTCACCACCTCGTTTTCCAGGCGTGATTCCAGGTACAGACGGTTGAACAGGCCGGTTTCCCGGTCCCGGTAAGCCAGGTCCGCTAAGGAGAGTTTACGGAATTGGAAGGCGTCCTTTATTTCCTTGACCGCCTCGGCTATGAGCGGATCGGTTACCTGGGTCGCCAGCTGATTGAGCCGCTCCTCGATAGCCCGCGCTTCATCAGGGGACAATGTCGTTTGTTCCGAAGCGTTCATTGAATCGTCACTACTCATAGGCATCTTTCCTAAGCCTCTTCGTTCTAATATCGGTTAAAATGGACCTTGTCGAAAGACAAATCTTCCCCCGTATGGGGTGATTTCGTCTCTCCGGGGTAGCCGACCGCGACTATCGATTCCACGCTTCTGCCCTGTGGGATTTCGAGGAGA
>JBKHAJ010000256.1:0-4757 GCA_046542935.1 Spirochaetia bacterium | reverse complement strand
ATTATGACGTCGAGCTCATTCATTACATCGTCTTGTGTCATTACCGTGCTCCCTAAAATTAGAGTCTTATTCATAAAGTATATAGATTCGGGGTAGAGAGGCCAGGAGAAATCGCTGCTGCCCCGAAGCTTGGGGTTTTTTTGTCCTAATTTATAAGGTCGTATGGGTTTACCTGCTTTTTTCCTCCACAAGGGATCGTACCATGAACCAACGGCCTTAGGGGGAATGATTTAGAAGCCGAAGATCGGGGAAAACACCAATCTTTGGTGTACTAGCTCTCCATCTCCGCGGCACGGTCGGCGGCGTCGACCACCGCGTCCATCACCGCTCCGGTAAAGCCGCCGTGCTCCAGGGCGGATACCCCGGCTATAGTCGTTCCCGCGGGGGAGACGACCCGCGAGAGCATCTCGGCGGGATTGGCCCCGCCCTGTTTCAGGACCTCCACCGCCCCTTCCATGGTATCCAAACCTATACCCAGGGAAGTCGTATAATCTATCCCCGCCTTGACCCCGCCGAGGCTCAGGGCATGGAGGAAGGCGAAGACATAAGCGATCCCCGATCCGGACAGGCCGGTGAAGGCGGGGATGAGCCGTTCCGGGAGTCTGTACGGGGTACCGATCACCTCGGCCACGCCGAGTGCCTCGGAGACGAACTCCTCGGAGGCACCCGCGGAGAAGGCGGCCCCCACCGCCGATTTCCCCACAGCGGCGGCGAGATTGGGCATGAACCTGCAGACCTCTTCGGTTTTCAAGTCCTTCTCTATCCGGCGAAGGGGAATTCCCGCGGCAACCGAGATAAAGCGGTTATTCCGGACGAGAGGAGCCAACTTGCCGAGGAGGGAGGTAAAATCCTGAGGCTTGACTGCGAGGACCAGGGTTCGGGCATTCCCTACGAGGGTTTCGAGGGTACCGAAGACCTCGATTTCCTCCGCTTCCGTCCGGGCCGCCTCCGCCCGGGTCGGAGATTTTTCATATATGCCGGGGAATATCCCCTTCTTGACCAATCCGCGGGCGATCGCGGAGCCCATGTTACCGTATCCGATAATCCCTATTCCTTTCATGCGGCGATTTTATCATTTTTTATTTGCAGAAATATACCCCTCGGTATATGCTTAAGTTCCATGGTCCCCCGTCTAAAACCGATGATCCTCGCAGTCTCGCTGTTTGCCGCGACGGTTCCGGGCTGGACCGCGCCTAAGGCGGAGGAGCTTACCTTCCTGGACGACGGATGGGAGTACCTCTGGAGCAGTGCCGAGACACCGCCGGCCGACGGAGCATGGAAGGCTGCGGGATTTCCGAGCAATCCTCCGGGCAGGGAGGGGCGGACTATGGTGTGGTACCGGATCCGCCTCCCGGCGGGGGAGTACCGGGATCCCCGGCTCTACGTTTTCAGCATCGATCTGAATGCCGAGTTTTTCCTCGACGGAACCTCGATATACTCCTTCGGGCAGATAAACCCGCCTGATTTCGTGGGCTGGCCTTGGCATTTAGTCGAGCTTCCCCCGGATTATTCGGAAAGGGA
This sequence comes from Spirochaetia bacterium, assembly GCA_046542935.1. Taxonomy (GTDB): domain Bacteria; phylum Spirochaetota; class Spirochaetia; order SPDA01; family CAZSGZ01; genus JBKHAJ01. The sequence continues at coordinate 3,236 of JBKHAJ010000256.1, read as the reverse complement.
GCTCGCAGTCCGGGTGTCTTCCGATTACAGGGATATAGGCTTATGGGGGACCGTTATCCTTGGTTCGGGCTTCGACATCCAGAGCTGGATGTTTCGGAGGGATATCCTGCCCTTGATCATCTCGATAGTATCTTTGTGCATCAGCATTATTTTCCTGGTGGTCTTTTTGCTGAACCGGAGCCAAAGGAATTCGTTGTACATCAGCCTTACAACCTTCTTTCTGATCTTGAGGGTACTCTGCCAGGCCCACGTCAGGACCGGGATTATCGACAATCCGCTGGTGTGGGAGTATGTGAAAGTCTTATCGACGAGCATCATTCCCGTCTTTATCGCCCTGTTCTTGAGAACGGTCGTCGAAAAACGTCTCAGGTGGCTTACTAATTCGGTGCTGGTCGCCTTCATTGGGGCCTTCGCTTTCGGGATTATCGGTCCCGCGAGCGGACTTGTGGAGCTCCCGAGTCTTTACGGGATTCTCGATTGGATCTCAATCCTCGCGGTCCTCATCCTAGGGACCCTTTTGATCCGATCGAGTATCCGAAGGAATATGGAGGCCCGGATTCTCCTGTTGTCCTTTCTGCCCCTTTCGATCTTGGTCTTCTATGGGATCCTCATGAGCCACGATAGGGTTCCCTGGGTCCCCGAATTGGACTACCTGGTGCTCTTCCAGTTTTCGTTGGGGCTCTCCCTCGTCCTGGCTCGAAGGTTTCTGCTGGTCAACCGGGCCCTGGGGAAATTCGCCCATAGGTCATTCCTGAGGTTCAGGGAGGCCCGGGATTTCAACGAGCGTCTCGAGAGGCTGGTCGAGGACCGGACAAAGCAGCTCTCAAAGGCCAACGAGGCTTTGGAGAAGGAGCGCAGCCGGCTCCTCGAGGTTTCTATTACCGATTCTCTGACCGGTTTGTATAACCGCAGGTACACCGAGGAGATGCTCGGTCGAATTACCGCCGAATCCAGGAGGTACGGAACCCCTTTGAGCGTCGTCCTCTTCGATCTGGACAATTTCAAAAATATAAACGACCTCCGGGGACATCAGTTGGGGGACCGGGTCCTCAAAGGAGTCGGGGAAATTTTCCGGGAGATAAGCAGGGATTCGGACATCGCGGGACGGTACGGCGGTGAAGAGTTCTTGCTTATCCTGCCCCGCACTGAATGGGGCCGGGCGGTCCAGGTGGCGGAACGGATCCGCCGGGAGATAACCGAGCGGCTCCGGCCGGTCGAGATCGAGGTGACCATAAGCGGGGGCGTTGCGGAGCTCGACGGGCACAGCCCCGAGGGACTGGTACAAGAGGCGGACAAACGGATGTACCGGGCCAAACAGTTGGGAAAAAACCGGATCGTGGCGATGTGAGTATTATTGTCCGAGCAGTCGATAGAGTCCCCGAGATCGGGAGCATTATCGGGCGGTTTCGGCGTGCCGAGGTTCCGCGGGAAAGATGTTGATGATCGTCGGTACCGTGCGGATGCTCTTCAGTACTTTCTTGAAGTCCCCGGACTTCTCGAGCTCCATCGTAAAGCTTCCGGCCAGGTTTCCCCTATCGTCCTCCTCGAGCTTTCCTTCGATAAGGTGTCCCTTGTACTTGCGGACCGCCCCTTCGATCTCCGAAAAGAGGTCGGAGGTCCTCCGAGCGGTTACCCGGAACCGCCGGGTGGCTTTCGGGGAAACCGCCTCCCATTCCACGATGATGCTCCGCTCTTCGAAGTCCCTTATTCCCTTCAGATTGGGGCAATTCCTGCGGTGAACGATGATTCCTCGCCCCCGGGATATGTATCCGATGATGTCGTCGCCGGTGGAAGGGTTGCAGCACTGTGCGAGGCGGATGAGCATGTTTTTCTCGCCTCCTATCTTGAACCCCATCTTGTTGCGGTCCATGAACTGCTTGACGATATCCTTTTCGGAGGCGGCGGTCTGGGTTTCCTTTTCCCGCTCCCGGGCGGCTTCCTTTTCCTCTTCCTTCTTCCGTGCGACGATATTCTTTTCGAGGATGAGATTTTCGTCGTGTTTGTTCAGCCAGTACCGTATTTTCGACCGGGCCCGGGAGGTCTTGGCGTACCGGAGCCAGTTCAGGTGAGGCCTGCCGTTGGTATTGGTGATGATCTCCACTACCTGGGTGTTGGAGAGGGGGCTGTTCAGAGGTATGATGGAACCGTCCGCCTTGGCCCCTACGCAGTGATTCCCCACCTCGGTGTGGATGTGATAGGCAAAATCGATGGGGGTCGAGCCCTGGGGAAGCTCCACGATATCTCCTTCGGGGGTGAACAGATAGATCGAGTCCTCTAAGAGCTCCCGCTTGATCTCTTCTAAGAACTCGCCGGAGCTCAAGCGGGTGCGGTTCCACTTCTTGAGTTTGTTGATAATGGCGAGCTCCCGGTAGTTGATGCTCTCGGGGCGGACATCCTCCTTATAGAGCCAGTGGGCGGCGACCCCGTATTCGGCGGTCCAGTGCATAATGTGGGTGCGGATCTGGATCTCAATGTGCTTTCCGTCGTCGAGCATAACGGTGGTATGGAGACTCTGGTACTGGTTCGCCTTGGGCATGGCGATGTAGTCTTTGAAACGCCCCTCGATGGGGAGCCATAGTCGATGGACCAGTCCTAAGAGGGTGTAGCACTGATTAGCGGTCTCGCAGAGAATCCTAATTCCCAAAAGATCGTAGACCTCTTCGAGAGGGCGGTTGCTCTTCTTCATCTTCGAGTAGGTGGAGTAGAAGTGCTTTGCCCGGGTGGTCACGTCCACCGGGATGTCCTCTTTGGCCGCCTCCTCGGAGATGGCCCGCTTGATCCCTTCCAAGTATTCCGCCCGCTCGTTCTTTCGTGCGTCCACATGGGCTTTGATTTCATGGTACATATCGGGGCGGAGATGCTTGAGGGACAAGTCCTCGAGTTCGGTCTTGACCCACGAGATTCCGAGTCGGCCCGCTAGGGGGGCGTAGATATCGAGGCATTCCCGGGCAATGGTCTTCCGCTTGTTTCCGGCGAGATACTGAAGGGTCCTCATGTTGTGGAGCTTGTCGGCGAGCTTGATCAAAATCACCCGGATGTCCTTGACCATGGCGAAGAGCATCTTCCGAATGGTCTCCGCCTCCTGGTTGCTCTTGTTCTTAGCCTTGACGATGGAAATCTTGGTAACCCCGTTGACCAGGTTCTCGATCTCCTTGCCGAAGCGCTGCTGCATTTCCACCCGCGACACCTCGGTGTCCTCGAGAATATCGTGAAGGAGGGCGGCGATGACCGTATCG